>JAKQIZ010000142.1 GCA_029561465.1 Deltaproteobacteria bacterium | reverse complement strand
AGCAAAAAAGAGACGATCTCCGGCGGTTTCAACCGCCGGCTGACGTTCACCCCCTGTATCCGGTGAAAAGGCCGTAAACGTGACCTCCGGAGGCCGCGAAGGGCGAATCACCGGGTGTATTGCCGGTGCTTGAAAGCACCGCTCTCTCGTCTTTTTGTGGGCCGGTTCCCGGGCGGTGAACGGTGGCTTAAGCCACCGCCTTCCGTCTGCTGTCCTCCGGACAAACGAACCCGCCCTTGCGGGAATAGCCAAACCGATACCAGGCAAATGCGGGAAAAGCAAAACCGATACCAGGCAAATGCGGGGTCGCTCCAGACGTTGTCTGGACCGACACCCTTCCAGGGCATTACCCGGACCGTCTGGATTCCGGGCCCGACTGCGTCGTCCCGGAATGACGTAACCGTAGCGTATGCAAATGGACTCCACGGAAGGTCGACGTCCCCGTCGACCACAAAAATGGAGCGGCAGACGTTTCCATCGTAACAAACGGAGCGGCAGACGACATCGTCGATAACAAAATGGAGTGGCAGACGTCCCCGCCATTCACCCCTCGAACTCGCTGTGCTCGTCCGCGAGGACCCCGAGCCAAGGCCCGGAGGGCCTTTCAGAACCCAAAACCAAGCCCCCGCGGGAAAAGACGGAAGGCGGTGGCTTCAGCCACCGTTCTTTGGCATCAGCGGCGAGGGAGAGACGATCTCCGGCGGTTTCAACCGCCGGCTGACGCCCATCCTCCTGTATCCGGTGAAAAGGCCGTAAACGCGACCTATGGAGGCCGTGGAGGGCGAATCACCGGGTGTATTGCCGGTGCTTGAAAGCACCGGACATCGTCTTTTTGGGGGCCGGTCACCGGGCGGTGAACGGTGGCTGACGCCACCGCCTTCCGTCTGCTGTCCTCCGGACAAACAAACCATGAGCCTCTGCGTCATTCCGAGCCTGACCCGGATCCGCTACGTGGTGATAACAGAACACATAAGCTCCCACAGCGTTGTAGCCGACCACCTTGATCTTGTAGTAAGCATTGGCGGGTGGGGTGAAGTACAGATCGTAATTTGTGCCTTCCCCGCCATCATAGTTATATTCGAGCAGCGTGGTCCCATCATCCAGATACAGATAGATGTCCGTGTCGATGGTGCCGGTGGAGTAGAAATGATAGTTCCTGTCCGTATAACCGTAAAAGCGATACCAGTCCAGGTCCGTACCGGAGTGCAGGGTGTGGTTTTGGGCACCAAGGAACGGTGTCGGGTCTATCAATGTGTAATCGGCGGCGTCGTCATCCGGCTCATAGCTGTCCGGATCCACGCGGACCAGCTCACCGTTTTCACTGCTGAGTTCGCTGTTTTCGCGGATGAGATCAATTTCCCTGCTCTGTTCCCGGGTCCCGCTGCCGGGAAAAGCGGCAAAAACGGGTATTACTACTGTTATCAAAAATAGTAGGGGCACCAGAAACTTGAGATTTGTTTTCATGATATTCTCCTGTAGTTGGTTATGGGAATATTGTATCCTCAGAGCTCGGGTGGAGATCTCAGGCTGTCGATATTGAGGGTGATCGATGGCCTTCATCGGTCCGTGTTCACCGGTTGCATTTCTAATGCCGGTGATGACCTGATAGTGGCAGTTTGCATTGCGATCCAGGAAATCGATTGCTTGCCATTTATCGCTTCGGCTTTTCCCCTGGCCAGACTGATACATTCCCCGGGATCGGATGGCATCAATTGATAAGCAATCTGAATGATGGCGCCCACGTGAGGTGCTATTTTTTGTCCTTTTTGAGCAATTTTCCCATGTCGGTAATGATCCTATTAAGTTAAACAGATTAAAAAAATCATTCAGATTTTTCAGTTCAATTTGGTCAAGTATTATTTTTGCAAGCAGTTTCAGGGTGCTATTGGAGGGCTGCGCCGCATTTTAAGACCCGGGAAGGCCGATTCTCCGCGTCGTCTCCGACCGCCTCAGCGGCGCCACCGCGCTGGAACTGGAGGACGCCCGCGGCCTCCGCAACGCCCCCCCCCGACCCCGCTTCCCTGCGCCTTATCGAACAATGGCTCCGGCGCCAGGACATCCAATTCCGGGATCCGGACCAACTGACCATCTTCGGGGAATACGGTCTGAACGAGTTTCTCACGGAAGGCGGCTCCGCGAGCGGATAGCGGTGATGCTCATGCTGTCCGGAATCTCTTTTTACCCAGAGATAGTTTTTACCCAGAGATAGGGAGACGAGGAGACACAGATACAGGAGCGGCAGACGTCCCCGTCTGCCAA
>JAKQIZ010000092.1 GCA_029561465.1 Deltaproteobacteria bacterium | reverse complement strand
CATAATCATTTCCTCCTTTCTCAATGTAACAGCATTAACCCGGTTTGGCGGAGGAAACGACCACCACCGGTGTAGACGGAGGAAAGAGGAACTCTGGCGGAAGGGATCTCTTGAGCTTGATCCAGGCCCTTTTCCAAAATGGTCTTGACCGTTTTATAGCGGGGATTTTCGAAGTGCAGCGCCCGCTTGCAGGCGGATTCCAAACGCGCAGATCCGTACTTCTTTCCCAGACCGACGATACCCTGGGCGGCGCGCAGATTGTCCAGAACCCGGTCGGCAAAGAGAGTCCGGATCAGCTGATGGCAGTCAGGACCGATTGTCTCCGCTTGGCGCAGACACCATTGGGGATCTTGAAGCTTGTAAGCGATCGCCTCCGGCGGCATGGGCTATTGCATGGTTCAAACTTCCGGGATTTGGATGTCCAAGAATGATTAGAATTCTCATACTCTTGTTCATATAACGAAAAGCTCAATCGGAGCACGTCATGGGCGTGCGATTGGGTTCAGATCATTGTGTATGCTCGGCATAGACGTGAACTAATGGGATGCAAATACACATAAACCACGATTCATGATATGTTTGTTTCGCAGTAGATCAGAAACTTGAAGGCCTCTCGGTATATGGGAAGGTGTTCATAGTGAGCCATCACCTATAACCTAAAACCCATATTGTTGTAACGAGCAGGTATTCGCCCTGCACCTAAAAGAAAATGACCAAAGAACCAAATGATCAAATAACCTATTTGCCCGACCGCACCGGCAAAACGCGGAGGTTGTTGTCGTTTAACTGGCGACCCCAGTACAGGCCGCCGTTGCCGAAACCGAAGCCTGCGGCAGCGGAACCTTGCGTTTCAGAGGCCCAGACAGCCCAACAACTGACATTTATCAAACCAGTCAAATAAATCTTGTCATTATCGTCCCTTGCTGCACAGACCGGTCTATAGCCAGCGCTCTTATCATACAACCCCGCCAGCTCATCCTGTGTCGGCATCCGCCAGTCCGTATATCCGCCGCCACGGTAGCTCTCACAGTAGATCTTGGCATTGGCCCAGTTGATATCACTGCCGTTGTCCTTCGCCGCCCACATCAGGTTCGTTCGCGTGTCCAATACCGTCCCGTTGTCATAGGCAATGAACCGCCCGTCTCTCCTGGTCTCATTACCAGTGGATACGGAAGGCCGCGATCCCATGGCCAATTGCTTTTTCTTTGCCTCCAACTGTTGTCGCTTCTGCTCTAAGGCCGCCTTTTCCGCAAGCAGCGATTCCTCCTTCTCCAGCCTTTGCTTCTCCAATTCGATCTTATTACGCTCACTATCAAGATCATCAGTGGCTACCGTAATTGCCACCGGCGATTCGTCCCTGACAATCGTCGATTCTGTAGCATTGACAGGTAAGTTGCCGACCGAACTGGGCAGGAAATAAAACTGCCCCTCCAGTGATGACAGCTCCCAGGGAACCTGCTGTCCACTCGTCTTTCTCCCAATATCCTTCCTTACCCTCTTGAAAACCTCTTCGATGGGAAGGCCGGATGTGTTCATATGCTTGATCAGAGACCCTGTATAAGGGCTGTTGCGACCGGTGCCATCAGCGGCAACCTTGCCGGGACTGGTGGAATAGGTGATAAAGGTTCCTTTCGGTGCATCGGATATTATGGCCAGCCCCCGGCTTGACGACCGGAAACTCCTCGCGTAAGGATTATCCCGGCAGGCGTCAAGAATCACAATATTCAGGTTATTACCGGCATTCCCCATTTCGCCAAGGATAATCTCTGCATCAACCGCTTGGAATTTGATATCCAACTCCTTGTTGATCTTTGCTCCTATCGGCAGCAGATAATTCCTGCCCCCGATCTGGGCACCATGCCCTGCATAATAGAATAAACCAACCCCGCCTTCCTTTAGTTGTTCGCCAAATTCTCTGATCGCCTCCTCCATCTCCTGGTGAGTGGCATTCCTCTTGAGGATCACCGCAAATCCGAGTCTCTTAAGGTTTGCCGCCAAATCTGTAGCGTCATTAACAGGATTCTTCAGCGGACCTGACTTATAAGAGCTGTTTCCAATTAGAAGAGCGGTTCTCCGCTCCGTGGCAGAGGTTACGGAAGATGGGATGAGCATAAGCAAGACAAACAGTGAAAGGAAGATTCTAACGGGTATGGTTTGCATAAAAATATCCCCTTTATATCCAGGAGAATCTTTGCTTTTTTATACTTCAACCATCGCCAAATTGCAATCAGATGTGAAGGATTCCCGATTGAAGAGTTGTATAGAAGTCATAATCGCTGAATGTTGGACTTCAGGAAGTTCTTGTGAACATATAATGTTGTTTTGCTTACTGTTTTCCTGATGCATGTTTCCACCAGCATTCAGTGTCCAACTTCAATTTAGATCCTGCTCAGCAAGATAATATCAGAATCAAGTTCCTTCTAACAGGTTCTGTTCATACATGGGCAAGTTCATGAATTTGTGAAAGCCTTCCATGACCGATGACTTTCTCCGCTATCTTGAGGTCGTATGCCGCCTGCAGATTGATCCAATATTGTGGTGTTTGTCCAAATGCCTTACCAAATAACAAGGCCATTTCAGCAGTGATGGGCCTTTTACCTTTTACGACATGGGAAATTCTCATAGCCGAAAGGCCGACAGCGCGGGCAAATACCGCTTGGGATATCCCCAATTCATCAAGTATCTCCTTGAGAAATTCCCCCGGATGGACCGGAGGCAAAGCGCTTCTCGGATTCATGGTTTTACCTCCTTAGTGATAATCGACAATTTCAACATCGTAAGCCTCTCCGTTTTCAAAGCGAAAACAAATGCGCCATTGATCGTTTATGCGGATACTCCAATGCCCGGTGCGTTTTCCACTCAGAGTTTCCAAATGGTTAGATGGCGGCATGCGGAGATCGTTGATAACCGTTGCCGCGTCAAGTTGTGTCAACCGCTTTATTGCCCGTTTCAAAATGTCCGGCGGAAACCATTTGGATTTTCCAGTCGTACAAAGCCGTTCTGTTTCAATATCCGCAAACGATTTAATCATGACTTAGACTGTAAACATTTTGTTTACGTATGTCAAGGAGAATAAGAGATTAAATTTCCAGTCCATGAATACCAATCGAAACAAAGCATGTGTGCCAAAATCGCTGTATGCTTGGTTACAGGAAGTAGCGGCAGGCGTCTCCATTGGCAAAAACTATGATTCGTATATTGTACAGTACGATCCGTATTCAATGCACCGACATGGATATCCAGGGTAACGACTTGCAGATGCTTTCCGGAAGTCTCACTAAGGATAATTGGGTCTTCATAATCAAGGGCATCTCATTCCTTTCTGTCGAATATAGTTCTATAATTACCATCCCCCAAAGGCATCTCAATCATGAAATATTGAAAGCTTTTTTCAACTTTATCATCGATCGCTGTTCCCTGAATATGCGGAATCCGTGTAATGTCTCGTTGCTCAGTAAAACCTTCAAAGCCCCCAAGCAGCAACCCCGAAGGATCCTGGACCGGGAAATGGTGGATGAAATGATTTATAATGCCACAAAGCAGAGAGATCGTTTGATCTTGGAGCTTCAGGCCCGCTGCGGCTTGAGGATCGGGGAACTTCTGAAGATCAAAGTCGCCGATATTTCAGATAGGACGATAACCCTGTGGGAGCCAAAATCGGGCAAGGATCGAGAACGGTGAGGTCTTTGGGGTTCATTAAATGTCATGAGGCTGCATAAGACATCATCGACAGTAGAAGAATCTACCTGTTTCCTTTAATAATCTTGACTTGACCAAAAAGAAAAAATAACCGAGTAGAAACGGTAATCATCAGTACGAAAAGTTGTTGACTATATATTCCTTGGAGTTTATATTCCATCCATGGCATGGCAAATTGAATATACCGATGAGTTTGAATCATGGTGGGAAGATCTAAGCGAGTAAGAGCAGATCGATATCGACTCGATTGTCGGTTTATTAGAGGAAAAGGGTCCTTATCTTCCTTATCCTTACAGCTCTAATGTAAAAGGAACCAAGTATGGCGAGATAAGAGAATTAAGAATTCAGCATAAAGGGAGGCCCTATAGGATTTTTTATGCCTTCGATATCCGCAGTGTAGCCATACTTCTTATTGGTGGCAGGAAGACCGGTGGAAACCGTTGGTACGAAAAGTATGTACCACTGGCTGAAAGAATTTATGAGGAATATTTGAAGTCTTTAAAAGATGACCAAGGGGGTGCATCATGAGCAAACCATACTCCATACTGAGAGAAAAAATGAAACCCTCTGCAAGGGAAGAAGCTGCTGCAAAGACCAAGGCTTTGCTTAATGCCATGCCTTTGCAGGACTTACGTCACGCCAGGAATTTAAGCCAAGAGCAACTGGCACAGGTGTTGTCTGTCAAACAGGCTGCGGTGTCAAAACTTGAAAAGCGGACAGATATGTATATCAGTACCCTAAGAAATTTTATCAAGGCTATGGGAGGCGATCTGGAAATCATCGCCAACTTTCCAGATGGTTCAGTCAAAATCAATCAATTTGAAGACATCGATGCAAAAATCGGAAGGAGCAATTCACCAAGCTTTGGTTGAAAACCATAGATATTTGGAGATCATGTAATTTGCCAGCTTTCCATCGTTACTCAATGCCTTGACGTGTCTATCAAGAGTAACGACTTGCAGATGTAACCTTCAGAGGTTGGATCACGATTTTGCCGGTCAGAATCGCCCGTATAGCTTCTTGAAGTCAACAGTTACATCTTCCGGAATCAAAGTCTCATCGAAATTGGCGATGTGGAAGGTCGGACCGCTAGAATTATCCAGGATCTGCCGACCTTGACGGGCAAATCCTTTGAATCCCTCATCCGGGGTTTGCTCACGAGTGTTAACAGTGAAGGCAGACTTCCGTTTCGTTTCTCCCGGATCAGCGGCTACTGGAACCGCACCGGCGACATCGAGATCGACGTCGTGGCATTCAGCGAAGATTCAGGGGATGTCCTGTGGGGCGAGAGTAAACTCAACGGGATTCGTGATGCTCCGGCTCGTGATCACGGGTGCGAACGTCATGGAGGGTGCCGTTACCAGGCGTTGCCAGGAGTGGGGGCCTGAACATTGCGCGGGGGATAAAAGATGCAACCGATTAGCAATATGGACCTGGTATATTTGATCATGGTCGGAGTGTTTCTCCTGGCTGGCGTCCTCCTGATGTTTAGGAACCGGAAAAGGGAAAACATGGAAACCGGTCCGGCTGGTGATGCGAAAGCAGTTCCAGAAGGGGAGTCACATCCGCTGCCGGGTCCGCCGGAGATTCAGAGGCAGAACACTATTGATGCTTCCGGGGAGGATAAGCTCACGGAGAAGATGTGGTATTATTCCATAGACGGCATCAGCAAGCATGGTCCGATTACGGAAGGAGAATTGCAGCAGCTTCTGGCTTCACGACGTCTCCTTCCCGATACGCTTGTCTGGACGCGGGAACTGCCGTGCTGGAGTAATGCGTCGTCATGCGACCTTTTGACAAGCTCACAACGGTCAGTGTAGGTAAATGAATTGGGTAAACCCGTTCCGGTCCTTACCGCCCCTTTGGGGCTGTCAAGAACATAAGTCCCCGTGCCGTCAACGGCCGGGATGAATGAGAGAGACATGCAGGGGCAAAACAGGGCTGACATTGCAGCGGGTATGCGGGTGAAGGTCGTGCAGAAACAGGATCAGGGCACCGGCATGCTTACAGAAGGAGTCGTCCTGGCTATTCTTACCAAGTCACCGCATCACCCGCACGGCATCAAGGTGCGCCTGGAGGGAGGCATTGTCGGCCGGGTTAAAGAGGTCCTTTCGGCCTGAAGAGGGGTTCGGCCAGGCCATGGAAAGGTGCGGACATGCGTATCTACGTCGATGCGGACAGTTTCCCGAAGGCGGCGAAAGAGATCCTGGTCCGGTCGGCCCTGCGCCTGGGCGTCACTGTCGTCTTTGTGGCCAACAAGCCGGTCCGCCATGAGATATCACGAATTGATCTCAATGTGATTCATCAAATAGCCAAATCTTTTAAAGTTTCTTTAAATTATGAGAAATTGGTAATTTTTCCTTTAAAAAAATGATTAGTTATGCTTATCTGATCAGGTCTCGTAGAACACCTTCATTTTCTTATTTTCCAGGCGTGACGCAAGCCAATTTTCGATTTTTTTCCGGTCCACTTTTTTGAGTGAGCCTTTCCTGAATGTAAAAACGATCACGTCCTGCATTTCCGGCGCTTCGGCTCCGTGGCGAAATGTTTTTGCCTCCGAGTACGTGCAGGCAATGATCTGCGGGTAGATCGGCTTGATCTCCGCCAGGAGCTGTTTCCCCAACTCTGCCCGCCGTCCTTCCGCCTCCCGACTTTTTTTCTCCTCTGCTAGTATCGCCGTCAAGCGGTTTATTTCCGCTTTCAGGCTGTCCACATGGGCTTCCCGCTTCTCCACGTTTTCAAGGGAAAATCCCTGCTGGAAAATCAGCTTCGCCTCATAAAGCGCGAAATCTTTTGCCCGCTCCGCAATGGCACGCTTCTGCGCCTCCGTCAGGGTGCTTCCTCCGTAGATCAGGGTGATCGTCTTATCGCTCGGATTGACCTCGTCCTTCAGCAGGTAGGTTCCCTCAACGATGGTCACGTTTCGGGTGAACTTCGAGGCCCGCTCCATGAAAGCCTCCTTCTTGACCAGGCCGTACCCGAAATAGATGCTGGGGATGGTTGTAACCAGGATCACGTAGGTGATGATCCGGTTGATTCTGTTTTTCTGCGCTTGGTCCACGATTGTCCGGATGGGGAAATTCAGCACCTGGGAAACGGCAACTGAGGAAAGGGCAATGAAAACGGTGTTGATAGTGAAGAGGTACAGGGCGCCGAAAAAGAAGGTCGGTTGTCCCGTTGCCAGACCATAACCCGCCGTACAAAGTGGCGGCATCAACGCCGTGGCAATGGCGACGCCGGGGATGACGTTTCCCTTGGACTTGCTGCTGATAGCCACGATGCCTGCCAGGCCGCCGAACAGCGCGATGAGGACGTCATAGATGGTCGGACTGGTTCTCGCCAGTAGCTCCGAATGGGCCGCGGTGACAGGGCTGATGGCGAAGTAGAGGGTGGATGCGGCCAGGCTGGCAAAGACGGCAAAGGAAAAATTCTTCACGGCCCTTCGGAAAAGAGAAAAGTTATACGTGGCAAGGCTATAGCCCATACCGTTGATCGGCCCCATGAGTGGCGAGATTAGCATGGCACCGATGATGACGGCCGTGGAATTCACGTTCAGCCCGACGGAGGCGACGATGATAGCGAAGGCCAGGATCCAGAGGTTGGTTCCCTTGAAGATAACGTCCCTTTCGATGGTTGCATGGATGATCTCGCAATCCTCGATGTCGCTGTCCAGTTTTAGGGAATGCATTATTTTCCTGATCATTTTTCGACTCCTCACCTTTTTGGCAATTGCTTGATGTGGATATCACGCCGGGAAAATGCTATTTCGACCGCCACTTCCCGGAACCGCCTTGAAATCTCGTATTACAGATGGCTCTTCAAAACTCTGGGATGGTTGATGTATTCGCTCGTCCATACCCAAAAAAAATGTCCATGAATACTTTGTCTATAAGTTCATTTAATTTAGTGGAACCATCCTCCTTTTTCCATATTTATTTTCACTTGAAAGGTTGCGCATCTTAAAAAAACATCATCTTGTGCATGACAGATGGTGTCAGTAACCAGCAGCACCGCTATTTCCCTTCATCTCCTAATGATTATTCCCGGTTGTAACCCGCAAACCTTCAGGCATGGTTCTTTTGGATTGAACTATTTGTATGTAGATAAAACGATTTCCAAAGCGATTGTCTGTTTGACCCATGAGGCAAGATTCTAAGATGGCTGAAGTCCACTGTTAACGAAAGGTTTTTTTGCACTCAGATAAAGCCAGGAGAGGCCTATGAATGCAGAAATAGTTGAGGCTATAATAATTCCTAATCTGGCTTCTTCGAAAAGCGATGGGGTGTCAGCAAAGGCTAATTGTCCAATAAAGAGAGACATCGTAAAACCTATACCACCGAGCCAAGACACCCCCATAATGTGACGCCATTTTACACCACTGGGCAGTTTCGCAAAACCCAGTTTTACAGCCAACCAGGCAAATCCCGAAATTCCGAAAAACTTTCCCAAAACCAGACCCAGAACAATACCAATCGTTACGGGTTGCATGATTACCTCTTTAATAGGTATTGCCAATATATCCAATCCAGCGTTGGCCATTGCAAAAAGTGGAATTACCCCGAAGGTGACCCACGGGGCAAGAAGATGTTCCATTCGCTGCTGGGGCGACTGCACAGACGATGATGCCTTCTCAAGCGCCTCTGCTATAGTATTCATCCGAGCAATGCTTAAAGGCCCATTGCTTCCTTCCATATTGGCGGCTGCCGAGTGGAAAGCGTCCCTCATTTCAGCAAGCTGTTTATCGAACTGTAGTGGTGTGTAAATAGGTAGGGCAGGGATTGTAAAAGCCAAGAGCACTCCAGAAATGGTTGCGTGTATCCCCGATTTCAGTAGGGCCAACCACAGAAGAACTCCAAGTACAGCGTAGGGCAATGGATGACGGATGCCTCCCCGGTTGCAGATCGTCAGCATGCCTAGGATAGTAGCTGTAGCGGCCAGAAACACCGTGTTGATTGATTTCGTATAAAAGATAGCGATAACCAGTACGGCACCCAGATCGTCCGCTATAGCTAGGGCAGTGAGAAAAATAATGAGCCCTCGGGGAATGCGCCAAGCCAGTAGAACCAAAATACCCACGGCAAAAGCAATATCCGTGGCTATTGGCACTCCCCAGCCCATACGTGCCGGAGCGGATGGATTGAATAGGATATAAATAGCAGCCGGGGCCAGCATTCCCCCGATCGCTCCCGCAACCGGCAAGGCCGCATTACGCAAAGAAGCCAGTTCTCCCACCATAATTTCACGTTTCAGTTCCAGACCAACCAGTAAAAAAAACAGCGCCATTAGTCCTTCATTCACCCATGCATGAATAGACATTCCCACGGTATAAAGCCCTATCTCGACACGAAAAGGTGTTTCCCACAAATGGCGCCAAGCCTCTCCCCAAGGGGAACTGGCTACGGCAAAGGTCAGAAGGGTCATGGCCATGAGGACGATTCCTCCTGCAGTGGTTTGTCGGAGAAAGCGCTCAAAAGGGCTTATAATTTTTCCCAAAAGGGGTTCCAGGGGATATTTATGCCCGTTCATGAATCTCCACTCCTTCACACAGGGTAATCGTTACTTGTCGAATCATTCCACAGACAATAAGAACCGGATGCGGAAGAAAAGTTACATGATACATATTATTAGACTGGATGAGGCACTCCAAGGGATATCAAATGAGCAAGCAGTCTCTATGAACTGAAAAACCCAGGCAAGATTCTTAATGCTTATTCTTTTTGCCTCTTTTTCTATTCAATATACCAAATAAAATGGGCATTCCCAGTGCTGCCACAAAAACAACAAGGAAAACTAGCTCTTTAAAGTCTGTCATTTGTTTGATCAACTCTTAACAATGATGTCTGTATGAACAGTTTCTATTTGGAGGTTTTTCGCTTGGAAAGCCCACCAGCCAAAATAAATATGAACATGAAGACGATAATACATACCATCGCGATGGTTGGCAATACTGACATATCCATCATTTTAACACCAAGCAACGCAATAATTGTGCATATCAGGGCAACGACCTGTAATAATATTTCTATCAATTAAATTCTCCTACAATTCTCTTTTATATATAAAAAAAACGCCATCTGACAATTAAGTCAGATGGCGGCCCGACCATCAAAAGTCCTCCAGAAAGCGTTTTGCTTTCTGAACCCTCGTATGTATTAAACTTCACATTCGATATTAAATTATATGGATCATGTCAATGGAAATATTTCATCGAATCGATTAATCGATTTATTTGAGACTTAATCATGTCCATTAAAACTGCCAAAGATCGACTGCATGAAGGTAGAAAAACCAAAATTCGAAAATAATTTACGTTCATAATATACACTTTCCTCCCGTATTCAATGCTTCGATTTTGTTGCCAGGGATGATGAGTAACAACTTGCAGATGTAAACTTCAGAGGTTCGATCACGATTTTGCCGGCCATTTTCCTTCATCATGCCTGATCAGTTCGGGTCAAAAGCTATTATCCATAGGCATTCTTGCCGTGCAGTGACTTCAATAAATATTGGAGGAGCAGGGGAGCCTTTCCAAAGCGTGGAAAGGCTCCCCTGCCAGTTCACGCCGCGCTTTAGCCAAAATTATGCTGCGTAAAGGATGAGAGAATATATCCTCATCATCTCGGATTTTTGTCCTTTTGCACCAGCGGTGAAGGGACTTTTTCAGGGGGTATGTCGGAGCTCCGACATATATAATCTATTTGATATTATTGAGTTTTAGACGACGCGGAAAAAGTTTTGCCCTCCGACAAAGGCCGCGTCAAAATTCCCGCAGGGCCACAACGGGGGGTGAAAGCGAAGCTTGATGTTCATAAAATGCTTCCCAAACCCATCCCCACCCTGCCCTCCCCTTACCGGGGAGGGAGACGGGAACGTCATTGCCCTACCCTTGAAGGGAATAGCGATCCACGCCCACGGGGGCGCACCTTATCATGCGGTAACTTGAGTGAAGTTACTCAGAAGCCGTCCCAGCCCGCCGCTCGCCTCGGGCAGCTCATAACTAACCATCATACCCGTTCCGGGCACAACGAAAGATGAAAATATCCGGATACTTGTGAACATTTTCATATAAAAGAGGCGGGGGAAGGCGCCCCCATCAGGATAATTCCCGGGACGGCATGTCTTCTTCCGCCTCCGCCCCGGAAGCGAGAAAAGCGTCGATCGTCTCCCGCAGGGCCGCCAGGGATTCGTTGACCTCGAAGCGCTCGTCTTCGGACCAGTTCGCCGTGTCGGCATCGCTTATCCTGTCCCGCGTCTTGTCAAACCACTTTTTCAGCTCCGGCGCCGTCGGCGGCGGCGCGGTCCCCTTTTTGCGTCCCTCCGCTTGTCGCGCCACTTTTTCCTTGTATGCCTCCCAGGCGGTCACCATGCCGCGTTCCTGCTTTCGTCGGGCGATCTCGATGAGGGTATTTTTTGATACGGTCCGGTCGCCCCGGCATTCGTCCCGGATCTTCTGGGGAAGGCGGTTCAGGGAGAGGATGTCCGTGAGGGTCGTCCGGGCCTTGTTGATCACCGCGGCCAACTGTTCCTGAGTGTAGTTGCGCTCCTTCATGAGGCGCTGCAGGGCCTCAGCCTCTTCGACGGCGGTGAGGTCCTGACGGATGAGATTTTCCACCAGGGAGATCTCGGCGGGGTCGCCCGCGACCATCATGGCGGGAAGCGTGAGGAGCCCCGCCCGTTTGGCCGCCGCCAGTCGCCGCTCCCCGGAAACGACGTTAAGCCACCCCTGATCGCCGGGATTGAACAGGATGGGTTGGAGAATCCCGTGTTTCCTGATGGAATCCGTAAGCTCCACCATCGCCGCCTCATCGAAGACCTTCCGGGGCTGGTTCGGGTCGGGACGGAAGTCGATAATGGAAATATGGTACAATTTGCCCTTTTCAAAGGCGGGGGTAGAAGCCATCTCCTTTTCTCCTCCTGATTATCTTTATTATGTAACCTTCGGGGAAGGCTACCGGTTGCGCGGTGCCATCTTCGGTTGATTAACGGTAAAAGGCAAGAAAAATAATACGCGGATCGCGGAGATAATCAAGAGAAAAATCAGGGGAAAAACATCAGCAGCAACTTCACTTCCGTAGCCATATGATAAGATGCCCCAGGGGCGCGGGTCGCCGGCTAATGAAAAAGCCCCCCGACGAACCGGTTTCGCCGGGGGGCCTGAAGAGGAACACAGATCAAACGTTCAGTGTCCGTCTATGGCCAGCATCAGGAGAGGTCAAACCTCTTTACGGCGCAGCCACGCCTCCCGATACAGTCTCCCGATACACAGGAACAAGGCCAAGAAGAACAGACCGAACATAAACTTGGGGGCCGTGCCGAAATACTGGTCGATCTCATAGCCGATGTAGAGGAACAGGAAGGAAGCCAAGGCGATGACAAATCCCCAGGCGCTGATGATCATTACCGATTGGTACTTTTGATACAGGGGCTTTTGCGTCTCTTTCATCGTCGCCGCCATGACCCGTTCCTCCTTTCTTTTATTTTGTGATCCCTGTTCCTGAAGGTGTCTTTCAGCCGACCAGGTTTTTGATCCCCTCGATAACCGGATTGGTGAAGAGGGCGATGAGGACGGTGTAGAGGGCGAAGACTCCGGCCACCTCGCCGGTGTACATCTTTTCGTACTTGTGTTTCAGGCTGATGATGATCATCCCGCCCACAATGAGGCAACCGAGCTGGAAGTAGGGGAAATTGCCGACCCCGGCCATCGCGTATTCCGCAAAGGCGAAAGTCCCGGTGCAGAGCACCACTACCAAAGCCGCTACCATCGTTCCTAATGTCTTTTTCATTTTCTGTGTCCTCCTGATTTTTTTATTTTTATTTCTTTTTTCCCCGCAGTGTTTGACTTTCTATAATGAAAAATGCGTGCCACAATTCCATCCCCAACAAATAAAAACGTATCTAATTGATTATAAACGGCTATTACAAATACCACCCCAACGGGAATGAGGAGTTTGCCGGCCCGGAGGGGCATATCGTTAAAAGATATTTTCAAGGGCTTGAACGAAATGAAGAAGATCGCCCGGGGATGTTGCTTATTATCTGATTCTACGGTAGAAGTATAATTATGGTAGACGACATCGTAAAAGGTCAAAAAATGTTCCATTTGGGACGGCATCGTAAAAAGATCCGCAGGCGAGGCGCGCGAATCCTGAGGAATGAGGCGTACTTGTACGTACGTCGCAGTGACGAGGTATGAAGCGCAACGAAGCATCCGGACTTATTACGATGCCGTCATGGTAAACAGACGAGAGAAGAAATAAGGAAAGGAGGTACCGTCATGGCGGATACCAAACCCCAGCTTCCCGATTCATTCTGGAAGTGCAGCAACTGCGGGAATACGATCCAGGAGGAAAGACCGCCGCAGGCGTGCCCGGTCTGCCGGCAGCAGTGCCAGTTCATCAACGTTACCTGCTACACCCCGGATTGCGGATTTACGGGACTTGACCAGCGTCTGAAGTGACATTATATTACGGAACCATTAAAGACAGGAGGTAAGCAATGAGCAAATCGATCAAGGGAAGCAAGACGGAAAAGAACCTGCTGGCGGCCTTCGCCGGCGAATCCCAGGCCCGGATGCGCTACACCTATTTCGCCAGCGCCGCCCGCAAGGAGGGCTTTGAACAGATCGCCAACATCTTCATGGAGACGGCGGAAAACGAAAAGGAACACGCCAAGATATTCTTCAAGCACCTGGAGGGGGGAGAGGTGGAGATTACCGCCGCCTATCCCGCCGGGGTGATCGCCGATACGAAGACGAATCTCGAAGCGGCGGCGGCGGGGGAGCAGATGGAGTGGACAACGCTCTATTCCAATTTTGCCGCCATCGCCAAGGAAGAGGGTTATCCCGAGGTCGCCCGTTCCTTCGAGCAGATCGCCAAGGTGGAAAAATTCCATGAGAACCGCTACCGCGCCTTCATCGCCAATATCGCCAACGGCGAGGTCTTCAAGAAAAAGCAGCCCGTAAAATGGCACTGCATCAACTGCGGCTATGTCCACGAAGGGATGGAGGCCCCGAAGAATTGTCCGGCCTGTCTCCATCCCCAATCCTACTACGAAGTCCTGGCGGAGAACGTCTAAAAGGCCGCCGGGATGAAGAGCTACCGCAAGGAACTCTGGTTCAACGTGCCCGCGAGACGCGGTTTTATCAATATCACCCCCCAGGTCCGGCAATGCCTCCGGGAATCCGGAATCCTGGAGGGGATGATATTGGTGAACGCCATGCATATCACCGCCTCGGTGTTCATCAACGACGACGAGGCGGGCCTCCATGCCGACTATGATGACTGGCTGGAGGGCCTGGCCCCCCACGCCCCCACCTCCCGCTACCGTCACAACCGGACCGGCGAGGATAACGGCGACGCCCACCTCAAACGCCAGATCATGGGCCGGGAGGTCGTCGTGGCCGTCACGGCCGGGGAGTTGGATTTCGGTCCCTGGGAGCAGATCTTCTACGGCGAGTTCGACGGCCGGCGGCCGAAGCGGGTCCTCGTCAAGATCATCGGCGAATAGCGGCGGCCGCTCACGGTGACAACCTCTTGATTTATCTCAAATTATTTCTTACCGCCGTCCTCTGGGGGGGCACCTTCGTCGCCGGGCGGATCGCCGCCCAGGACATGGGGCCCGCATCCGGGTCCTTTCTCCGGTTTGCCGTCGCCTCCCTTTTGCTCATCGCCATGATCTGGCAGGCCCAGGGACGTCTGCCCATCCCCGCCCGGCGGCAGTTTATCCCCCTGTTCCTGCTGGGGCTCTCCGGCGTGGCGGCCTACAACATCTTCTTTTTCCTCGGCTTGAAGCTCATCCCCGCCAGCCGCGCCTCGCTCATCGTCGCCTCCAACCCCGTTTTCATCGCCCTTGGAGCAGCGCTCCTGTTCAAAGAGCGGCTGACCGCCGCCCGGGGGGCGGGCATCGCCCTGTGTCTCACCGGCGCCGTCATCGTCATCTCCCGGGGAGATCTGCCCGGACTCCTGGGCGCCGGCATCGGTACGGGCGAGACATTCATCCTGGGCTGCATCGTCAGTTGGGTCAGCTATTCCCTCATCGGCCGGGGTGTCCTGAAGGAGATCCCGCCCCTGGTGGCCGTGGCGTACGCCTGTATCATCGGCACGGCGCTTTTGGCTCTCCCCGCCCTCTGCGAGGGGATGCTCCCCGCCCTGCCCGTATATTCCCTCTCCTCCTGGTCCGCGGTCCTTTTTCTGGGGCTCCTGGGCTCCGCCGTGGCCTTCACCTGGTACTACGAGGGGATCAAGGCCCTGGGGCCGACCCGGGCTGCCGTCTTCATCAACTTCGTCCCCGTAAGCGGCGTGTTCCTGGGCTGGCTGATCCTCGACGAGGCCCTCAACCTTTCCCTCCTTTTGGGCGCCGCCCTGGTCATCACGGGCGCCTGGCTCACCAACCGGACCCCGGCCCGGGAGGGGAAGCCCCCCGCGCGGCCCACCCGGGGGCCGCACTCAAATTTGACGACATCGTAAAAGGTCAAAAATGTTCCATTTGGGACGGCATCGTAAAAAGATCCGCAGGCGAGGCGCGCGAATCCTGAGGAATGAGGCGTACTGGGACGTACGTAGCAGTGACGAGGGATGAAGCGTAACGCCGCATATGGACTTTTTTACGATGTCGTCAAATTTGATTGACACACTTCTCCCCTTGCCCTATATCTTGACCGGATAATATAATATATCCCTGTTCTCCAGACATCAGTTCCAGTGGTTCATTAGCATCCAGCCCGGAACGATCCACCAAATGCCGCGCCCCGCCCGCGGGCGCGCAACTCTCGGCGTTAGCAGGCGCGCCTCTCTGCCTGCGGGAGGTTGGCATGAAACGTATGAAACTTATCCTGGCTGGCGCCCTGGTCCTCCTGCTCATCGTCGCCGCGGCCTCTTTTCTCCTCGTCCCCACCCTGGGCAAATCCCTCCTGATCCGCAAGGCCGGCGAAGCCCTTCACCGCCCCGTCGCCGTGGATCGAATATCCTTCAATCCCGCCGCCCTGGCCCTGAGCGTCCGGGGGGTAACCATCGGCGACCGGGAGGGAAAAGAGCCCTTTCTGGCCCTGGAGGAGCTGCGGGTTAAT
Organism: Deltaproteobacteria bacterium; assembly: GCA_029561465.1. Lineage (GTDB taxonomy): Bacteria > Desulfobacterota > Syntrophia > Syntrophales > UBA8958 > UBA8958. Next base: position 9,371 of record JAKQIZ010000092.1, on the reverse strand, counting down.
GTCGGGGGCGCCGCCTCGCTGGCCCGCCGGGCATTGATCATCGACGAGATCCACATCTCCGGCCCCCGCCTCCGGATCGTCCGCCTTCCCGACGGCAGCTACAATTTCTCCGATCTCATCCCGAAGGAAAAGGCAAAGGACAAGGAAGCGGAGGAGGCCGGACCGCCGAAATTTTCCCTCAACAACATCGAGATCCAAAACGGCGGCATCGACTTCGACGACCGTCCCCGGGGAACGCAACACCGGATCCGGGAGCTGAACCTCGCCATCCCCTTTATCTCCAATCTGGACTATCATGCGGAACGTCACGTGGAACCCCTTTTCTCCGCCTTGATCAACGACGACCGCTACCTCCTCAAGGGACGCGCCCTCCCCTTTTCCCCCCAACGGGAAACGACCCTCGATCTGGAGATCCAGGACCTGGACCTCCCCCATTACCTGGCCTATGTCCCGGTGAAAACGGCCTTTCAAATCCCCGCGGCCAAGCTGGACGCCAACCTCGTCCTGCATTTTCTCGATCCCCCCGGTGCCAAACCGGTCTTCCGGCTCACCGGCAAAATCGCCCTCCGGGAGGTCATGGTGGACGATTTGCAGCGCCGGGCCCTGCTCCGCCTTCCCAGGCTGGAAGTGGCCATCGCCGCCTTGGAACCCCTGACGCCGGCAGTGCATCTCTCGTCCGTTACCCTGACCAAACCGGAGGTCAACGTCCGCCGGGATCGGGGCGGCGTCCTGCAACTGGCCAAGCTGTTTCCCGAGATAAAGCCCAAGGCCGCGGCCGGAGGCGACAAGAAAAAAGGATCGGGCAAGGCAAAAGAGACAAAACAGCCGGCCGGGCCGGGTAAATTTTCGGCCCGGATCGACCGGCTGAGCATCACGGAGGGGGCCGTCGCGATCCTCGACGAGGCCGCCCCGGCAGGAAGGGCCGAGATCCTCCTCACCCCGATCCACCTCCAGATGGAGGGCTTCTCCACGGCCCAAGACAGCAAGGCCCAGACGGAGTTGGAACTTACCGTGGACAAGAAGGGCGTCGTCGCCCTCAAGGGGCCGGTCGGCCTCGACCCCCTCGGGATGAACCTGGAGGTGGCGCTGCGGAAGATCCCCATCCGTTCCTTTCAACCCTACTTCGCCGACAAGGTCCGCCTCAACATCGTCCGGGGCGGGATCTCCGCCACGGGCAAGCTGGCCGTCGCCGCCGGGGCGAAGGAAGCCCCGCCCCTGATCAACTACACGGGTCAGTTGGCCGTGGGTGATTTCGCCTCCCGGGACCAGGCCTTCGGCAACGATTTCCTGAAGTGGCGGATGCTCTCCTTCGACGGAATGGACGTCCGATCCCAGCCGTTCCGCCTCCAGATCCAAAAGATCGGACTGCGGGACTATTTCGCCCGGGTGATCATCAATGCCGACGGCTCCCTCAACCTCCAGCATCTGGCGGCGAAAGAAGGCGGCGGTCCGGGACAGGCCCCGAAGGCGGCAGACGCCGGGAAGGAAAAGTCCTCCGGCGCCACCGGCCCGGCGGTTCCCGCGCCGGTAAAGCCGGCGGTTTCCCAGACGCCGCCCCCGAAAGCACCTCCAAAACAACCGGCTCATGCCGGGGTCTCCGCACCGGCCGCCGCCGCGGCGATGCCGGATATCCGCATCGGCCGGGTGGATCTCGACCGGGGCATCATCGATTTCACGGACAACTTCATCAAGCCCAACTTCTCCGCCCGGATGCGCAACATGACGGGAAGCGTTACGGGACTCTCCTCGGAAGAGATCTCCCGGGCCGCCGTCAAGCTCCGGGGAAATCTCGAACGAGGTTCGGACATCCTGATCGAGGGACGGATCAATCCCCTCATCCGGCGCCAGTACGTCGATATCGCCATGAAGTTCAAGGAGATCGAGCTGAGCCCGGTAACGCCTTACACCAGCAAATACCTGGGGCACCCCATCCTGAAGGGGAAGCTGACCTTCGACGTCTCCTATCTGGTGGAGGACGGCAAATTGAACGCCGGCCACAAGGTATTTATCGACCAGTTGACCCTGGGCGACCACGTGGACAGTCCGGAGGCCATCAAGGCCCCGGTTTCTCTCGGGGTCTCCCTCCTCAAGGACCGCCACGGCCAGATCAATCTAGACATCCCCGTCACCGGCAGCCTCGACGATCCCGAGTTCTCGGTCTGGCCCATCGTCTGGCAGATCATCGTCAATATCTTCACCAAGGCCCTGACGGCCCCCTTCGCCCTCCTGGCATCCCTGGGCGGCGGCGGTGAGGAGCTGAGCTATATCGAGTTCGATCCGGGCAGCGCGGAGGTGAACGCCGCGGCGCTGGCCAAGCTCTCTTCTCTGGCCAAGGCCCTGTATGAAAAGCCCAATGTCCGGATGGACATCGAGGGCCATGTGGATCCCGTTCCGGATCGGGAAGGATTGAAAAAGACTATCCTGGCGAGGAAGATAAGAGAGCGCAAGCTCGACAACCTCATCGAGGCGGGCAAACCGGCGGTGCCGGTGAGCAAGGTGAGCCTGGCGGCCGGGGAATACGACAAATACCTGCAACAGGTTTACGACGAAACCAAGATCCCCGGAAAACCGAGAAATTTCATCGGCATCGCGAAGCGGATCTCTCGGGACGAGATGGAGAAGCTCCTGCTGGCGAACACTGCCGTGACGGACGGGGACCTCCGGCAACTGGCACAGCGCCGGGCGGAAGGGGTGAAGGAACAGCTTCTCAAGGCCGGGCCGGTGGAGCCGGGCCGGATCTTTCTCGTTTCCTCTTCTCCCCTGGCCCCGGAGCGGAAGGAGAAGGTCTCCGGCAGCCGGGTGGATTTCCGGCTTAAATAGGCCGTAGCGCGTCCTTTTGCCGCCCGGCGTTGCGTTCTTGAAGGGCGGACGGGGATATGATAAAAGGCGAGTTCAAAGTGCAGTCAGACGCAAACAGCGAAATCCACCGCCCATAAGAAAGGCAAATTCCATGGCCGGGTTCCGAATCGCCACCTACAACGTCAATTCCCTGCGCTCCCGCCTCCATATCCTCCTTCCCTGGCTCCGGGAACATCGCCCCGATATTCTCTGCCTCCAGGAGACGAAGGTGGGAGACGACAAGTTTCCCCGGGAGGAATTCACCGCCGCCGGTTATTACGTCTCCTTCCGGGGCAACCGGCAGTACAACGGCGTCGCCGTCGCCTCGCTAAGCGCCCCGACGGCCGTCCGGCACGGGCTGGAAGACGGAGAATCGGCGGACGAGGACCGGCTGCTCCGGGTGGATTTTCCCGGCCTCAGCGTCGTCAACACCTATGTCCCCCAGGGACGGGACCGGGATACCCCGCACTTCGCTTACAAACTCGCCTGGTTCGCCAGGCTGCGCGGCTATTTCGAGCGTTCCTTCTCCCCGGACGAGCCGCTGGTATGGTGCGGCGATCTCAACGTCGCTCCGGAAGCAATCGACGTCCACGACCCCAAGCGCCTCCGGGGTCACGTCTGTTTCACCCCGGAGGTCTGGGAGGCCTTCGCTCAGGTCAAGGCATGGGGGTTCACCGACCTCTTCCGCAAGCACCATCCCGGCGAGGCCCAGCAGTACACCTTCTTCGACTACCGCGTGCCGAAAGCCGTGGAAAGGCAACTGGGCTGGCGGGTGGATCACATTCTCGCCACAACGCCCCTGGCGGCGAGATCGAGCCGCTGCTGGATCGACATGGGCCCCCGCCGGGCGGAGAAGCCCTCGGATCACACCATCATCGCCGCGGCATTCACCCCCTGACGGCGGGTGCGCCTCCCGGCCGGGGAAAGCGACGAGGGCGGCCATAATGATGCAGTGAGAGCTTGGCACAACGGTCTCGTTTGTCATGCCGGGCCCCGTATCGTGGTACGGGGCAGGCCCGACCAAGCATTTAGAAAATATTTGACCATACTGGCATCCTGCTTTCGCGGCCATGACAAGGACGGGACTCAAAGCAGGGATTCAAAGGTCTCGCGGGGTTCGGTTTGTTGGGGATCTTCACATCGAAGGCCATGATCGGCGAGAGAAGATAAAACGGCGGCGGGCGGGAAGGATATTTTTTAATCGAAAACGACTGGGAGAGATGATGATGGAACAAACCGGTGAAACGAAGCGGATCAACGAAACCATTGCGGAGACATTCTCCCGGATCGAAGCCTCCCTGCCGGCGGCGGGGGATGCGGACGCCGTCCTCGCCCATGTCCTCCGGGAACTCCAGGAGGCCTTTGCCATCCCCTTCGCCTGGCTGTCGCTGATCAGCAGGCCGGAAACGGAAGCCTGGCGACCGGCGTTGACGCAATCACCTTTCCTCGGCACCCGCCTGAATGAGATCGATCCCGCCGCCTTCACCGAGTTGGTCGGAGAGGGCATCACCCCCGTCCTGGCCAACAACGATCTCAAACCATTCTATCGACTCCTTCCCCAGAGCAACAGGTACTTCATCAAATCCATCGCCGTGGTCCCCCTGGCGCCCCGGGGCCTCACGGTGGGGAGCCTCAACTTCGGGGACGCCTCCCCGGCCCGTTATCACCCTGAGCTGGACACCTCCCTTTTGACCCACCTGGCCGCCGCGGTTTCAAGGCACCTCGAAGGCATGCTCCCCATCGGCACCGGGGAGAAACCCGTTCCGGATAATTTGGATTCCGGCCCCGAACGGCATCCCGCCACCTGACCGGCCGGGACGAAAAGAAGATTCTCCCGGTGAAACGCCAATGTCAGTGTTCCGTCACCAAGGGACCGCACCGCCGATCATTATCCCCCCGGCCGGCGCCGCGCGAGCAGGGACCCGAAAACCGTGAGAAACAGGCCGCCGAGGCCGCCTTTTCCATGGTCAGGATCGCGACATGAAACAGGGTGATCCCCAGGGCGACGCCGACAAGACCATTGAGGAGGAAGATCCCGAAATCCCTCCCCCCAGGGGGACGATTCGCAGGCGGAGGAGGGGCAGGCTCAACAAAATCAGGACAATGCCCGTAAGGAAGAAGCGCAGAAAGGTCAGCACCACCGGATCGACCCGGGGGCCGATGATCTTGCTGGCGACCTCCACGGCGCTGAAAAGCCCCACGCCGCCCAGGAGACCGCCCATTCCCAGCAGCTCATCCCTGCTCATCCCCGTCAGCACGGACCGGCATCCTTCCGCTTCAGGGTCAGGATGCAGCCGGCCACAAAGATCATGACCAGGATCTCGGCCCGCCAGACGAAGGCGTAGGAACCAAAGGCGTCGTAGATCATCCCCGCCAGGAAAGGTCCGATCCCACCCCCGATCCCGAGAAAAAGGGTGACGAAACCATAGATGGAACCCAGGGTGTCACGGCCGAAACGGTCGGCCAGGAGAATGGGCATCATGGGGGCCAGGGCACCGTAGCCGAAACCGAAGATGACGGCGTAGAAGAACAGTCCCCGGGCCGAGGCCACCTGCAGGAGCGCCACCAGGCCGGCCAGCATGAAGGACATGCCCAGGAAGGAGGCGTATTTGGGGTCCCGGAGCCGGTCACTGAGCCAGCCGAAAAAAAACTGGCCGGCAAAGCCCGCCAGTCCCAGCACGCCCAGGGAGGCCGCCGCCGTCACCTCGCCGATCCCCTGGTCGATGGCAAAGGCCACCTGATGGACGAAGACGCTCATCAGGACCATCACCGCCAGGCCGAACGAGCAGGCCAGGGTCCGAAACCGGCGGTCCCGGATCATCGTACCGAAACCGATCCGCACCGGCGCCGGGGGGGTGGAGATCTTGACGACCAGGTCGGGATTGACCTCGCCGTCCGGGAGGAAGCCGTGATCCTCCGGTCGCACCTTGCGCAGGAAGAGTTGGGAAAGGCTGACGCCGACGAGGAGGGAGATGAGCCCCAGGGCGATGAATCCGGCCCGCCAGTCGAAATGTTTGACGATGAGGCCCGCCAGGGGCGTAAGGGAGATGGTGCCGAAACTCACCCCCATCGTCGCGAGCCCGATCGCCGTCCCCCGCTTGCGGATGAACCACTTCCCCACGGACGAATTGACGGTCACCACCCCCATCCCGGCGGAGCCGACTCCCAGCAGCAGGCCGTAAATGAGATAGAATTGCCAGGGGGTCCGGACCTGGGCCGTGAGGAGGAAGCCCAGGGCGGCAATGACGGCCCCGCCTGTAACGATCCAGCGCGGGGCGACGCGGTCCATCATCCTCCCGATCACCACGGCGCAGGCGGAATAGATAAGCATGTTCAGTGAGGCCCCCAGGGAAATCACCGACCGCGACCAGCCGTATTCCTGGGCCAGGGGTTTGACGAAGACCCCGAAGCAGTACCGGCTCCCATAATTGATCGCCAGAACGAAAAAGGCCGCCGCCACGATGTACCAGCCCCAGAAGACGGAGGCTGCGGATTTATTTCCCATTCGCCACATCCCAACTCGTTGGTTCCGGCCGGGAAACACCGCCGCGGCGCTCCCGAGCCGGGGCGATACTTAAGACGAATCCGGCGCCCTGTCAACTTATAAGCGCACCTCGCAGCCGCAACTCATAAACATGCTGCCCGCCCGCAAAACACCACATCCCGCCAGACCGGCAGCCGGCCGTTCCCGGGCAGCTTCTTTCACCGGAAAATGCGTTCCTATGTGCTTGACTTTCTTCACCAATCAATTTCCTCCCCTTCAAGGAGAGGATTAGGGTGGGGATGGGTCACGGCACACCGTCATGAGCGTTTCACCAACTCGGGTCAAGCGGCCTGTCCTCGCAAGTCCGACGGGAAGGGGGCGCTAAATTCTTTACCTTACAGGGGAAACTGTGATAGGGAGGGCCATGCCCAAGCATTTAGCGAGAGAGAATACCGACCGACCGGGGCGCCGTAAAGCCCGGCCTCACCGCCCCCGGCAGCCCCATATGCAACCCGAGGCCGATCCGGTGTTGAAAACCACTTTCGCCCGGATCGGCCGGCCCGACCCCCGGCCCTTCCAGCCGGATCCCTTCCAGCTCCAGGCCCTGGCATCGATCCGGGAGGGGGACTGCATCGTCACCGCCCCCACTGGGGCGGGGAAGACCTGGATCGCCGAAGAGGCCATCCGGATCGTCACCGGCGGCGGCGGCCGCTGCTGGTACGCCTCGCCCCTCAAGGCCCTGAGTAATGCCAAATGGACGGAATTCGGCCAGATCTTCGGCGCCGACCGGGTCGGCATCCTCACCGGCGATCTGAAGGACAACCCCGACGCCCCGATCATCGTGGGGACCACGGAGATCCTCCGCAACCAGCTCTACGACGCCATGCACCGCGGGGAAGACCTGAACTGCGAACTGGTGATCCTCGACGAGGCCCATTACCTGGGCGACCGCGACCGGGGGGTGGTCTGGGAGGAGATCATGATCTACCTTCCCGTCCGGGTCAACCTGCTGCTCCTGTCGGCCACCATCGGCAACGCCGGAGAGATCGCCGCCTGGCTGACCGGCCTCCGCCGGAAGATCTGCCGGATCGTCTCGGAATCCCGCCGCCCCGTTCCCCTCTTCCCCCTCTTCCTCCATCCCTCGGGACGACTCCTCCCCTTCCTGGAAAAGGAACGTCTCCACGGGAAGATCGCCGCCTTCCTGGAGGCGGAGGATGGTCCGAAAAATCGTCACGAAGCCTTTCCCCGCTTCGGCGAGATCATAGAAGTCCTCCGGACCTTCCAGCTCCTGCCAGCGATCTTCTTTCTCAAGTCCCGGGCGGAATGCGACGGCGCCCTGAAGACCTGCCACGCCGTCCGTCTCGACGGCGACTTCGACGCGGCCTTCCATTACGACCGGGAGGATCTCCTGGCCCGCTTCCCCTATCTGGCGGGACACCGCCAGCTCCCGGTCCTGGAACGGTCCCGGGTGGCCGCCCATCATGGCGGGCAGTTGCCCGCCTGGAAATATTTCGTGGAGACCATGATGAAAAAGGGGCACCTGGACGCCATCTTCGCCACCTCCACCGTCGCCGCCGGGGTCAACTATCCGGCCCGCACCATCGTCCTGTTCAACTCCGACCTGTTCAACGGCCATGATTTCAGTCCCCTCACCGGGACGGAATTCCACCAGATGACGGGTCGGGCGGGCCGCCGGGGTCTGGACAAGATCGGCTTCCTCCTCATCGTCCCCGGCCGCTTCATGGACCCCCGGCATATCCGGGTCCTCCTGTCCCGGAAACCCGAGGACATCCGGAGCCGGCTCCGGAACGATTTCCCCATGGTCCTCAACCTCCTCCTCTCCCAGACGCCGGCGGACGTTCGGGAGATCTTCGCCAATTCCCTGGCCGCCTACCAGCGTTCCCGGCACCGACGGCATCCGGCCGGGGAGACGGGAAGCGAACTCTGGCACGACTTCCTCCGCTACCTGAACTTCCTCAAGGCGGAGGGATTCGTGGACGGGGAAGACCGGCTGACGGAAAGCGGTGTCTGGGCCTCCCGACTGCGCCTCGACCAGCCCCTGCTTATCGGCGAATGCATCAAGCAGCAGGCCTTCCCGGACGATCCGGCCCTCATGGCGGCCGTCGTGGCCCCGTTCGTTTACGACGGCGATCAGGAGATCGTCCTGAAGGACACCCGCCGGCGTTTTCGACGCCTGGCAACCGCCTGCCGCAAAATCGCCGCCACGGTCCGGCCCCTGCTCAGGCGCCTGGAGGAAGCGGGATTCGCCACCCGGCCCCTCTATTTTTGGACCTCCTGGGTCATTAACGAATGGGCCGGCGGGGGTGACTGGGACGAGATTATCCTGCAGGCCGGCATCGCCGACGGCGACATGGCCATGCTGGTCCTGAGGACGGCGGACAACCTGCGGCAGATCATGTCCCTCCGGGATACCCATCCGGAGATCGCCGCCCGGGCTGAAGAGGCCCGCGCCGCCATCCTCCGGGAACCCGTGACCTTCGAGTGAAAAGCCGATCCGATCGCCTTTCGTCTATCGTCCGCTGCCGACAAGGCTCTCTGTCTCTAATCCGCCTTAATTCAGTAATTTACTGCTTGACATTTCTTGATGCTAAAGGATATGAATCCAAATTCTTCTCATCAGGCAAACGACGTCCCCATCGTCTAGTGGCCTAGGACACCGGCCTTTCACGCCAGTAACCGGGGTTCGACTCCCCGTGGGGACGCCAATAATATCAAGGGATTAGCCAACAGCGGTTAATCCCTTTTCTGCTTGTGTGTCCTTTTGTTTGTCCTTTTTCTCAAGGAGCATCATGCTGGCCGATAAATCGTTATCGACCCTCTTGAGATAAATATCGGTCGTTTTCTGATTCTGATGCCTCAATAAGGTCTGGAGTTTCTTCATGCTAACCTTGACGACATCGTAAAAAGTCCATATGCGGCGTTGCGCTTCATCCTTCGTCACTGCGACGTACGCACAAGTACGCCTCATTCCTCAGGATTCGCGCGCCTTGCCTCTGGAGCTTTTTACTTCGTCGTCTCCATCATGACT
>JAKQIZ010000088.1 GCA_029561465.1 Deltaproteobacteria bacterium | reverse complement strand
TCCTGTCTTCTTCTTGCCGGTAAAGACCGCCTCGGGATGCATTTCCAGATAGTCCGTCAGGGTGCGCAGGGAGCGGGCGATACCGGAAAATTCCCGCAGGGTCTCCTCCAGTTGATAGGCGACCTCCGTATTTCCCTGGGTGAATCTCTTCATGGCGGCGAGGTTGTCGTCCACCTTCTTCAGGGTGGCCTTGGTCTGGGCCAAGGTTGCTTTGGCCTCAGCGGCCAGTTCTCCAGAGACCCCTTCCGACATGGCCAGCGTCTTCTCCGCCTGTTGGAAAGCCCCGCGGGCCGCCCCGGAGGTAGCCTTGAGATCCGCGAGGACCGGACCTATTTGCTCATTCATCTTTTTTATCATCTGCTGGGCCTCTTTGCCGGCCTGGGCCAGTGATTTGACGCCTTCCCTGGTCTCCGGGGAATTGACGATGCCTTCAATCCCTTCGATAATTTTGTCGAGTTTCTTGGCCATCTCCTTGATCGGCAGATCCCGGAGCGCCCGGGTCAATTCCTCATATTGGGTGGGAATTGTTGGTATCTCTGCGAATTCAGTGAGATATTTATGAAAAACCGCGGGTCGCTCGGGATAAAAATCCAGGGTGATGATGAGCTGCCCCGTCACCAAGCTCTGGATGTCCAACTGGGCCTTCAATCCCTGTGTTTCTACTAGATACTGAACGGCTTTGGCCTCGGTTTCCACCTTTTCCCGGGTTCGCAGATTCACAACGCGGTCCTGATCGAGTTCGATAATAACGGCGCTCAACAGCAATTCTTTTTCCGGATGATAAAAGAGCCGGATGTCGGCGACGGCACCGACCTTGACGCCTTTGAAATAGACCGGAGATCCCGTGTTCAGGCCCCGGATAGATTCGTCGAAGTACAGGGCAAATAATTTCCGCTCCTGGAAAAATTTACCCGAAGAGAAGATAACGACGGCGGCCGTAAATAAGACCACCGCCCCGACCACGAAAAGGCCGATCATTTTCATGCTGGCCTGTTTGCTCATATCCCGGCTCCATAATATCGTAACATATTGTTTTTTATGCCTTCTGGCTTCCGTACCGGAAGACGGGGGCGCCGCCGATAGCTCCCGGAACCGGTCCGGTGGACGGTGCGGAGAAGTCCTCTCGGGAAGTGATGTTTCACCTGCATCCCTCCCCGATCGCGCCAGGGTTGCTGACGGGCATTGATCCGCCCCTGGTCAGAAAATTCCGCACCACCGGGTCCTTCGCTTCCGCCAGCAGGGTCTTCGGGTTGCCGGCGGCGATCATCGTTCCAGCGGCGGCGTCCAGAAAGACGGAATTGTCGGCGATGGCGAAGATGCTGGCCAACTCATGGGTCACCACGACGATCGTGGCATCCAGACTGTCCCGGAGCTGGAGGATCAGGTCGTCCAGGAGACGGGAACTGATAGGGTCCAGGCCGGCGGATGGTTCGTCGAAAAAAAGGATCTCCGGATCGAGGGCCATGGCCCGAGCCAGCCCCGCCCGCTTCACCATGCCGCCGCTGATCTGGGCCGGATAATAATCCTCGAATCCCTTCAGCCCCACCAGGGCCAGCTTCAATGCGGCAATCTTCCTGATCTGACGGGCCGAAAGTTCCGTGTATTCCTCCAGGGGCAGGGCGATGTTTTCCGCCAGGGTCAGGGAACTCCACAGGGCGCCGCCCTGGTAAAGGACGCCGAAGGTGCGGGTAACCTTTTCCCGGTCGTTTTCTTCCATCTGCCAGTAGTTGCGGCCGTGGAAATATATCCCCCCCCGGGCCGGCTTCTTGAGACCGATGAGATGCTTGAGGAGCGTGCTTTTTCCGCAGCCGCTCCCCCCCATGATGATGAAGATCTCACCCCGGCGGATGGTGAAGGTCAGGTCCCGCTGGAGGACGAAGTCTCCGTAAGCCATCGTCAGTTCTTCAACGACAATATGCGCTTTGCTGTCGAAGTAATCGGTCACTCTATATCCCCAGGATGTTGCACAACACCGTAATCGTCGCCGTGGCGATGACGATGGCGACGATGGCCGTTACAACCGCCGAGGTGGTCGCATTGCCTACCGCCGCGGCACTCCGCTCACATTGCAGACCCCGGAGGCAGCCGATGGCGGCGATCAGCACCCCGAAAACGGCGCTCATGAACAGACCGACCCACAGATCGTTGAGGCGGATGGCGCCGATTGTCTGATGGTAATATTCCAGAAAATTGAGATCCAGCATGGTTACCCCGACGATGAAACCTCCCAGGACGCCCATGAAATCGGCATAGAGACACAGAAGCGGCATCATCAAAAAAAGGGCGATCATCCGCGGCAAGACGAGGTAGTCCATGGGTGGGATCCCCAGGGTTTTGAGGGCGTCGATCTCCTCGGTGGTCTGCATGGTTCCCAGTTGGGCGGCGAAGGCGGCCCCAGTCCTTCCCGCCATGATCACTCCGGTCATGATCGCCCCCATCTGTCGGAAGATGCCGATGCCCACAAGATTGGCGATATAGATCTGGGCCCCGAACATGCTCAACTGGATGGAGCCGACGAAGGCGAGGATGAGACCCACGAGGACGCTGATCAAAGAGACGATGGGCAGGGCTCGGATCCCGCATTCCTGGATGATGAGCAGCAGTTCTCGGCAACGGAAGCGGGCCCGACCCCGGAGCAGCCGTCCGCAAGCCATCGTCGCCTCGCCGATGAAGGAGAGGGCCTCCGCGGTGCTTATCCAGAGACCGTAAACGGCTTGCCCCAAGCGCTCCACCAGGGGCGGTCGGGCCTCTTCCTGCCTGGCCCCGGCCCGTTCCGGCACCGCATAGGCCAGCTTCAGCAGGCCCGCTATGCCCGGCGGCAGGCTTTCCCGCTCCACCTCGATCCCATGCCGCTGTGCGTAATCGATGATGTCGATGAGGAAGGTGATCAGGACACTGTTCCATCCGGTCAGTCCGGAACAATCGAAGGCGACGTGGAGGGGCGCCGGGGATTGTTCCAGTTGATTTTGGACCGCGGCAAAGGGGGGATAATTCCCCCCTTCCCGCCAGTTCCCCTGTAAGGAAATGACCAGCCTTCCCCCCTCCGGCCGTCTGAACTCTATCATTTCATCTAAAATGCGTTCCTATGTGGTTGACTTCCTTCACCAATTAATTTCCTCCCCTTCAAGGGGAGGATCAAGGTGGGGATGGGTCTATTTTTCATCCCCTTTGTGACGGCATACCGTCATGGGTGTTTCATGTTATTTTCAAATCAAGGGCCTTCGCTACCTTGACAGCCAGCCGGCTTTCGGGATCGATCCGGGCGTCGCTGATCATCATTATTTCCATGGTCATGGCAACGCATTTCTCCCGTTCTTCCTCGGTCGGCAGGAGCTTGGCCAGGGAGGCGATGGCCTGGTCCTCGTCGATGAGGAGCATGAAGTACTGGTCCCGGATCATTTCCCGCCATTGTTCCTTGCTGATCTTGTCTTTAGGGTATTTAGCCTCGAGCCTGTTCGCGATGAGACTAGAGCGGTAGTCGATCATGCCGAGGTGGATCATCGCGGCCATCACGAGGCGGATAAGGGCTTCATTGAAACCGCCCTGGTCCATTCTGTTTTTCAGCTCTTCGACTTTGCGGTGGATCGCTTCTTCCCGTTCCGCGTTTTCCCGTTCCAGGACCTGGGCCTGCCGGCCCGGAAAGAGGGGGGCCAAACCCAGCGGTCCGTACATCGTCTTGAACAAGTTCCGGTAGGCATCGTCCCTCAGCTCCCGGTAGGAATCAAGAAAATCTTCGATGGTCTGGGCCATGTCCCGTTCCAGCATGGCGAAATAGTTGCCCGCGCGGATCGGCCGGCGGTTTTTCCGCACCCAGTCCGCACCGATCCGGAAAGAGACCATGCCGGGATTGAAACGTTCCGAAAAGAGGTAGTATTTCATCCGGCTGGGGTTGAGCCAGCGAAGTATCTCCGCCGATTGCTCCGTGGTCATGAGGCGCACCAGGGGACCGAGAAACATCCGGTATAGTTCGTAATTGTAATCGGATACTTCCGCCACGGAGGAGAAATAATCCTCGTCCCGGATCTCATCGCTCATGGCCGTGATGTCGGCGATTTTTCGCATCTCGAAGCGGGCCACATATTCGCCGGGTATTAGTTCCGCATGTTCCATGAAGAGGCTTTTCTTTTCGATGATCATTTCGTAGAGCCCCGGCGGCAGCGCGTCGATCATCTCCAGGGTATTGACGAATTCCTGGTGCTGTTTTTTTGCGATGGACGTCCCCACGAAGATCCCCAGATGACCTACGTCGGGATGGAGGGTATAGACGATGGTCTGTCCTTCGGTGAGAATCGCCTGGTCGGAGTCGTAAACATCGACGATCCAGTTCAGGGCCTGCTGGGGCGGGGTGATGTTGTCACCCTGGGAGGCGAAGACCACCACGGGACACTTGATGTTCCGAAGATCGACCCGCTGGCCGTCCGGCAGGACCACGCCGCCCTTGGCGAGCCGGTTGCCGATGAACAGATTGGTCACGATGCCGTCGATCTCGTCGGCGTTCATGAGGAAATAGCCGCTCCACCACTTCTCGAAGTTGAGGTAGCGTTCCGCCTCCTGGTCGACGTTGGCGTAGAGGTTGTATTCCTTCCGGAAATAGGTGTTGGCGGGATTGAGGTTCTCGAAGTTCGTCACCAGGTAGGAGCCGTCGAATTTGCCGTTCCCCAGGTCGCAGGTCAACGAGGTGAGCCACTTGCCTCCCAAAAGGCCGCCGGTGTAACGCATGGGATTCTTGTTCTTGTTTCCGGCCCAGTAGGACATAGGGGCGCCGTTGAGGATGATGGTGCCCATGAGATCCGGCGCCATGGCGGCCAGAGAGGCCACGGCCCAGCCGGCCTGGCAGTTTCCCATGACGCAGGGCCGGGGCGCTTCCGGGTGGCGGCGGATGACTTCCTGGAGGAAGAGGGCCTCCGCCTGGCCTACATCGACCAGCGTCTGCCCCGGTTCCGGCTTGGGGAAAAACATGACAAAATAAACCGGATGGCCCGCTCTCATGGCGATGCCCACCTGGGATTCATGCTTGGAACCCCCGATTCCCGGCCCGTGTCCCGCCCGGGGATCGACGATGACGAAGGGACGCTTTAGGGGATCTATCTTCAGGCCCTCCTCAGGAATTATCCTCAGGAGGGCGTAATTGACGTGATTATCCAGGGTTCGTCCGTCGATAATTGTTTCGTATTGGAATTGCAGCACCGGCGGCTCGCCTTCCTTTACGTGCGCCAAGAAATTGTCCCCCCGCCGGCGCATGACGTCCCAGAAGAGGATGGATCGCTGGCATGTATCCACCAGGTATTCCCAGGCCTCGCGCGCCGCGACGTTCCCCTGCCAGGCCTCCTCCAGGCTCTGGAAGAGCGCGGCGGGATCCCAGGCGCCCAGGCATTTACCCCAGGGGACCTCCGCCGGCGCCAGGGGGGCCTTTATAGCTCCCTGCCACACGGCCGCGGTGGATTTAAACAGATCTTTCAGGAGGACATTGTCCTTCCAGAGGTTTTCGAATCCCCTGAAGAACACGGCGGGATCGAAACCGGGAAGGAGAGATTGCGGCTTTTCCCGGTGTTCCTCGTTTTTCCCCGTTCCCGCTGTCCCAGCCGCAGTGGTCGGCGCCGGCGCCTCCCTCTTCGTTTCCGGCCGTGAGGCCGACTTGGCGGTCTCTCCCATCGCCGCGGTTTCATCAACAGGTTTGGTCGGATCTTTTGTGTTTGCCGGCGAGAATACTGACTCCGCCGCCTCTTTGATCTTTATCGCCTTTTCCTTCTTCGGCGCTGCTTTTCTGGCCATAGCCGCTTCCTCCTTGGCAGGTAAGTTTGACGGCATCTTAAAAAACCGGTTGCTTCGTTGCCCTTCATCCTTCGTCACGGCGACGTACGTCCAGGTAATTCTCATTCCTCATGATTCGTACGCCTTGCCTGCGGATCCTTTTACGATGCCGTCCCAAATGGGACATTTTTTGACTTACTGACGATTCAGCTCACAACGGCGGAAACGACCATTATCCCGTGGTTTCTACTGTTGCCGGGAGATAAATCCTTTACGGGGAGGGAGCGGCCTTCGTTTCGGTATAACCGGCGGCCATTTTATCCGCCTCGGTGATCCAGCCACCCCCCATGGTCTTATAGACATTCACGAGGGACTGGAACAGGCTTCCCTTGGTTTGAACCTGGGAAAGCTGGCCGTTGAACAAGCTGCGCTCGGCGTCCAGAACCTCTAAATAACTGCTGTATCCATTGTCGTATCGCAGGCCGGCAAGCCGGCGGGTATTCCTGAGGGCCATCACCTGCTCGCCTTGGACGGCCAGCCTTTCCCGGTATTTCCGCTGGTCCACCAGGGAGTCGTCCACCTCTTTGAACGCCGTCTGCACCGTCTGCAGATATTTAACCAGTGCCTGCTCCTGGAGGGCCTCCGCCTGTTTGACCTGCCCTTTTATCTTTCCGGCGGTGAAGATGGGCGCCGTCAGCGAGGCGGCGTAATTCCAGGTCTTGGCGGGCCCCGTCATGAGATCGTTCAGCTCGGCGCTGGCGAAGCCGAAGGCGCCGGTGAGGGATATGGAGGGGAAGTAAAGCGCCTTGGCCACGGCGATCCGGGCGTTGGCGGCGATCAGGTTCTGTTCCGCCTGGCGGACGTCGGGACGGCGATCCAGGAGATCGGAAGGGATGCCGGTCGGCACCGCCGGCAATACCAGCTCATCCAGGGTCCTGCCTCGGGGAATGGGACCGGGATTGCGTCCGAGGAGAAGATTGAGAGCGTTTTCCTGTTGGGCGATATTCTTTTCCAGTTGAGGAATGACCGCCCGGGCGTCTTCGTATTCCGACCGGGACTGGTTCAGCTCCAGCTCGGAAATCACGCCGCCCGCATAACGCTTCTGGAATATCTCCAGGGAGTCTTTGCGGCTTTTCAGGGTTTCCCTGGCGATGACCAACTGCTGGTCGTAATTGAGCAGATTGATGTAGCTGTTGGCCACCGAGGCCACCAGGGTCATGATCACGGCCCGGCGGGCCTCGTCGGTGCTGAGGAGATCGGCCCGGGCCGCTTCCGTGGCCCGTCGGAGCTTGCCCCAGAGGTCGAGTTCCCAGTTGGCGTTGAGGTTGCCCTGGAAGGTGTAGGAAGTAGGCTGCGTCGTCGGGTTCCATCCCGTTGGACCCACTTCCGTCAGACGCTGCCGGCCGGCACTGGCTCCCAGACCGACCTGGGGGAAGAGATCCGCCCGGGTGACGCCAAGTTTTCCCATGTATTCTTCCACCCGCGCCGTAGCGATGCGCACATCCTTGTTTTCTTGCAAGGACGTCCGGATCAGGTCGTTGAGGACCGGGTCCTGAAATTGCTTCCACCAAGACGTGTTGGCCAGGGCCAGGGCGTCTTTTTCCTCGAAACGCCAATTATCGGGCGTGTCCACCTGCGGGCGGCTGTAATCCTTGCCCAGCATACAGCCGCTGAGGAGGAGCGCCGTGACCAGGACGACAAAGAGTCTCTTGGTGAAAGCGAAATATCGATTGGCGGGACCGGCAGTGAGTTTCGGCTTGACAACCATGTTCTTATTTCTCCTCCTTTTCCGGCGTCGATTCGCCTTTCTTTGCCACAGGACCCGCCAGGGCGCCGGTTTTCTTTTCCAGCCGGGCGCTCAAGGTTTCAAAAAACTGAAAGAACAGGGGGATGAAGAAAATGGCGATAAGGGTTGCCCCGAGCATCCCGCCGATAACCCCGGTGCCGATGGAGTGACGGCTGTTGGCCGAGGCCCCCGTGGCGATGGCCAGGGGGACGCAGCCAAGGATGAAGGCGATGGAAGTCATGACGATGGGGCGGAGTCGGAGTCGCGCCGCTTCCAGGGCCGCATCGTAGATGGACAGTCCCTCCGCCCGCTTCATGACGGCAAACTCCGTGATGAGGATGCCGTTCTTGGCGGCCAGGGCAATGAGGGTCAAAAGTCCGATCTGGAAATAGATGTCGTTCTCGATCCCCCGCATCAGGATGGAAAGGACCGCTCCGAAGAGGGCGAAAGGAACGGCCATCAGGACGCCGAAGGGCAGGGACCACTTCTCGTATTGGGCCGCGAGGATCAGGAAGACCATGATCAGACCGAAGACGAACACCAGCCCGGAAGTTCCCCCCGCCTGTTTGGCATAAAAGGCCTCGCCGCTCCAGGCGTAGCTGAAATCCTCCGGCAGGACCTCCTTGGCCACTCGCTCCATGGCGACGATGGCCTGACCCGAGCTGTAGCCGGGGGCGGCGCCGCCGATGATGTTCGCCGCCGGGAAGTTGTTGAACCGGTTGACGATATCGGGACCGGATTCATATTTCATGGTGACGACCGACTGAAGGGGGATCATGTTGCCGCTGGTGGAACGTACATAGACCTGGGTCAGGTCGTTGGGGCGGGAACGATACTGGGGTTCCGCCTGGACGATAACCTGCCAGAGGCGGCTGAACTTGTTGAATTGACTTACGTAGGCCGAGCCGAAGAGGATCTGGAGGGCCTCATAGACATCCTGGACGGGCACCCCCAGGGTCTCGGCCTTTTCCCGGTCCACATCCACCCGCAACTGCTGGGAGTAAGCGTTCATGGTTGTATTGACCCCCTGCAGTTCCGGCTGTTTGTGGCAGGTGGCGATAAACGTCTCCGCCACGTTCTGGAGCTTTGCCGCATCCCCTTCCCCCCGGTTGAGGATCCAGAACTGGAACCCCCCCATATTGCCCAGGCCGGGAATTGACGGGGGATTGACGGGCATGACAAACCCTTCCTTGATCTGGGAGAAGTTCCGGAAGGCCGCATGGAGGAGCGCCGGGGCCTTGAGCTCCTCCTTTTGTCTTTGCTCGAAATCCTTGAGGGAGACGAAGATGACGCCGGCATTCGCCTTCAGGGCGCTATCGACCAGGCTGTACCCGATAAACTCGCTGACGTCCTGAACGGCCGGATGCTTCATGAAGAACTGCGCCGCCTTTGCCCCCACCGCTTCCGTCCGGTCCAGGCTGGCCGTATCCGGCAGGAAGGTGACCCCGAAGAGGTAGCCCTGGTCTTCGGAGGGCACAAAACTGGTGGGAGTGATATAGAACATGAAGCCGGTGAGACTAGCCATGATGACAAAGACAATCATCGCCGTCTTCGTGTGCTTGAGCATCTTGGCGACACCGCCGGTATAGCCGGTGGTTATCTTCTGGAAGAACGTTTCGAACCATTTGAAGAAGCCCTTTTTCTCTCCCGTCTTGTGCTGGAGGAGAAGGGCGGCTAGGGCTGGGGAAAGGGTCAAGGCGACGATCCCGGAGAAAACGACGGAGATGGCGATGGTGATGGCAAACTGTTTGTAGAGCTGTCCCGTCATCCCGCCGAGGAAGGCGACGGGGACGAAGACGGCGCAGAGGACCAGAACGATGGCGATGACCGGTCCCGTCACTTCCTCCATGGCCTTCTTGGCGGCCGCGTTCGGCGTCATATGAAACTCCTCCATATTTCGCTCCACGTTCTCGATGACGACGATGGCGTCATCGACAACGATGCCGATGGCAAGGACCATCCCGAACAACGTCAGCATGTTGATGGAAAAATCGAAGAGGATCATCCCTATGGCGGCGCCGATAATGGAGATGGGAACGGCCAGGATGGGAATGATGGTGGCCCGGGCGCTCTGGAGGAAGATATACACGACGAGGATGACGAGGAGACAGGCCTCAAAGAAGGTAATTATGACGTCCTTGATGGATGCCCGGACGAACTCCGTGGAATCCATGGCGATCTTGTAGTCGATCCCGTCGGGGAAATTTTTCTTCAACTGTTCCAGGGTCTTCTTGACCTCGTCCGAGACGTGGACCGCATTGGCCCCGGGTTGCTGGTAAACGGCGAGCAGCGTCGCCGTCTTGCCGTTCATCTTCGTGCGGACGGAATAGTCCTTGGAACCCAGGATCGCCCGCCCCACGTCTTTCAGGCGGACGATGGCCGAGCCGTCCTTGCTGGCCCGCAGGATGATGTTCTCGAACTCCTGGGGGGTGGTCAGGCGCCCCTTCGTGGTTACGGAAAAGGTCTGTTCCACCGGACCGTCCGTGGGGGACTGGCCGATCTTGCCCACGGCGAACTGCTGGTTCTGCTCGGAGATGGCGTTGGAGACGTCGGAGGCGGTGATGCCGAGCTGGGCCATCCGGTCCGGCTTCAGCCAGATCCGCATGGCATAATCGGGGGACCCCAGGATCTCCGTCCGGTTGGCCCCGTTGATGCGCTTCAGGGCGTCGAGGACATAGAGGTTTGCATAATTGGCCACATAGCCCTGGTCATAGCGGTCGTCGGGGGAATAGACGCCGATGACCATGAGGAAGGAGCTCGATTTCTTCTGGACCGTCACCCCCTGTTTCTGGACCGACTGGGGCAGTTGGGGCATGGCGATGTTCACCCGGTTCTGGACATCCACCTGGGCCATGTCGGGGTTCGTCCCGATGTCGAAAAAGACGGTCAGGGACATCGTCCCCATTCCCGTGGAGACGGAGCTCATGTAGATCATGTTGTCGGCGCCGTTCACCTGGAGCTCGAGGGGGGAGGCGACATTTTCGGCGATGACTTCGGCGCTGGCCCCGGGATAGGTGGCCGAAACCTGGACCTGGGGCGGCGAGATCTCCGGGTACTGGGCAATGGGGAGGTTGAACATCGACACGCCGCCGGCTATGACGATGACGATGGAGATGACGGCGGCAAAGATGGGCCGATCGATGAAGAATTTCGAGATCATTAGGCCCCCCTATTTCTTTTCCGGAGGGGAGTTCTTGCCCGCCGCCGGCGCCGTGGCTGCATCCTTTGCCTTATGCTCGGGGGGCGCCGTCGCGGTTTTCCCGCCGGAAGGGTCGGCATTACCCGCTCCGTCCGGCGCCACCGGCTGGCCTTCCGACTTTGCGTCAGGAGCTTTCTTTTCAACGATCTTAACCGGCATTCCTTCCGCCAGCATCATCACCCCGTCCACGATAACCCGGTCGCCGGCTTTCAAGCCACTGGTAATGAATATGTCTTCGCCATGCCATTCGCCGACGATTACATGGCGGACCTCGGCCTTGCCTTCCTTGTCCACGCACCAGACGAACTGACCCTTGGCCCCTTCGAAGACCGCCCGTCGGGGGGCGACGATGGCCTTGGGGCGGACGGCGCCCTTGAGGCGCACCCGAACAAACTGTCCCGGCTTTAGAATACCTTGGGGATTGTCCATGGTGGCCTTGATAAGAAAGGTTCCCGTTTCCTTGCTAAAGGAAGGATCGGCAAAGATGAGATGACCCTTTTGGGGGTAGATGGACCCATCGGCCAGGACCAGCTCCACGATGAATTTCTCCCCCGGCGGAAAGCGGAGGGTGTCTTTTTTGATCTCTTCCAGGGAGTTGAGATACTGATTCTCCGACAGGCTGAAGGTAACCCACATGGGATTCATCTTGGCCACATAGGTCAGGAGGCTGTCCGAAGCGGATATATACGTTCCATCCTGTTTTTTGGCCTGACTGGAGAGGCCGGTCACCGGGGAGGTGATGACGGTATAGCTGAGATTGATCTCCGCTTCCCGGACCTTGCCCTGGGCGGCCAGGACTGAGGCGGCGGTGGCCTGCTCCTGGCCCGTGGCGTCGTCCAGGTCCTTCTTGCTCACGGCGTTTTGTTCCACCAAGGGCTTGATCCGGGCCAGGTTGGCCTTGGCGGTGGCCCAGCGGGCCTCCTGCTGGGCCAGTTCTCCCTTGGCCTGCTGCAGGGTGGCCTGGAAGTTTCGGGGGTCGATGCGGAACAGGACCTGCCCGGCTTTCACTAGGGAACCTTCCTCATACACCCGCTTGTCTAGGAATCCTTCCACGCGGGAGCGGATTTCCACCAGATGGGAACTCTCGGTCTGTCCCACTACCTCCCACACTACGGGAGTGTCCTTCGGGGCGATCGTAACCACGTTCACCTCGGCCGGCGGTCGCTGGACGCCCCCTTTCTGATCCTTTCCACATCCCCACGGGATTCCGGAAAACAGAAGCAGACAAAATAAAAGAATCACGATTTTAGATGAAAAATCACGCTCCGGGATGAAATTGCGACAGTTTGCCGAGTTCATAAGATACCCCCCCTATGAAAATAACGAAAGTTTAACTCATTTTCAATATCCTGTCAAAAAAAAACAGCCGATAGATTTTCCAAAAAGGTCCGTGAAGGCGAGGTTTTGCGGCGTCGGATATAATTATAATTCATTGATCCAGGGGTTGAGAGACCCTGTTGTCTTCCACCCAGGATTTCAGTAGGGTGAAGGCTACAGCCAGCACCACCGGGCCGATGAATATGCCGACGATGCCGAAGGCGATGAGGCCGCCGATCACCCCGGCAAAGACGAGGAGCAGGGGGAGATCCGCACCTCTTTTGATAAGCATGGGGCGGAGGATATTGTCGAGGCTGACGATCCCTGCCGTCCAGACAAGGAGCAGCGAACCCGCGATGGCGTTACTGCTCCAGAACAGCCATACGACGGCGGGAAGCAAGACCAACCCCGGTCCGAGCTGGGCCAGGCAAAGTACGAACATTATCGCCGTGAGTGCCACGGCCGCCGGGACACCGGCCGCCGCCAGGCCGATGCCGCCCAGGAGGGACTGTGCCAGGGCCGTAACAACCACTCCCATGGCGACGCCCCGGATCGATTTTTCAACCAGAGAAACGATCTCTTCGCCCCGCTTTCCCCCCAGGCGCTCGGCGAAACGGCGGATGCCGGTCGTCGCGACCTCCCCCCTCGCATAAAGGATCGTCGAGATGATTACGGTCAGCAGGAACTGCACCAGTATCTTCCCCAAGTTGCCGGCTTGATCGATGAACCATTTGGCTGCCTGTCCTGAATACGGTTTGATCCGTGCGATAATTCCTTCCGGTCCGGCCGTCGCCAGATCCTGCCAGGTCGCCGCAAGGTTGGGGCCAATCAACGGTAATTTCTGAATCCAAGACGGAGGCGGGGGAATGGCCGCCGCACAGAAAGACGCCGCCACTTCGTCGATCCGACGATAGTTGTCGGCAATGGTAGCCAAAGACACCCATAACGGCACTACGAAGACCAGCAGCAGACCCAGGGTCATCACCAGGACGGCAAGACCTCGTTTGCCCCACAGTGTTTCCTGGGCGCGCAACATCAGCGGCCAGGTGGTGATCACGATTGTGGTCGCCCAGATGAACGGCGGCAGGAACGGGTGGAGGATTAAGTAAACGGCGATGATCAAGACGGCGATCAACAGCACCGTAAGGGTTATATGGGTTACGTCTTTGCGCTTCGATTCTTTCATTTTGCTCTGGACCATCAGAATGGATTGTCTCTCCGACATATCTTTTCCATTTTGTCAACAGGAAAGTCTTGTCAATTTCCTATTTTCATTGTAGATTACCATCCATAGAATCAATAGATGGCAAGATATGAAATAAAAATCGGTATCAGCACTGAATACCGAAAGAATCAACCGCCGCTTTCGAAAAATAATGCTGGTAAAGGTTTGTTGGATGCCCCTAAACCCCGTTGCCTGTCCGGATTGCGATCTACTCCAGAACATTCCCCATCTGCCGCCGCAGGCCAAGGCCCGGTGCCGCCGGTGCGGCAAGGTTCTGGCAATCAACAGACCGAGGGCCAATGAACGCACTTTGGCCCTGGCGATCGGAGCAGCGATCGTTTTCACCCTCGCCAATGGCTTTCCACTCATGGGTTTGTCGGTGGCGGGCCGGGAGGTCGATACGACCATTATGGGCGGCGCCTGGATGATGTGGCAGGAGGGACAGCAGATGACGGCGGCGCTCGTCGCCATCTGTGCCGTCATTGCCCCGGCGATATATATCAGTTTCACGATCGTCGTCCTGATCACCTCCCGATGGTATCGTCCCGCGCCGGTATGGGTGGGAGAACTGCTGCTGTGGGCGGAACTGGCCCATGAATGGGCCATGGCCGAGGTGATGATGCTCGGTATCCTGGTTGCCCTGGTCAAGATCGCTGATCTGGCCACCGTAATCGTGGGGGTGGGAATGTTCGCCACTGGGGCACTCATCGTTCTCATTACCATGATTGCCGTGAATTTCGATCCGGAAAAGATCTGGGCACAGGTGCAATGGGTCGGTTCCGTAACGTCGGAGCCGGTCGGCGGCTTGCGGACAGGCGGCGATCGGGAGGCCGAAAAATGATCGCCGGAGAGACATCAGCCATGAGGGCGGGCCTGGCGCTGTGCAGGCACTGCCGGTTGTTGTCCAGGATCGATACGACCGGGAGTGTTAATTACTGCCCCCGCTGCGGTCACGAACTCGCGTACCGGCGTCATGACGCGATCCAGCGTACCTGGGCCCTCATCATCGCCGCCGCCATCTGCTATCTTCCCGCCAACCTGCTCCCCGTCATGAAATCCACGACCCTGGTCGGAGCTTCCGAAGACACGATTATCGGCGGGGTCATCCTCCTGTATCTGACGGGATCGTGGCACCTGGCCCTGATCGTTCTGATCGCCAGCGTGATGATTCCCCTGGCCAAGCTCATGTCCCTTGCCTATCTGCTCATTACCGTGCAGCGCCGCTCGACGAAGAGCAATCAGGAACGGGTCCGGCTTTATCGGCTCGTCGAATTCATCGGCCGCTGGTCCATGCTCGATGTCTTCGTCATCGCCTTCGTCGTCGCCCTGGTGCAGATCAAGCCCCTAATGGCAGCGCAGCCCCGGGCCGGTATATTATTCTTTGCCGCCGTAGTGATATTGACCATATTTGCGGCCCAAACCTTTGATCCCCGGCTCATCTGGGATTTCGCCGGGAATATGGAGAAGCGAAATGAGTGAAACCAGTCCAGCAGCCGACATCCCGGAGGCGACGACCGCTCCACGCAAACGGGCGCGTTTTTCTGTCGTCTGGATCATTCCCATCATTGCCGCCCTGGTGGGCATCGGCATCGCCGTGGAGCGATTCCTGAACGAAGGTCCGACCATCAAGATCTCCTTCAAGGTGGCCGAAGGTGTCGAGGCCGGCAAGACGTTCGTCAAGTACAAGGACGTCAATATCGGCCAGGTCACGGCGGTCAGCCTTTCCGAAGATTACTCCCACGTCATGGTGACGGCCAAGATCGCCAAGAGCGCCAAGAACCTCCTCGTCAAGGACACCAAGTTCTGGATCATGCATCCCCGGATTACCCTGAGCGGCGTTTCCGGTATTGGCACCCTGCTTTCGGGAAATTACATCGGCATTGAAGCGGGAAAATCCAAAGAGAAGGAAAAGGTCTTCGTCGGCCTCGATACCCCGCCCATCATTACCGGCGCGGACCCCGGCCGGCAGTTTGTCCTGAAGGCCGAAGATCTCGGTTCCCTGGGCTACGGCTCCCCTGTATATTACCGCCGTCTGAACGTGGGCCAGGTCATTGCCTATGATCTGGCAAAAGATGGAAAAACCATGGAGATCAAAATCTTCGTGAATTCTCCCTATGACAAATATGTCACCACCGCCACGAGATTCTGGGAGGCCAGCGGCATCGACGTCTCCATGGGAGTCAAGGGACTCCTCGTCCGCACCCAGTCCCTGGCTTCGGTTCTCGCCGGAGGCATCGCCTTTGAAACCCCTCCCTACTCCCAGGCCGGCGAGCAGGCGGCGGAAAACGCCGTCTTTACCCTCTTCGAGAGCCAGGAGGCGGCAACGACGAAGCATGAAATGAAAGACGATCCGTTCATCCTCGTTTTCGATGAATCCATCCGGGGCCTGTCCGTCGGCGCCCCGCTCACCTACATGGGGCTCGAGATCGGGGAAGTGAAGAAAATCGGCATTCATTACGATCGGGATTCCTATACGTTCAAACCCTATGCCCTGGTATCCTATTATGAGGAGCGTTTCTTTTCGCAAGTCGATGAGAAAGACAAGGATGCCGCCGTCCGCGATCATCCCGCCAAGGCCTGGCAAGAAGATCAAGGCACCCAGAAGCTCATCGACAAAGGAATGCGGGCGCAATTGCGCCTGGGGAACATCGTTACGGGACAGCTTTACATCGCCCTGGATTATTTCCCCCGGGCCCCCAAGGTTCAGGTGGACTGGACGAAAAGCCCCCCGCGTCTGCCGGTGATGCCCAGCGGCATGGCGGAATTTCAGATGAAGGTCACGGGTATCCTGGATAAGATCGACAAGATACCCTTCGACGATATCGGCAAGGAAACCAAGACGGCCCTGAACGGCCTCGATCAAACGCTCAAGGACGCCCGTAAGTTGCTGGGACGCATCGATGCGGAAGTGGTGCCGGAGGCGAAGGCGGCGATGGAGAATTTGAAACGGGCCGTGGCGGCGGCCGAACGGGTGCTGGCCAATACGGACAAAACCCTGGTGGGCCCCGATGCGCCGGCGACGCAGGAACTGCGGGAGGCACTGCAGGAGGTGTCACGGGCCGCCCGGGCCGTGCGGGTGTTCGTGGAGTATATGGACAAGCATCCGGAGGCACTGATCAGCGGCAAAGCCAAGGAGAAACCATGATGAAAAAACTCGAAATGTCCATAATCGGTTGCGTTGTCGCGGTGTTGATCTGCGGATGTGCATCCGTATCTCCCCAGTTGTACGCCTTGATTCCCACCGCGGCGCCGTCAGGGGAGGCATCGGATCTTGCCGTGACCGTCGGCCCCGTTTCCGTTCCGGAAGCCGTGGACCGCCCCCAACTCGTATCGATCGTTGCTCCCAATAAGTTGCGGGTCGATGAATTCAACCGCTGGGCCTCCCCGCTAAAGAACGGCATCGCCCGCACCGTGGCCGAAAATCTCGCGGTGATCATGGGTTCGCCTTATGTGTCCGTATTTCCCCAATCGGTATCGGTTGCCCCCTCCTACCGGGTGGCCATCGACGTGGTGCGTTTCGAATCCGTTCCAGGTTCGGAGGCCAGACTTGGCGCCCTTTGGTCGGTCCGTTCCGCCGCCGACGGAAAAAGCCGGAACGGCGCCACGACCCTGGCGGAACCGGTCAAGGAGTCGGCTCCGGCGGCCATGGTCGCGGCCCACAGCCGGATGCTGGGGGGATTGAGCGTCGATATTGCCGCCGCCATCAGGTCGTTGGCGGCGGGCGCCCGGAAGGGAGCGGCGGGACCGGCCAAATAATCACAAGCGGCCTTCGCCGCCGCCGGGACGGGGACGTGGTGCGGCCCAAATCAGCCCCGGACGTTTTTCGAGAATGCCGTCCCCGAACATTGACGACATCGTAAAAAGTCAAAAAAATGTTCCATTTGGGACGGCATCGTAAAAAGATCCGCAGGCGAGGCGCGCGAATCATGAGGAATGAGGCGTACTTGGACGTACGTCGCAGTGACGAGGGATAAAGCGCTTTCGAAGCATCCGGACTTTTTACGATCCCGTCAAGAATAACGAGTCAGGAATGGATACGGTCCGGAAAGAGCCACCGGCGGGGCGAAAATATTTGTGGATATTTTCCCCGAGATGTACTAAGAATTCGCGCTTACAGAGACGCAAGGAAGAGGTGCGGGAAGGGGTTATGAGATTCGATATCGCCAGGGCGGGCAACGGCCTGACCTATGAAATCAGAAATATCGTCATTGTCGCCAACAAGCTCAAGGAATACGGGGTAGAGGTCCATTGGGAGAACATCGGCGATCCCGTCCAAAAAGGGGAGC
>JAKQIZ010000086.1 GCA_029561465.1 Deltaproteobacteria bacterium | reverse complement strand
AGTCATGATGGAGACGACGAAGTAAAAAGCTCCAGAGGCAAGGCGCGCGAATCCTGAGGAATGAGGCGTACTTGTGCGTACGTCGCAGTGACGAAGGATGAAGCGCAACGCCGCATATGGACTTTTTACGATGTCGTCAAGCTTAATGTTCATAAAAGGAAACCCGACATGGATCTGAGCCTTGTCCACCCCATCGGCGTCTTCGATTCCGGCATCGGCGGACTGACCGTGGTCCGGTCCCTGATGGAGCGCCTGCCCTTTGAAAACATCATCTATTTCGGTGATACGGCCCGAGTTCCCTACGGCATCAAATCCGTGGAAACCATCACCAGGTACGCCATAGAAATAACCGATTTTCTTCTGAAGAAGCAGGTCAAGCTCTTGATCGTCGCCTGCAACACCATCGCCGCCGCCGCCTACGAGGCGATCCAGGAGCGCTCGCCCGTACCGGTCCTGGATGTCATCGAGGCCGGGGCCTCCTGCGCCGCCGCGACGACGAAGACCAAACAGGTGGCGGTCATCGGCACCCCAACAACGGTGAACAGCAACGCCTACGCCCGGACGATCCACAGCCTCGACCCGGACATCCGGGTTTTTTCCCAGGCTTGTCCCCTATTCGTCCCCCTCGTGGAAGAGGGCTGGCTGGATCATCCGGTGACCCGCCTGACCGCCCAGGAATATCTGAAACCGATTCTGGCGGAACACGTGGACACCCTGGTTCTGGGCTGCACCCATTACCCGCTCCTCAAGTCCCTGCTTTCGGATGTCGTCGGGAACGCAATAAAGCTCGTGGATTCCGCCGAGGCCATGGCGGAGATCACCGCCCGGCTACTGCAGAAGAAGGGGTTGGCCAACCCTCTCCGGATTCCCCCGGAGTATCGCTTCTGCGTCTCTGACGTCCCCTTCCGGTTTCAAACCATCGCCGAGCGCTTCCTGGGTCGGACCCTAAAGCACGTGGAGGTGGTGAAATTGCCCATGCAATAAGCAGCCAAATGAGGTAATCGCGATGGACATCAAGATCTTGGGACCGGGATGCGCCCGGTGCGACCATGTGGAGAAACTGGTCACGGAGGTCCTGGCGGCGGAGAAAATCCCCGCGACGATAGAAAAAATCAAAGACGTAAAGAGATTCGCCGCCTATGGCGTCTTCATCACCCCGGCCCTGATCGTCGATAACGAGGTAAAATGCGCCGGGAAGATCCCTACAAAAGACGAGGTCGTCAGATGGCTGAAAAAATGAACGGAGACGAGTCGACATCATGGAAGGTGGCAAGCACGAATTTTAAAGTCTATAAAACAAAGTTTAAAGTCCCTACAGACAAGTCAAGTTTAAGCATCATAATCGCCATGGCGCTTGTACTCCTTTCCTGGCCGCTGTTTCCCGGCGGCGTCGCTGGCGACGAGCCGGGGGCCTTTCCCCAATACGGTGCCGGGGTGATTCAAGTCCGCCTGTACACCGACTATTTCTGCGGTCCCTGTCGCTCCATCGAGCCGACGGCGGAGGCGCTGCTGCGCGACCTGGTGAAAAAGCAACGGATCACTCTGACCCTGGTGGATCTCCCCCTCACCCGCAACAGCGTCCTTTACGCCCGCTATTTTCTCTACGCCCTGAACAAACGCAACGAATTGGAACATGCCCTGAAGGTCCGGAACTTCCTATTCGAAACGGCGGCAGCGAGGGAAAAATCGTCGCCGGAGCGGATCGAAACGGCCTTCAAGAACAAGGGGATAGCCTTTGCAAGCTTTGATCCCAAGGCCTTGTTTGCCCGTTACAACGAGCTGATCAAGGAAGACGGCGTCCATTCCACGCCCACGTGCGTAATCGTGAAGACGGGGAAGAAAGAGACCTTCATCGGCACGGATGAGGTCATCAAGGCCCTGAAGAAGCTGCCGTGACCGCCGGGGCGACGATCCGCAGGAGTTTCAACGTGATCCTGCCGCTGATCGGCATGGGGTTGCTGATCTTCTATTCCTTCTGCGACACCTCCTGCCGCTACCTGAAGGGCGACCTGCTGGGCATGGAGCTGCAGGATGTCGGGATCATCTTCATGGGCCTCCTGCTGGCACTCAATCTCCCCCTCCCCGGCCGCTACGGAAACATGGGCGAACATCTGCGCACGGCCCTCATCTCCGGCGCCCTGGGGGGCGAGGCGCTGCTGGTTCGCTTCCAGATCGTCAACGATACATACTGCCCCCTGTGCCTGGCCTTCGGGGCTTGTGTCGTCGTCCTCTTCGCCGTCAACTTCGCCGCCATGAGAAAGCCCTTGGCCCTGGGGGCCTTCCTGGCCGGGTTGGGCGTCTTCAGCCTCTTTTTCTCCGGCTTGGTTCTCCCCCTCTACTAATAAAATCCGGCCCCAGGCGATGCCGGACAGATTCCTTAACATCTTTATATCTTTGCACAACACCCATTTTTATTGTTCCCGCGCATGCGGCATTGGCTGCCGGATTGACACCAGCATTACGAATCGATCTTTTTTTGACGGCATCGTAAAAAGTCCGGATGCTTCGAAAGCGCTTCATCCCTCGTCACTGCGACGTACGTCCCAGTACGCCTCATTCCTCAGGATGCGCGCGCCTCGCCTGCGGATCTTTTTACGATACCGTCCCAAATGGGACATTTTTTGACCTTTTACGATGTCGTCTTTTTTAATTCCGTCCCTTTTATGCACCGGCGCTCCTTGACAAGTCTGGTATTACTTAGTAATATAAAAAACAAAGCACTGGGAGCGCCGCCGATGAAGAAAAAGGAAGCCATTATCACCTTTAAGGTCAACGAGGACCTCCGGGAGGTGATCAGCAACATCCCCAACCGCTCGGAGTTCATCCGGGCGGCGATCATGACGGCCCTGGAAAATGTCTGTCCGCTCTGCAACGGTACGGGGATCCTTTCGCCAAAGCAGAAGGAGCACTGGGAAGGTTTCGCGCAAAACCATGCCATCAGGCGCTGCGAAGATTGCCATGAGCTTTTTATCGAATGTGCGAATGTCGTCGCCAAGCCTGAATAGAAAACGGTCCGGATCTATGTTCGGGCGCCTGCTTTGCTGCTGCTGCCTGGCCGGCGTCCTGCTGGCGGTCCCGGCGCCGCTCCTCCGGGGGCAGGAAGGGGGGGGCTCATCCCCCGGACCGACGCCGCGGCTCCCCATCTTTGTCACCATTCTTCCCCAGGCCTATTTCGTCGAGCGGATCGGGGGCCGGCACGTGGATGTCTCGGTGCTGGTGGGGGAGGGGCAGTCCCCCCACAGCTATGAACCGACACCGCGGCAGATGGCCAGACTCAGCGGGGCCCGGGCCTACTTCTGCATCGGCGTGCCGGTGGAAAGAGCCGTACTGGGTAAGATCGGGGCCTCCCACCGGAAGATCGAGATCTTCGCCACCCAGCAGGGTGTTCCCTTCCGGTATCCCGATGAAGAAGGCCATGACAACGGGGGCAACGACGGTAAAGGGAAGCCGCGGAAGGTAAAGGAGAAAACCGACGCCTCGACTCATGAACAGGGGCGAACCTCCGCCCGGGGCGGGAAAACAGCCGGGAAACCGGGGGCGCCCCCACATCCAGCGGGGGGGCGGCGGGCGCCGGACCCGCACATCTGGCTGGATCCCCGGCTGGTCAAGATCCAGGCACGGAACATCCATGACGCCCTCTGCCGTCTGGACCCGGCCCACCGGCAGGAATACGGGGCTAATCTCCAGGCGTTCCAAGCGGATCTGGATCGGGTGGACGCCCGGATCGCCCGGGCGCTTGCCCCGCTCAAGGGGAAGAAGCTGTACGTCTATCACCCCTCGTTCGGATATTTCGCCGCCGCCTACGGCCTGATCCAGACGCCCGTGGAACGGGGCGGCCGGGAACCGAGCGCCCGGCAGTTGGCGTCCCTCATTGCCGCCGCGCGAAGAGACGGCGTCAAGGTAATCTTCGTTCAGTCCCAGTTTCCCGCCAAGAGCGCCGCCGCCGTGGCCCGGGCGATCGGGGGCGTCGTGGTGCCCATCGATCCCCTGGCCCGGGATTACCTGGACAATCTGAACCGCATCGCCGCGGCGGTGGAACAAGGTCTTGGCCTCTGAGCGCCATGCCCGGCGTGGGTACAATGAAAAATGAATGATCGAACCGTCGTCAAATTTACCGATGTCAATTTTTCCTACAACGGCGCCCCGGTACTGGCAGGGGTACAGTTCGCCATCCCCGCCCGGACCTTCATCTCCATCGTCGGACCCAATGCCGGCGGCAAGACGACCCTGCTGAAACTGATGCTGGGCCTCCTCAAACCGGACCGGGGCCGCATCGAAATCTTCGGTCTGCCCCCGGTGAAGGCCCGTCCCCGCATCGGTTACATGCCCCAGCATGTCCAGTTCGATTCCCGTTTCCCGGTAAGCGTCCTGGATGTGGCCCTCATGGGCCGCCTCGGCGCCGGCGCGGGTATCGGGCCCTACCGGAAGGCCGACCGTGAAGCGGCGCTGGAGGCCCTGCGACGCCTGGAGATGGAAGCCTTTCGGAGGCGCCCCTTCACCGACCTCTCCGGAGGACAGCGCCAGCGGGTCCTCATCGCCCGGGCCCTTGCGGCGGAGCCGGAACTCCTGCTTCTGGACGAACCGACGGCCAACGTGGATATGGCGGTGGAAACGGAATTGTTCGAACTCCTCCACGTCATGAGCGCCGACATCACCATCGTGGTGGTCAGTCACGATCTCGGCTTCGTTTCCCAGTACGTGGAGAGTGTCATCTGCGTCAACCGCCGGGTCATGGTCCATCCCACCGCTGCGGTGACCGGGGAGGTGATCAGCGCCCTATACGGCGCCGACGTCCGCATGGTAAACCACCGCCACGGGCTGCAAACAGTAAAATAATCAATGATCCCGGCGGCATTTTGAACGATACCGAAGGGGGATATCCCCATCAAACTGGACCCGACCGTGTAACCTGAATCTGAATATATTCCTGGAAAATATTGGGAGACATTATTCTCGATTCGAGGCAGAGGATATTCACCCCCCCCATAATTAGGTGCCTACTCCATAACACCTTGAAATAACGAGATTATTATTCAGAAAAACCCCGGAGCCCTACGGCTGCATTGGGTTCCATTTTCGCTTAATAATATCAAGAAGTTAAATGCTATCGGATTAAGATAATTTTTTTGCCACCCCCAGCGGCGCCGGCAATATGGTCCGGATTGCGAAACAACGGGCTTGGTACGGCGGCCCGGGGGCCGATGCCTGAGACCCGCCGGTGGCGAAGCGTGAAACGATGAAAACTCTAATGGAATAAATGATTTGAAGAGGCGTAGATGGTGTTTCCCCGATGTATGTCACTTCTCCTTTTGCAGGTGCACCGTACGGATGGGAAAGGGGATCTCAATGCCTTCGGCACGGTAGCGCCGGTGCAACCTCTTCACGAACTCGTGGCGGACGACGAACTGGTCGGTAAACTCCCGGCAGCGCATGATGACATTGAAGTCGATGCTGGACTCGCCGAAGGTGTGGAAGCGAAGGACCGGTTCAAAATCGGGTATGCCGCCGGGGACCTCGCGCATGGTCTCCCGGGCCACCGCCAGGGAGATCTCCTCCACCCGGTCCAGGTCGCTGGCATAGTTCACCCCCACCGGAACGCGGACGGCCATCTGGGTTTCCGGGTTGTAGAAGTTGGTGACGATAGCCGAGGCCAGTTTGGAATTCGGGATGATCACCATGTTGTTGGGCAGGGCCCGGATGGTTGTATAACGCCAGGTGATGTCTGTGACGTACCCCTCCTGGGCACTGTCCAACTGCACGTAATCCCCCGGGCGGACCTGCTGGGAGGCGATGATGTGAATCCCCGCAAAGAGATTGGAAAGGGTGTCCTGGAGGGCCAGGGCCACGGCGAGGCTGCCCACCCCCAGGGCCGTGAGGAGGGGCGTTACGGAAACGCCGAGGGATTGAAGGATGATCAAACCGCCGACGATAAAAACGATAATCCGCGTCAGGTTGGCGAACATGGATGTGGAAAGGAGGGGGCCGCCCACCTTGGCGCTGTAATGGTTCACGAAGCCCACGAGGAACCGCGCCGTCGCCCAGGTGAGGGAGGCAATCGCCGCCACAAGGAGCGCCTGCTGTAGGAAGCTCAGAAGACCCGGCCGCATGTCCACATTGTTGATGGCACCGTAGATCCCGGCCAGGGTGAGCCAGAGGAGAGGCATGCCGTGGAGGGACCGGATGGCGAGATTGTCCAGTTCCCCTTTCGTCCTGTTCGTCAGTTTCCTGAGCTCGTAAAGGACGATCTTTTCCACGATCAACCCTCCTATCACCCCACCGGCCAGGAAGGCCACGGGGAGGAGGTATTCCCGTAAAGAATCGAAATCAAAGGGCATATATCGCTTTTCCTTTTTTTATCGCCTCGTATGGACATAGTCAACGAGACGGGCAAAGTCAAGGGAAAACGGGCGGGCCGGCGGCGGAAAAGGGAACCGGCGCTCCTATTGCAAATGGAAGCGGACGGGGACGTCCACCCACATGGCGACGGGAACACCCAGCTTCCGGCCGGGTTCGAAGGTCCACTTTTTCAGGCCGGCGAGGGCCGATTGATCCAGGAGGGCATGTCCGGAAGAGGTCTTGACCCTGAGTCGCCCCACCTTGCCGTTGGACAGTACCTCCACGGCCAGGAGGACCACCCCCTCATGGCCCCGGAGGCGGGCCAGGCGCGGGTAAGCCGGGTGGGGATTCTCGTGATACCGCGGTACCGCCAGGGAGGTCTCGGTCCCGCTTGTCTCTTTACCCCCCGCCGGTCCGCTCGGAGCCGCCGGCGGGGGGGTGCCGTCTTCTCCGGACCCGACCCCGGCGCTGCTCCCGTCATGGCCGAGGGGCAGGCGCCGCGCCAGGGAGGCCAGGACCGCCGCCGCCCGCAACGATTCGCTCCGGGGATGATCGGCCGGCGCCGCGACCGGTGTCGGCACCGGCGCCGGCACGGGCTTTATCCTCCGTACCGCCTCCGGGGGGGCGGGATGCGGCGTCGGGTGAGCAGGCGCCCGCGCCGTGGAAACGAGATCGACATGGAGACAGGAATCGAATCCCTTGATCGGACGGGGCGGGTTCGAGCCGGCCAACCCGCCGGCAAGGATCAGAACTGCCAGGGCGTGGACCCCCAGGGACAGGAAGACCCCCCTCCGGAGTCCCGAGCTGTCTAAAGTGACTCCCAACCTCAAATCCGTTTGCTCTTGTTCCAACCCATTCACTGTGTTATCAAACCGCTCCCATGTTCAAAATTCCAGGGACAGCCCGCCCTTGAAGGTTCGCTCCGGCATGGGATAGTAAGTGTTCAAGCCGCCCCAGGAGTCGTTGTCCGTACCGAAACCCGCATATTTTTCACCGTTTATGTTTTCTACGGCGGCGAAGGCCCGGATGTTGAGGAAATGTTTCCCCAGGGGCTGCCGTCGCTCGAAGAAGAGGAAAAGATTATAGACGATAAAAGAGGAAAGTTTCTCCGCATTGTTGTCGTAATCGCCCGAGAGATAGCAGTCGCTCACGTAGCGGACCTCCGGGCGGAGGGTGAAGGAAAAGGGCAGCTTGATGTCGGCGCCGGCCCCCATGATCCGGTTGGGAACCAGGGGAAGTTCCTTTTTGTTGTACTGACCGTCTTCGAAGGTCGCCATGTGGTAGGTGTACTGTCCGTTCAGGGTTACGATCCCCTTGATATTCCAGGAAAACGATCCCTCTATTCCTTGGTGGCGGGTCCGGTCGAGGTTTTCGTTGCGCTTTGTGGCGTTGTTCCAGGTGATCTCGTCCTCCATGTCGATGCGGAACAGCGACAGGGAGACCTTCAAGGCTTCCAGGGGGTACAGGAGGGTCCCCACCTCCATGCTCTGCCCCTGTTCCTTCTCCAGGTTCGTATAGAAACCGCCGCCCCAGCCGTTGAAAGAGGCCTGTTCGTCCAGAAAGGGGATCCGGTAGATCCGGGCGTATTTGCCGTAAAGATTGGATTTCTTTCCCAACAGGACCGTCGCGCTTCCCTCCCAGGCCTCGGCGGGGTGGCGTTTTTCCTGATTGGAAAAGCTGTTGGCCGGGGTCAGGGCGTCCGTATGGTCGCCGCCGAGGGTGGTGTCCCCGGCCCGATAGCCCGCCGCAAGGATCAGGCGCTTCCAGGGGGAAAATTCGTCGCGGACGTAATACTCCAGCGTCTTCCGCCGCAGTTCCGCCCAGCCCGTCTTTACCTGGCGTTCCCGGCTGTCCCACGCGGTCTTGCGATACGGCTCGTTATAGTAATCCAATCCGGCGGTCAGTTTGTTCTGAAAACCGAGGATGCCTTTCTCCAGGGTGTACTTGGGCGTGAAGGAGACGGAATCCATATCGGTGTTGGTGTACGAGTTGAAATTCCACGAAGGCATGTTGAACTCATAGGCATTACTGCCGTAACCGAAGAGGAGGTCCAACTGCCCGAGGGATTCGTGAACGGCCGTAGCCCCCAGGTTGATCCGCCCCGTCCGGTCCCGGCCGTCGTCATCCGGGGCGGCGTTGGTCCAGTTTTCCGGTGTCGCGGGCTGGTACTGGCGGCGGTCCTGGTCCATCTGCTTCTTGGTCAGGGCCCCGGGGAGATTGTAGTCGCTGCGGTTTCCCGACATACCCAGGGATAACTGGAAATGCTCGCCGAGCTCGTATCCGAGCTCGAACCCCGCGGACTGGGAGGTGAGTTTCGAGCGTTCCCGGTAGCCCCAGGAGAAGTAGTTTTCCCCGTTGACCGAGTAGGACAGCTTATCCTGCCTTCCTGTGATGCCGATCCTTTCGTTGTTGAGGCCGTAACTGCCCGCCGTAGCCGCCACTGTGACCGCCGGTTTGCCCTTGCCCTTCTTCGTGATGATGTTGATTACCCCGCCGATGGCGTTGTCACCGTAGAGGACCGTACCGGCCCCCCGGACCACCTCCACCCGCTCGATGCTCCCCAGGGGGATTTGGAACCAGTTGTTGGAACTCATATCCGGGCGGTTCTGGCGCCGGCCGTCGATGAGGACCAGGGTCTTGCCGAAGGGGTTCTCCCCTCCGAAACCCCTCAGATCCACCATGGACTGGGGGGACTGGCCGCTGTAAGAGCGGATCTGTATTCCTTCCAGCTTCTCCAGGACCTCCACCAGGGAGGTCGCCCCGGATTTCTTGATATCCGCCTCGGTGATCACGGAGACATCAGCGGGAACCTTCCGCACCTCCTCCCAGTCCCGGGTCGCCGTGACGACCACCTCCTCCATGCGGAGGGCCGGCGCCTCCCCCCGGCTTTTCACTCCGGGCGACGCAACGGGCGTCTTCTCTCCGGCGGCCGTCGCGCTGCTTGCTTTACCCGCATTTTCCAGTGGTGTTGAGGCTTTCGGTTCAGCATCGCTGCGCGACGCTAAATCAAAAAACCCGACCCGGACCGCCCGCGGGAATTCCATCTGTAGCGACGGTCGTCGCGCCCCTTCCCAGGAAAAAGCCGGGGTGGACCCCAATGCCGCAACCAAGACCAACGACGCCAAACCAAACCACCAAACCAGCGATCTGTTCATGATTCCTCCTTCTTCCCCCGCGGGAGAAAAGAAATGTTCGCTTCGTCAGGCAAGTTTCCTGGCTCGGGGCTCACGCCTACTCGCCGCGCCTTCCCGGCGGCCCTTCCAGCCGTCAGTGGTCTGCCGCGGTTTTCGTTCCCCTTACAGTTGCGGGGCAGCGCCGGCTTTGCACCGGCTTCCTTCCCCCGACGAAGTAATATCCGTGGCTACATCTTCGAGAATGCTTACATCTTCCTCAATATCCACTTGCTGCATCGCACCGGTACAACGGCACGGCCGTTCTTCACCAAATCTCCGTGCGTGGAGCGACGACGGGCCGCCCCGTAAGTTCATGACGGCTCGTCAATACCGGAGTCCCATAGACACACTCGATATTCCCCACCGTGAGGACCGCCTCCGGAACCCCGTCATCATGCACCACCCCCCGGTCCAGGAGAATGATCCGGTCGCAGTATAGGGAGGCGAGATTGATATCGTGGGTGACGGCGACCACCGCCAGTTTTTCTTTTTTATTGAAGGTCTTGATAAGGTTGAGAATCTCCACCTGATGGCGGATGTCGAGGAAGGCCGTGGGCTCGTCGAGGAGGAGGAGCCGGGGCTCCTGGGCCAGGGCGCGGGCGATGAGGACCCGCTGCCGCTCCCCGCCGCTGAGCTGGTCCAGGGGACGGGCGGCCAGTTCCCGAGTATCCGTCTGTTCCATAACCCTTTCCACTACCGCGAAATCATGCGGCGCCTCGAATGACCAGGCGGGGAGATGGGGCGACCGGCCCATGAGGACGACCTCCCGGGCGGAAAAGGCGAAGATCCCCTCATAGCTCTGGGGAACGACGGCGATGCGCCGGGCCACATCCCGCCTTTTCATGGTGTGAACGGGACGGCCCTCCAGCAGCGCCTCTCCCTCCTGGGGCGTGAGGATGCCAGCCAGCAGGCGGAGCAACGTCGATTTTCCCGACCCGTTGGGACCGAGGACCCCGATGAAATCCCCCTGCGCAAGGGAGAAAGTAACCCCCCGGAGGACCCAGGGGTCACCATAACGAAAACCCAGTTGGTCGATCTTCATGAGGGTCATGACGTCAACCGCAACCTCCGGCGGAGCAACAGCAGAAAATATGGGGCACCACACAGGGCGGTGATGACCCCTACGGGCAGTTCCGCCGGCGCCACGAGACACCGGGCCAGGGTGTCGGCGACGACGAGAAAGGCCCCCCCCGTAAAGAAAGCGGTGGGGATGAGGAGGCGGTGATCCGGACCGACGAGGAGGCGGAGGATGTGGGGGATGATGAGGCCGACGAAGCCGATGGTGCCGCTGGCGGAAACGGCGGCGGCGGTGATCAGGGCGGCGGCGGCCAAAAGGGCGATCCTGGTCTTTTCCACGGCCACGCCCAACTGTTGCGCCGTTTCCTCGCCGGTGACGAGGAGGTTCAGGGGACGGGCGAAGGCGTAGATAAAAACCGACCCGAGGACGAGAAAAACGGAGGTGTAAAACAGGGCCTGTTCATCCGCCAGGCTCAAATCGCCCATGATCCAGTTGAGGGCCCGCTGGAGTTGCACATGGTCGCTGATGGTGAAGACGAAGAGGATGAAGGCGTTGAAAAAGGCGTTGACCATGACGCCGGTCAAAAGCAGGGTGTTGGTTTCCCGGCGTTTTTCCCGGCCGGCGATGCCGAAGACGATCAGGATCGCAGCCAGGGCGCCGAGAAAGGCCAGACCGGGAATGCCCAGGCTCCAGGCACCCACCCCCAGGAGAATTCCCATGACGGCCCCCACCGCGGAACCAGCGGATATTCCGAGGATATAGGGGTCCGCCAGGGGATTTCTCAACAGGGCCTGAAACACCACACCCGCCACGGAGAGGGATGCCCCGACAATGGCGGCCAGGATGATCCGGGGCAGGCGGACAGACATGATGATAGACGTTTCGGCTTCGGTCAGGCCACCGGACAGGAAGGAGGCCCAGGGGAAGAATTCGCGGAGGGTGGCCCGGATGGAGATATCGGCCGTCCCGGTGAAAAGGGACGCCAGGGCCACGGCAACGAGAAGCAGGCACAGCAGCAGGGAGATTCTGACCACCCGCGCCGGCGTTACGGCGAGATATGATGTCGGCAGTGAAAACGCGCCCAATGCTTCCCCTCCCCCGAGGTCAAACAGATGGGCCGGTCTTCCGGCTCCGGGCGCCCTACTCGCCGCCTTCCCGTCCCCTGGTGGAGACAGTGGCATTCCGGCTTTCGTTCCCGTTACGGCTGCGGGGCAGCGGGGGATTTGCACCCCTCTTCCACACACCCATCTGGTCTGGCAAGATTTACGCGATGATAATTACCGAAAGAATTTCCTTATGTCAAGGGGCAAATTCACTACCTCGTTTTTTACAAACCGCTCTGCACCACCGCCGCCTTCATCTCCTCCAGGCCGATGAACACCCGGGGGCCGAGGCGGAAAAGGGTTTCGCGGATCGTGTAAACCCGTCCCAACCGGACGGCTTCCAGGGTCCGAAGCCGTCGGGAAAGCCTCCGAACGTCTTCCTCCATCCCGGGGCCCTGGCCGATAAACAAAAGCTGCGGTTGCCTCCGGAGGGTCTCCTCCAGGGAGTATTTCGGGTAGCGCCCGGTCACATCATCGGCGATATTGGCCAGCCCCATGATGTTCATGGCGTCGTC
The DNA here is from genome assembly GCA_029561465.1 of Deltaproteobacteria bacterium. GTDB lineage: Bacteria > Desulfobacterota > Syntrophia > Syntrophales > UBA8958 > UBA8958. The sequence continues at coordinate 39,104 of JAKQIZ010000086.1, read as the reverse complement.
CATGGGGGTGCCGGGCCCGGCCACGATAAGGGGCTCGGGCTGGATTATGAACAGGGCCTTTGGATTGGCGGCCCGGCGCCGCTGCCGAGCCGACGACCGGTAATCTTTCAGCCGGCGCTCCATTTCCGCCGCCTGCCGCCGGGCGGCGGCCTCCACCTGGAGAAAACGTCCCATTTCCCTGAGGGCCCCGGGGAGTTCCTCGATCTTCCGGGCCCGGAAGACATGGATGGAGATCCCCAGTCTTTCCAGCCGGGGGGCGATCTCCGGGGGATTGCCGTCCTCGGTGAGGATTACCGCATCGGGGCGGAGGGCCAGGATCGCCTCCAGGGAGGGGTTGGAAAAACCGCCGATCTTGTGCTTTTTCCGGGCAGCCTGGGGAAAGTCGCAGTAGGTGGTCACCCCCACCAGCCGGTCCCCCAGTCCCAGACCGAAGATGATTTCCGTGATGTTCGGGGCCAGGGAGACGATCCGCCGGGGGGGGGACGCCGCCGCCCCGGAAACGCCCAAAAGGTGCGGCAGCAGGACGAAAATGATTGCTTTAAAAAAGAAATGCCTATTTGTCTTCATAGCCCCGGGCGGTGTAAAAAGAGGCCTTGTCGAAGAAGATCACGATGCGGCGGTCCAACTCCAGGGCCATGTAGATGTCGATGGTCTTCTGCCACATCCCCCGGGAAAGGGCAAACTCCCAGAGGTGTTTCTTGATGAGGCTCAGGGCACTCAGGATCTCTCCCAATCGGAATCCCTCCCGCCGGCGTTCCCGGCCCATGTCTGTGTAGTAGGCCTGGATGTCCCGGTCGTCATATCCCCCGCCCAGCCATTTTCCGAACTGGGAGAGGATGGTGTGGACCCGGCGGAAGAGGCGTTGCCGGTCGAAATGATGGTAGCCGGGGGTGGAGCGGCTGGTGGTTACCTCTTCGATCCAGAGGCGGGAGATGAGTTCCGCATTGACCTCGATGACCCGAACGAGACGGTCGGAAAGGAGATTCGTGTTTCGCCCGCCGGTGGCGCCGTCCCCGCCAGCGGCCAGGGAAAAGGAATCGACGATGGCCCAGTAGTCGGCCTTGGCGGCGACAAAACGCTTCACCGCCCGGTTGTTGGCCGGAAAGGCCAGGCGGGGAAGCCCCCCGAGGGGAAAATAGCGGGCCGCCACGGTATCGCCCCCGGATTGCGGAGGCCCCGTCTCCCCCTCCGCCTCTGCCTCGAAGGTCAGAAAGATCAGATCTCCGTAAAAGCTGTTCCGCCCCGAATCCACATCCACCAGACCGGCGACACGCCCCCGGAGTCCCGTTTCCTCCGCCAGCTCCCGCAGGGCGGCCGTTTCGATGCTTTCCCCGCTTTCCACAAACCCCGTCGGCAGGCACCACCGTCCCCGGTACGGCCGGCGACCCCGTTTAACCAGCAGGATCTCCCGATCCGCCGACAGCAGAATCACGGACACCACCGGGAGGGGATTTTCATAGAAGAAGGTCCGGCAGGCGGCACAAAAATCCCTCTCCACGTCCTCCTCCCACTCCCGGCGGATGTCGCCGCCGCAATGGGGGCAGTACAGGCGCTTTCTTTTCACCGGCGTCTCCTATATCAATGTGAATTTCTTAATGAATCCATAGGGCAGCATCGGGGGCTCACCCCTTGTTTTCACGGCCCATCCGCGTTGTCCCGGGGCTCCCGGCAGATGAAGATGCGGTCGTCCTTGAAGATGGTGAAACCCTCTTGCCGCCGGGTTACGTCCTCCAGATGGGCGGCAAACGTGGTCATGATCCTGTCCCGGTGCAGTGCGTCGATCCCGGCGAGAAAGAAGGGGCTCTTGAAGTGAAAGTAGGCCAAAAGCAGAGGCAGTTCATGGGGTTTGAAAATCAGGGTGTTGGGATAGTCGATAGTGTCGATGCGGTGGAAAGAGCGCCTGAGTAGCTCTCCGCCGTTTTCCGCGCAGAAGCGGCCGATGATCTCTTCCACGGGTAAGCGCTCCCGGTTCATGATGCCCTGTTCCTTCAGGACGGTCCTAGCGGCGGTGAACAGTTCCCCCATGTTCTTCTCCCCATGGGTGATGGCGATGAAAATCCCCCCGGCAGCGAGGAGCCGGGCAATCCGCACCGTGATCTCGGGAAAGAAATACAGGGCGTAACTACACAGGACAAGATCCCAGGAACGCTCGGGAAGGGTTTCGACGTGCGAGACCGGGGCGGCGATAAAGCGTCCCCGGACCCCGATGCGGCGACAGACATCCAGGAAGAGGCGTTCGTAGGCGGGGATCATGTCCAGACCGGTCAGGCGGGCGCCGGGCCCCACCCGGTTCCGGAGGGCTTCGGAAAAGAATCCGAAGCCGCAGCCCAGGTCGAGAATCCGCCGGCAGGGTCGCAAATCCAGTCCCCGCAGGGCCACCTCCCGAATGTCTTCCCGGTTGGTGGAATGGGACCGGATAAGCTCCGCCGTCACCAAGTGGGCATCGACGCCGGTAAAAACCGCGGCGATTTGTTCCTGCTGCGCTTCCTTGTTCATAACTCCCTACCGTATTAAGGACGATTGCCGGTAAAGCATAGGTCCTTTTTCCAGGACCGTCAAATATTTATTTGGCTGACACGACGGATCAGAGTGGGTGCGAAATCATCTTCACCCTGCGAAGGATGCTACGCATTTATGACCTGCCACCGGGGCCGTGCCATTTGCGCCCACCGAAGACTCCTTGCCAATAAATGCAACTACATCATATACATAGGACATATTGACGGCTAAAAAGCCGCCCTGGCATACATTGTGATAGATATCATGCAGGACTTCGGCCGCCCATAAACAACAGCGTACAGAGTAACAACTATGGACATACTCAATAGAAAGAGGAGGCAATCATGGCGAAATCAATAAAGGCGGCAAAGGCGGTCACCGCGACCAAAGCCGTAAAAGCGACCAAAAAGACGAAAAAAAGAGACGACGTGGATCGGGTCTTCGAGCTGACCGCGGAGGAACTCCCGGAGAAGTGGAAGGACAAACTCGAGTCGTTCTTCGAGGAAACCGAAGCGGGGATTCACGACCACTGGCATCTCCGGTCCGAGGAAGTCGGCAGCATCGATGTGTATCACACCTTCGGTCAGTTCGACATCACGAACCTCATCGAGGGGAATATCAGGGTATTCCTCAAGGGACGGGCCATCAAGATGCGGGGCCAGGAGTCCCGGGTCTTCCGGATCGAAGAGGGATACATAATCTCTCCGGCGATCTATGAAAACACCAGTTGTTTCCGTTATGCCCTGCCGGCGGAGGGAGAGCCGGCCTAAGATCTTTGCCGTCGACACTAATCCGTTGTCATCAACGGAGGTAAACAGGAGCTGTTCCAAGGGGGGGGGAAGCTCCTGTTTTTTTATGGTCTTTCTTGACTACAGATTCATTTCCCGTTATTCTTCAGCGGCGGGTTTATATTCAGGACATATCATCTTGGAGATCAATGGAAGTCTTCACCTTAGCCACCGTCAGCCTGGCGATCGCCGTTTTTCTCTTTTTTACCAAACGGCAGAACCGCACCCATCTATCTTTTGCCTGGCTTTGCCTGGCCGTTTTTCTCTACAAGGGAGGAGGTTTCTTTTCCGGTCACTTTCACTCCGACGTCTGGAATCTGATCGAGTTGTGCGGCCTTATGGCCATTCCCCCGCTGCTCATGTCCTTCGGACGGCGCCTCCTCAACGATCAGAGCCTCCTTTCTCCGCGCCGGACCGCCACAGCGACGTTCACCAGCGTGGCCCTTTTCATCTCCCTGTTCACCCCCCTGGCGGACTGGCCTTATTGGCGGATGCTCATTTATCTCTATCCCGCCGCCATTTTGGCCCTCTGCTACGGTGCCCTGATTCTCTTTATCCGGAACCGGCCGGCGGGAACGGAGAGAACCCGGATGTTGTATCTCTCCATCGCTTTCGGGATGGCCGCCGTCATCAGCACCCTGGATGTGGTCAAATTTTTCGGTTACGATTTTTATCCGCTGTACAACATCTTTCTCGCCGTACTGATGTACATGATTTTTTTGATTATCACCCATCCCCAGCTCATGGAACTCCACGAGGTTATGGCCCGGGCGCTGATCACCGGCGTGCTCACCCTGTGCGCCACCCTGGTCATCTATGTCTTCATCCGCCTCTTCGGGCATCCATCCTCATCGTCCCTCACCTACATCCTCCTGGCCTCGTATCTCATCGTAATTTCAATCGAACCCTTGAAGCAGGTCCTCAAAAACATCTTCGGTTGGGTCTATCCGGAAAGCAAGGACGCCTTCAATTTCCTCTATGCCTTCGACCGGAAACTGGAAAGAGAGAAGAGCATGCTTCTGGAGGAAATGGCCCCGGTTTTGGCCCACGAGATCCGCAATCCCCTGGGCTCCATCAAGGGGGCCGCCCAGTACCTCCGTTCGGAGGTGCTGAACGAAGAGGACCGGCGCCTGATCGACGTCATCATCGCAGAGGTGAACCGCCTCAACAGCGTCGTCAACCAGTTCCTGAGCTATGCGAAACCCTACCAGCTCAATCTGAAGCTCCAGGACGTGAACGCCGTGATCACCAAAGCCATCTCCATCGTCCGGGCCAACGACTTGACGGAACGGATCGTCATCGAAGAGGAGCTGCGTTCGGAGCTGCCCCCGATGAATATCGACGCGGAGCAGCTCATCCAGGTAATCCTGAATATCGCCTTCAATGCCCTGGAGGCCATGCCGACAGGAGGCAAGCTCATCTTCCGCACCCGTCGGATCGACAGCGACCTGGGAGAGGCGGTGGGCATCTCCATCCGCGACACCGGCAAAGGGATCAAGAAGGAAGAGCTAAGAAATGTCTTCAAACCTTTTTTCACCACCAAGGAGCGGGGAGTCGGCCTGGGATTGGCCATCTGCCAGCGGATCATCAGGAGCCACGGCGGCCATATCCGGGTCAAGTCCCTGCCCGGACAGGGGAGCATCTTCTATATCCGGCTCCAAAAGGCTTCCTGACGCTCCCGCCGGGCGGCCTTTCTTCCCGACCCCATGAGGGATTGCGGGCTGGTCAAAACGTCCTTTTAGAGATAAATAATAGGGACGATTATAATCGATAATACAAAGCTGCCAAGGCGAGGGGATGAACAGGATTCTGGTTGTCGACGACGAAATCAACATGCAGGTGGTCCTCCGGGCCATGCTGAAAAAGGAAGGTTACGAGGTATTCACCGCCCCGGACGGCCGCGAGGCCCTCAAGGTTCTGGCTGATGACGACATCGACGTGGTCGTCACGGATCTCAAGATGCCCAACCTGGACGGCATGGGCCTTCTGGAGCGGGTGGCGGCCGACTATCCGGCGGTCCCCGTAATCATGATCACCGCCCACGGAACGGTGGCCACGGCGGTGGACGCTCTGAAGAAAGGGGCGTTCGATTACGTAACCAAGCCCTTCGAGCAGGATGAACTGAAAAACGTAGTTCTCAAGGCCATCAAGACGCGCCGGCTGAGCGACGAGGAATTTGTCGCCGGCGCCGACGAAATCGACCGCTATGGCATCGTCGGCGCCAGCGAGCCGATGCAGGAGATCTTCGAGACCATCAAGCGGGTGGCCCCGACAACCACCACCATCCTCATCTCCGGCGAGACGGGAACGGGCAAGGAACTCATCGCCAACGCCATCCACATCAACAGCCCGCGGAAAGGCAACCCCCTTATCAAGATCAACTGTGCGGCCATTGCGGAAAACCTCATGGAAAGTGAGCTATTCGGCTATGAAAAGGGGGCGTTCACCGGGGCGGTGGTGACCAAGCCGGGACGTTTCGAGCTGGCTCACAAGGGCACCCTCTTTCTCGACGAAGTAGGGGAACTGCCCAAGGAGATGCAGGTGAAGCTCCTGCGGGTCATCCAGGAGCAGACCTTCGAGCGGGTCGGGGGACTCAAGACGATCAAGGTGGACGTGCGCCTCATCACGGCCACCAACCGGAACCTCTTTCAGGACGTCAAGGAGGGGCGTTTCCGGGAGGACCTCTTCTACCGCCTCAATGTCCTGCCCATTCACCTGCCCGCCCTGCGGGAGCGGCGGGACGACATCCCCACGCTGATCGCGTATTTTGTGGACCGGTTCCGTAAGAAGCTCGGCCGGGACATCCAGGGTCTGGAAGACGACGTCCTGGATCTGTTCATCAATTATGACTGGCCGGGCAACATCCGGGAGATGGAAAACCTTTTGGAAAGACTCGTCCTCATGGCCCGGGGGCAGACCATCGCCATGGCGGACGTCCCCGGAGAAATCAAGCAGGCCGTATATGAACAATCCCTCCTGCCGCCGGAAAAAAAACCCAGCCAGTTCAAGGAGTTCATCCGGAGCCATACGGAGGAGGCGGAACGCCAGATGCTGGTCCGCTGCCTCGAGGAATGCGGCGGCAACGTCACCCGGGCGGCCCAGCGGTTGGGCCTGAGCCGCAAGGGCCTCCAGTTGAAGATGATCAAGTATAACCTGCGGAAGTGACCATCGCGTTACTTCTGAAATTAGTCTCTTATATTCTTGACTTCATTCACTAATTATATTTACACCCTTACAAGGGGTGGGGATGGTTCATGCATTTCATCCCCCTGGCCCCCCCTTTTCAATACCATATTGGTCATCTCCAGACCGAGGCGCATGGTCCGCGTCCCTCCTCCGGCGGCGACGATAGACATTACTCGGTCGGTATCGGTAATCTTGACTCCCCCCAAATGGGTCACCGGGGTAAGGGCAAAAATTTCGGGCAGCATGGGGGTGGAGGGGCCCAAAAGGGAAACATGGCGGGGACGGACGAGATCGGAGAGGATCTCTTCCAGATCGTCGTACAGCATCGCGGTGGCCGTAATGATTGCGACCGTTCCCCTTTCCAGAACGCGGCGGCGCTCTTCGGCCGGAAGGACCATTCCTTTGGCGGGGTTCTTCTCCAGAACCGTCAGCGCGGCTCCAGTGGCGGTGATTCTCGCCATCAGGGGGGTAAAGCGGCCGACCATGACCACTCTGTCGTCAGCGGTCAGATGAAATGCATCGAGGGCATCACCGTCAAAATCGCTGTGATCCTGGCGGATCAGGGCATTGGCCGTGGCCAGGGCGAGGGCCTTTTGCCGCGGGTGATCGCTTTGAGTCAGCCAGTCCAGAAGGAAGGCCGCCGGCCGGCCCCGCAGGGATGCTTCCGGAGGAAACGACATCTCTTGTTCGGGCCCGGATAATGCCGCGACCGGCACGGCGGCAAGGCCGAGGCCGTCATCGTCCAGCCGGACGGCGATGTAGGTCGAGCCGATGCATACACCGGCGACGGTTCTGATCCGCGCCTCTTTGTAGAGGAGATCGCGGAGACTTCTGGCCAGTAGGCCGGGTTTTTTCATGGTCATAACAGACTCCCCTATGATCGACTGATTCTACCGCAGTGGCGGGTGCTGTCAACATCAAATCCCGAGGGGTCGTTTTTTCCTCCCTTGACAGGTTTCGCGCATCTCCCTATACTCCGCCTGCCCCGCCGCGGGAACAGTGAGGGCTTTACAGGAAAGGAGTTCGTGATGTTCGAATATCTGCTTACCAAAGAGCAACTGGCCATCCGGGACGAGGCCCGGGAATTGGTCAAATGGGTACCCCGCCAGATGATTCTCGACATGGACCAGGACCGGATCCGTTTTCCCAAGGAGTTTCTCGCCGAGGCGGGACGGCGGAACCTGCTGGGCTGCCGGTATCCCCGGCAATGGGGAGGACGGGAGATGGACTGGGTCACCACCGCCGCGATTCTGGAGGAGATCGGCACCCTGGGGTACGAGTTCGCCTGCGTCTTCGGCGTGGGAGCGGAGTTGGTCTGCGATGCCATCATCCTCCACGGTACGGACCATCTGAAGGAAAAATATGTCCGGCCCCTCCTGCGGGGAGAGATTTTCGCCGCGGAATGCCTCACGGAGCCCCGGGGCGGTTCGGATTTCTTCGGCGCCACTACGAAGGCCGAGGACCGGGGGGACCATTACCTTCTCAACGGCCAGAAGCGCTTCATCGTTGGCGGGGAAGGGGCGGATTATTTCCTGGTTTACGCCCGGACCAACTTCGATCCCGCCGCCAAACCCCAAGACTGCCTCACGGCCTTTGTCGTGGACCGGGGGCCCGGGGTGGAAACGAAGTATCTCTACGGCCTCATGGGGTGCCGGGGAGGCGGCACGGCCCGCATCGTCTTCAAGAATGTCATGGTCCCCAAGGAGAATGTCGTCGGCCAGGTCAACGGGGCTTACGCCGTCTTCAACACCATGATGATCCCGGAACGCCTTGGAACGGCCATGATGACCATCGGCGCCGCCCGGCCGGCCATTGAGATCGCCACGAAATACACCGCCCGGCGCAAGGCCTTCGGTAAAATCATCGCCACCTTCGAAGGGGTGAGCTTCCAGGTCGCCGAAGCGGTAATGCTCCTCGACGCCTGCCGGTCCATGGCCTACACCACCGCCCGGGCCGTGGAGACGGGGCAGGAGATGCTCCGGATCCGGCGCCTGGTCTCGGAGACGAAGAAATTCATCACCGAGTCCTGCCAAAAGGTCGTCCACAACGCCATGCAGGTCGTGGGCGGCATCGGTTACACCAATGTATTCCCCCTGGAGCGGATTTACCGGGACATCCGCCTGGCCAGCATCTGGACCGGGACGAGCGAGGTAATGTCCATGATCACGGCCCACGAGTGGTACCGGGAGTTCCTGGGCAAGGAGATCCGGACCCGGCCCCGAGATCACGAGGCGGACGCTGAAGAGGCCTTCGCGGCGGAAGAGAAGATCTACGAATAACCGGGCGGAAAGCCCCGGACCGGATCGGAACACGGGTTAGGCGGGGCTTGGGCCTGATTGCGGATTTTATGTCCAGCAAAGGCATCCGTGGCATCCGGGACCGGGGATGCGAGGCCCCGGCGGGGGATCACTATCCCCGCCGGATCAAATGGACGGAGGTGGCCTTGAAGGAAGCCGTAACCGTCATCCCGATTCGCAAATCCAGTTCTTCCAGGGATTGGGCGGTTATGTACGCGGACAGGGGAAGGCTGCCATCCAGGTACAGCTTGTAAAAAGGGCCGGCGGGGATGATCCTGTTGATGACGGCGGGGAAGGAGTTACGAGCGCTGGTCCGCCCCGGGGGCAACCCCCTGGCGAGGGTGACGTGCTCCGGGCGGATACAGCAGAACACTTCCTCCCCTGCTTTCGCCTCTCCCGCGGCCTCCAGAAACACGGTGGCGGGACGTCGCCTTCCCCCCATCACAGCGGCGTCTTCCCATACGCAAGAACCCTCCCCGTCTATCCGTCCACCCGTAGCTTCCGGCGGCATCTCCATGCCATCGGATGATAACGAGGCCGATGATCTCTCACCGGGCGCTTCCCCTGCCGTTCTCTCCCTTCCGGTCCCGGAGAGTATCTCGCCAGGATTGCCCCGAGGGTAAGATAACTTCGGGGGGCCCACATCATTCGTGATGGCCACGGTGGCCGTCCCCCGTTCGTATTGGACGACCCGGCCGGCAAGAATCATTTCCACCCCCACGAAGGCCGCCACACTCTCATCGACGGGGTGGTTCATCACCTCCACCGGGGGACCGATCTGAGCGATCCGCCCTTCATGCATCACGGCGATCCGGTCGGAAAGACGCAGGGCCTCCCCCTGATCATGGGTGGCCATGATGGCCGTGGCGCCCGATTCACGGAGGATGCGGCTGAGGTCTTCGATCAGGGATTCCCGGGTGGGTGGATCGAGGGCGGCAAAGGGCTCGTCCAGAAAAAGGATCTGCGGCCCAATGGCAAAGGCCCGGGCAAGGCTGGTCCGTTGGGCCTCACCACCGGAGAGGGTCTTGGCGGAGCGGTCGTGAAGGGAACTGATGCCGAACTGCTCCAGCTTAGCGGCGACAATCCTTTTTGCTTCCCCGGCGTCAGTCCCGCGGAGCCGAAGTCCCGCCGCCACATTGGCGGTTACCGTCGCATCGAAGAGGAGGGCCTCCTGGAAGACCATGGCCAACTGCCGGCGGTAATCCAGAGGGGTGATATCCACGCCGATCCGGGCGCCCCGGAAGCGAATCTCCCCTCGATTGAGCCGCAGGAGGACCGACAGGGCCTGAAGGAGCGTCGTTTTCCCCGCCCCGTTGGGCCCGATCACGGACAGCACCTCTCCCGCCGCGATGTTCAGAGAAGCGACATCGAGGATCAGTCGGCCGCCCCGCCGCACCTGGATGTCTCTGCCCTCCAGAATCGATCCGCCGTTCATTGGGGACGTTCCCGCTGCTGGATTCGGGTGAGAACCAGGTTGATGACAAAGGCGAAGAGAAGCAGGATCACCCCCAGGGCAATGGCGAGATCGAAATTGCCCCTGCTGGTTTCCATGACCGTGGCGGTGGTCAGGACACGGGTATAGCCCTTGATGTTGCCGCCGACCATGATGGAGGCCCCGACCTCGGAGATAACGCCTCCAAAGCCGGCCATGACGGCGGCCATGAGGGACAGTCGGGCCTCCTTGATAAGCAGCCAGACCATCTGAAAGCGCGTCGCTCCCAGGGCCAGGATCTGCAACCGAAGCTTCCGGGGCAACTGTTGCATGGCAGCCAGGGTGATACCCATGACAATGGGGGTGGCGATGATGGCCTGGGCGATGATGATGGCCGCGGGCGTGTAGAGGATCTCCAGATAGCCGAAAGGACCGTTGCGCCAGAGAAAGATCGTGACGAAAAGGCCCACGACAACAGGCGGCAGGGCCATCCCCGTATTGATGACGCTCACGACAATCTGCCGCCCGGGGAAGGAGGAGAGGGCTACGGCGGTGCCAATGCCGATGCCGATAAACAGGCTGATCAGGGTGGCGGTCCCCGAAACCTTCAGGGACAGCCACGTGATCGCCAGGACCTCGGGGTCGAAGCTGATCAGGAGGGAGAGGGCCTGTTTGATCCCGGCGAGTATTATCTCCATTCCCGCCTCTCCCCCGTCGGCGCTATCCCCACGGACATGAAAGTATCCACCCTTTGCCGGTTTTTTTCACCGGCTGAAAACATCCCGTCTCCCACCCCCGGCTCGAACGGATGCGGCGGCGGATTTAAAACCGCTCGCGCGCCGACATATCCAGATGAAAGGCGTCCCACAGATTATTTGCCCAGATCTTCCACCTTCTTGCCGGCATCGGGGAAGAACAGGGGGGATCCGAACTTCGCCACGCCGAAGGTCTTGATGATCTTCTGGACCTCTTTGGACACCATGAAATCGGCAAAGGCCTTGGCGGCGGCGGCGTTCACCTTGGGCCATTTGGCATGGTTGACCTCGATGACATGATAGATATTGAGGAGCACCGCATCCCCCTCGAGGAGGCTATCCATGCCAAGGTTCTTCTTCAGCGCTAGATAGGTGCCGCGGTCGGTAAGGGTATAACCCTTCTTTTCCGCGGCCACGCTAAGGGTCTGTCCCATCCCGAGTCCCGTCTGCTGGTACCATTTCTGCCCCTCCGGCTGAATGCCCGCGGCCTTCCAGATCTCCTTCTCCTTGGCATGGGTTCCGGAATTGTCGCCTCGGGACACGAAGAGGGCATTGGCGGCGCTGATCTTTTTGAATCCCTCCGTCGCCTTCTTGGTTCCCTTGAGGGCCACCGAATCCGCGGGAGGACCTACAACAATGAAGTCATTGTGCATGACCAAGCGGCGATTGACGCCATTGCCGGCCTCCATGAATTTCTTCTCCGCCGCCTGGGAATGGACCAGCAGGACATCCGCCTCTCCCTTACTCCCCATGGTCATGGCCTGGCCGGAACCAACGGCGATGGTCTTGACGAAATAGCCGGTCTTCTTCTCGAAGATGGGAATCAGAACATCCAGAAGACCCGTGTCCTGGGTGCTGGTCGTGGTGGCCAGGATGAGGTTCTTCTGTTTCGCCGGCGCCTTGCGGGCGGCATCGGCGCCGCCGACTCCGGCCAGAAGGAGTAAAGTATAGTATACAGCGATCAGAATGGCAATCCTTGCATATCTTTTCATTTCCATTTCTCCTTAATTGAATCTCGATGTCGATGGCAGGCGACCTGCCCTTTGGGTTTGTCTAATCACCGAACTTGGGGCCGGTTTCCGATCGAAAACGAACCGGGGCGCCGCTTGCCGACGCCCCGGATTTTACTTGTAATTCTCTACCGTTCCAGACAAAGGACCTGCTCTTAGAAGTTCAGGGTCAACTTATGCGAAAGAAGGTAGTTGTCCCTGATCTTGGCGTCGTTGTCGTAACCTTTGAAATAGTCCCCCGTCCACAGATAGCCGATGCCGATCATGTAGGTGAGGTTGTCGTAGATCTTGTAGGTGCCGATGAAGTCGAGCTCCGTCCCGTACTTGTCTGAAACGAATTCCGTCACCCGGTTCGCCGGGTTGTAGTAACCCGGGGAACCCACGGCGCCCACGTCGCTCTTCGGTTTCTTGTCCGCCGTGGCGTAGGACAGGGCCATCATCAGATTCATCTTGGGCATCGGTTTGACGCCGGCATAGATCTGATAGAACCACACATTGTCCATATTCTGGCTGATCGTGTAGTTCTGGCCGGTGCGGCGATTCGCTCCCGTCGCCCCTGCGGGCACGTTGCCCTGGATGTTTCCCATGTTGTTCTGGTAGTCATCGTTCCAGAGGATCAGGGTGGGATAGAAGCTCCGGTTCATCTGCTGGGACTGCATGATAGATCCCGTCGCTTTGTCGCTGTTGGAGTTGTCGTCACCGCTCAAATAGGCGAACTTTATCCCCACATAGGCCGGCTTCAGATCGTACTTACCATGGACATAGGCCCCGAAAGCCTGGACGCCCACGTTCTGAGCAGGATTGTTGATGCTCACCCCACCCGGACGGTTGGTGCCCGCGGTACCGCCCGTGGGGGCCGCACTGGTGCTCTCGTAAGATCGCAGATCACCGAAGGCGTACATTGCCTCTCCTTCGAGGAACAACTTCCCGAAGGTGGCCTTCGCATAGGGATACAGGCCGTTGAGCTGCGTCAGATAACCGTTGCCCTGCTCCCATTTGTTCTGGCCGCTCCGGCTGTATTGATAGAGAATGCCCGCCTCGCCGGGTTTGAATTTATAGATGGCCCCAAAATCGTACACATCCCGGTCGGCGTCATTGGCCACGCCGATGTTGTTCGCGTTGAGGCCTACCCACTCCCCTCGCTTCTCGATGGCCGCCACCGCCTGCCAGGGCCCGCGGCTGTAAAGGTAGCGGATGCCGGCGGAAGTCAGGGTCGTGTCCAGGAAGGTCGTTCCCCAGGTAAGAAACTGCATGTAACCCACCTGAAACTTGCCGAAGGGGACGTTGAAATCCAGATAGGCCCGTTCCCATTCCAGGTTTTCCTGAGCCTTGGGATTGGCGGCGCCGCGTCTCACCCCATTGGGATCGAGAGATCCCTGGGGCGTCTGGGTCCGGGACTGGGTCTCACCCGTGCCCCCCGCCCAGGCCTGATCACCCCAGCGCTTCTCCAGGGCGTCGAAGCGGGTAACGAGCTTCAAACCTTCCACTACCTGAAATTCCGTCTGCAAACGAAACCGCTGGCTGTAAAAGGCATCGGCGCCCCGCCGACTCCGGGCGTCCCGGTTGGCGTAATTGGCCTGTGAGGCGTCCACGGTGCCCCACGAGGCAGCCCCCGGCGCCTCGTTCTTGTCCAGATGCGACGGGTTGTCCACATACCAGCCTAGCGTGTAGTAGCTGCCGCTGAACTTGACGTCCACCGCCACCGCGGGAGCGGCGGCCAAGGCCGTCAGGAACAGGACAAGTAAAATAAATAGACCTTTTTTCACTTTTAACCTCCTAATCTTATTACCCATTATTACCTACAGCGGGTTGTTGTGCCAAGTATCTGTCCTGGCGACCGCTATTTGCCGCCGCCACGCTGCCGCCAGGGAATCGAATCGGGGAAGAACATGGGTTTCCCGTATTTTTCCACCCCGAAGGTCTCAATGAACCGCTGTCCCTTGTTCGGATCCGTGAGCCAATCGACGAAGATCATCGTTTCTTTGAGGTTGGCCTGGGGACATTTCCCGGGATTCACCGGAATTAAGGTGATGCGGTTCAGCAGGGCCTCATCCCCTTCCACGAGGACGGCCAGTTTCACTTCTTTTTGCAGGGCCAGAAAGGTAGCCCGGTCGATAACGGTGTAAGCCCTTTTTTGATCGGTGAAACGCAGGGTTGCCACGTTTCCTTCCGAGCCTTTTTCAAAAACTACATACCAGGTTCCGGCGGGATTGATCCCGGCGGCTTTCCAAAGCTCCATTTCGGCTACATGGGTTCCGGATTTATCGCCCCGGGTAACGAACGGCGCCCCGGCGGCGGCGATTTTCCGCATGGCCTCCGCGGCGCTCTTCAGGCCTTTGATCCCCGCGGGATCCGCTGCCGGTCCCACCATGACAAAGTCGTTGTACATCAGGGGAATCCGCTCGGTGCCATAACCATCGGCAACAAATTTTTCCTCCAAAGACCTGGCGTGGACCATTACCAGGTCGACATTGCACTTCTGGGCGATTTTCAACGTCGCTCCCGTTCCGGCGCCGACATGACGGACCCGGATTCCTTTCTCTTTCTCAAAACTATCCTCCAGCGCGCCGACAATCCCGGCATCAATGGGACCGATGGTGGAAGCCATGAGGATAAACTTCTTGTCCTTGGCAACGGCTGTCCCCGGCGGCGTGACCAGGAGGATGGCAAGCAGCAGCAGAGATATTTTTTTCATGTCACCCTCCAACAATAAATTCCCTTTCGATCCTCTCGGTCAATTCACGGCAAACAGGACCTTCCCCGACGCGTGGAAATCGTAATGACCAAGATTCTCTACCCCCCGGCGGAAGCCGTCGGATCTCAAGGTCTCGATAAAGTCCTGAACCCCCTTCTTGAAATAGGTCTCCTTCGCGAGGATCATATCGAAGCTTTCCCGGACCAGGGTGATAAATTCCAGTCCGAGGAGGCGGGATACGGAACCCGTGGCCACCCCCGCATCGGCCTGACGGGAGAGGACGGCCAGACCCACTTCCAGATGGGTGCTCACCTCGCGCTCATAGCCGGCGATCCGGAGCGGATCTACCCCGGCCCGCTGTAAATGGTAGTCGATGAGGAGGCGGGTCCCGGAGCCGTCCTGACGGTTGATGAAGTGCAGCCCCGGCTTTCCCAGGTCCCCGATCGTCCTGACGCCCAGGGGGTTGCCCGGGGCGACGATCAGTCCCAGATCACGGTGGAAGAGGTTGACGACGACGGCATCGATCCGGGGCAGTCGGGACGGGATAAAGGGCGTGTTATACCGGCCGGTCTCCGGATCCCAGAGGTGGGACCAGGCGATGTCCGTGTAGCCGTTGTTCAGCGCCGCCAGCCCCTCCGAGCTGCCCGTATTGGCGGAAAAGATGTACAGTTCGGGATGGATTCGGCGGATCGCCGTCTGGAGGATGTCTAAGAGGGGATCGTTGCTCCCCGCCGCCAGGAGGGCGCCGGCCGCCTTTTCACTCTGCCGGCGGGCCCGGGACAATCCCTCCCGGGCCGAGCTTTCGATCCACGCGTCGATCAGTTGCTTGGGAAAAAGCCACTTCCCCGTCGCCCGGCTGGCGGGGATGCCTCCCTCCCGGATGAGGGCATAAACCTGTTTGTCATTGATATTCAGATACTTGGCAACTTCTTTGGTGGTCATCAGCTCGGCCGACATCGGGACGACCTTTCTCTATCAAGGACCGGCGCCATTTCTGTAGTTGCCTATCGACGCGGATCGGGGCCGAAGAGAATACCCGCCGCACCTCGGCAGTCGATAGCCTTATACGGATTTTTTCGGGGGAATGTCAAGACAAAAAGCAACGAAAAGTGATTGATTCCAACAAATAATAACATTAAGCCATGTTAACTACATGATTGAAATTGCCGATGATGCTCCTCTCGTTTCCGACCACGAGCAGAAAGAGGCACAACGTTTTTTCTCTTCATATTTTCCGAAAGATCGTTTAAGAGAAGCGGCGGAGTCGTACGAGGACGGCCAGGAAGGCAAACTAACCATCATGCCCGTTCCGGGCACAATGAAAGATGAAAATATCAAGCTATTTGTGGACATTTTCATGTAAAGGAATATAAATTGTGGAAAGGGCACATGACCATGATCGAGTTCTACAAGATGAGCGGCAGTGGCAATGATTTCATCCTCATCGACAATCGCCGGCGCCAGGTGGAGGAAAAGCTAGGCGCCGGATCCGTGGTTGAGTTCGTCCAGGCGGTCTGTACTCCCAGGATTTCTCTGGGCGCCGACGGCCTCATCATTATCCAGGAATCCACTCGGGCCGATTTCTCCTGGCGTTTCTTCAACGCCGACGGCTCGGAGGTGGAGATGTGCGGCAACGGGGGTCGCTGTGCAGCCCGCTTCGCCTTCCTCCTGAGGATCGCCCCGGAACGGATGTCCTTCGAAACGGGGGCAGGGATCATCGATGCCGAGGTTCGGGATAACATCGTCAAGCTTAGGTTGACGGACCCCGGCGATCTGCGCATAGACGAGACGATCGCGATCGGCGGCCGGGATTTCAAGGTCAGCAGCATCAACACCGGGGTTCCCCATGTGGTCCATTATGTGGACGACCTGGATGCCTGTGACGTCTTTTCCCTCGGCCGGGAAATCCGGTATCATGAGCTCTACCGGCCCCGGGGGACGAACGCCAATTTCGTAAAGATACTCGCTTCGGGAACGATCGCCGTCCGCACTTACGAGCGGGGCGTGGAGGATGAAACCCTGGCCTGCGGCACCGGCTCCGTGGCGGCCGCGATCATCGCCGCCGCCAAGGGACTGGCGTCGTCTCCCGTGGATGTCCGGGTAAAAAGCGGCGAGATCCTTCGGATCCACTTCGAAAAGACCGGCGCCGGATTCAGGAATGTCTATCTGGAGGGGAAAACGGCGGTAATCTGTTCCGGTCGCCTCTGGCCGGAGGCGTATGCCCGAGGTTGATTTCACCGGAACAAGGAAATCCGCCGAACTCACCGGGGCCGCCCCGGGGACATCCGACGACGCCAAACCCGGGGCGGAAAGACCGCGCCCGGGCCCGCCGTCACCATGCCGGCTTCCGCGGCAATTCGATCGAGTGTCGTTTCAACAATGAAAAGACTCATGCAAATAAATATTTACTAATAGTTACAATATGTTACCGCTCCGAAAGGGTGCTCGGCAAGGTTGTCGCGACACTTGCCTGACGGTCCGGCGGTGGGACCGCAAGGACGGGATTGAGTGATCGGCCAGTATTTGAGGTTCTCAGGGGAGGTTTCTATTGACGATTCCCGCCCTTTTCCTATATAGACACCCCCAGAAAAATCCGATTGTGACCGAGGAGGATAAACACCGTGGAGATTGCCGAACGTTTGACCAAGATCCCCCCTTACCTGTTCATGGAGCTGCGAAAGAAGATCGGCGCCGCCCGGGCCGCCGGCGTGGACGTCATCAGCCTGGCCATCGGCGACCCCGTGGAGGCCACCCCGAAGTCCGTCATCGATGAGCTCTGCCGGACGGCCTACGACCCGGAGAATCACCGCTACCCCACGGACGAGGAAAAGGGGATGCTGGCCTTCCGCCAGGAGGCGGCCCGGTGGTACGATCGCCGTTACGGCGTCGCCCTCGATCCCGCCACGGAGATCCTGGGGCTCATCGGTTCCAAGGAGGGGTGTCATCATTTCATCCTGGCCCGGATAAATCCCGGCGACGTGGTCCTCATGACCGATCCCGGCTACCCCGCCTACCGGGCAAGCATCCTCATGGGCGGCGGCGAGCCCTGGAACGTCCCGATTCTGGCCAAAAATGACTATCTCCCCGACTTTGCCGACATTCCCACGGATATCGCCAAAAAGGCCCGGGGGATGTTTCTCAACTACCCCAACAATCCTACCGGGGCCTGCGCCACAAAGAAATTTCTGAACGATCTCGTGGTGTTTGCCAAAGATTACGATATCGCCATCTGCTATGACAACCCCTACAGCGAGATCCTTTTTGCCGGCCAGGAGCGGATCAGCTTTCTCATGGCCCCGGGGGCGAAGGACGTGGGGGTGGAGTTGAACTCCCTCTCCAAGCCTTTCAACATGTGCGGCTGGCGCCTGGGCATGGCCTGCGGCAATCCGGACCTCATCGCCGCCATCAGCAAGGTGAAGGAAAATACCGATTCGGGCATCTTCAACCCCATCCAGTTCGCCGGGATTCAGGCCCTGAAAAACGAGGAGGCCTTCATCGAGGGCATGACGGCGCTCTACGGTCGGCGCCGGGAGCTGGTCCTGGCCACCCTGAAGAAGATCGGCATCGACTTTGCGCCGCCCCGGGGCACCTTCTACCTGTGGGTGCCGGTCCCGAAGGGGATGACCTCGCTGGAATTCACCAACCGCCTCTTCGACCGGACGGCCATCGTCGTGGCCGCCGGCACCGCCTACGGCAAATACGGCGAAGGCTACATCCGGATATCCCTCACGCTCCCTGACGACCGCCTTGCCGAAGCCATGGCTCGCATCGAGAAAGAGTTCGCACCCTGACACCCCTGAGGCCGGGCGCCGGCGGCGGACTGTCGTCATGGAGCGCATTGGCAAAGGGTTGACGGCGCCTCAAGGCGCCGGAACCTTCACTTCTCGTTGATACTTATTAATGTCTTTACCCTGACGACAATAGCCAATGTCCCGAGACGCGCCAAAAGAAAAACGGGGGATCATGCCTCCCACTTGACGATCTTCAGGTCGAGGACGGAAATGGCGTAGATGACCGGCACGAGGATGAGGGTGATAAAGGTCGCCAGGCTCAATCCCCCGATCTGGGCATAGCAGAGGGGCTCCCACAGCGGGCCGCCGTGAAGGGCCAGGGGCACCAGACCGAAGACCGTGGCGCCGACGGTGACCATTACGGGCCGCAGCCGCACGATCCCGGCATCCAGCAGGGCCTCCTCAAGGGGCTCCCCCTTCTCCCGCATCTCCTCGATAAAATCGAACAGGACGATAATGTGGCTGACGATTACGCCCACGAGGCTGATGATCCCCAGAAAGGCCATGAAACCGAAGGGCAGGCCCATGAAATAGAGGCCGGCATAGGCCCCAACCATTCCGAAGGGAATGGCGGCAAAGACGAGCAGCGGCTTGACGGCGTTCTTGAACTGGAAGACCAGGGCCAGGAAGATGGAGAAGACGCAGGTGGCCAGCACGATGGTCAACTCCTTGAAGCCCTTTTCCTGCTCCTCCTCTTCGCCGCCGATCTCCAGTTTGTATCCCGACGGCAGCCCTTTGGCGATCCGGGCGATATCCGGCCGCGCCTTATCCATCACCTCCGAAGCGAGATAACCTTCCGCGGGGAAGCAGGAAACGGTTATCGTCCGGAACTGATCCCGCCTTCTGATCTTTTCCGACTCCATGCCATACCCGATGGCCGCCACCTGCCGCAGGGGCACCTTGAACTTTTCCTGGGATGAGGAGACATAGAGATTGGCCAGGTCACCAAGCTGTCCCCTTTCATCCATGCGGAGTCTCATAACGACGGGGATCTGACGGTGTCCTTCCCGGAGGACAGCGACGGGGAAACCGCTGACCGCCGTAGCGGAGGAAAAGGCGATATCGGCGTTGGATACCCGGGCCAGATTGGCCCGGTCGGAGTCGATGCGGTACTTGACCTTGAGACTCTCCGTACCCCAGTCATCCCGGACTCCCGAGGCCTCGGGAAGCTTCAGTAAGACATCCCGGATTTCGTCGGCATGCCTGCGCAAGGTGGCGATATCGTTCCCGGAAATCCTGATCTGGACAGGTATTCCCACCACGGCCCCCGTTTCCAGGGGCCGCACGTCGATCCGCGCCCCCGGAACAGCACCAACCAGCGCCGTCTGCAGCGGTCCCAACAGCGGGGATGTGTCATGTTTGTCCTTTGCCAGGATGACGATCTGGGCGTAATTGAGCTGTTCCATCTCAGGACTGATGGAAAACCAGAACCGGGGGCCTCCTCCACCTATAAAGGTAGTCAGGGAAGCCAGGATCTCCCGTGATTTTCCGTCTTCATCGGGATGTTCCTTGCCGTACCGCTCCGCCACCTGGCGGATGATCTCCTCCGTACGCCCCGCCGCTTCAAAGGTTGCGCCGAGGGAGGCGTCTTCCGGCAGCCAGATATCCACATAGGACAAGTAAGACAGATCATTGGGAAAGTACTGCATCTTCAGGCTGGCCATGAAGAAGACACCGGAGACGAGAAAGACCAGGGAGGCCAGGAGGACCCGCCAGCGGTGCCGGATCGCCGCGGCGCCGACGCGGAAATAGAATCCCGAAAATCCCCGGGTGCGCCGTTCTTCCGGAGTCGGGGGCGCCTGTTTGTCCGGACGGAGGAGATAGTAGGCCAGAAACGGGATGAAGGTCATGGAAACGATCCGGGAGGCCACGAGCGAACAGGTGAGAACCACGGGAAGGCTGTAGATGAAGGTTCCCGAATCCCCCTTGAGGAGGAGGAAGGGCAGGTAGGCCACGATATTGGTGATCGTCGCATACATGATGACCGTGGCGAGCTTGGTGGGCCCCAGCCAGGCGGAGACCGCCGGGGAATGGCCGGCGTTGAGGTCCCGCTTGATGGCGTCCCCCGCCACCACCGGGTCATCTACAAGGAGTCCCAGGGCGATGATGAGGGAGGCGATGGATACCTGCTGCATGTCGATGCCCAGCAGATGCATCATCCCGAAGGTCATGGCCATGGTGAGGGGAATGGACAGGGAGAGGAGGACCGCGGAGCGCCATTCCCAAAAACCGATGAAGGCCATGAGGACCACCAGGACGATGGCCTCATAGAGACTCTTCATGAAGAGGTCGATGCTTTCCTTCACCTGGAGGGGCTGATCGGAGGTCCGGGCCAAAACCAGATCCGCCGGCAGCCCCCCGGCGATCCCCGCCAGGGCCTCGTCCACATGACGGCCAAAATCAGCGATCTGATGCCCTTCCCGCATCTGCACGGCAAGGGTGACGGCCCGGCTCCGCCGCCATTTGCCGTCCGCCTCCTTGCTGGTATAGAAGTTGAGGAAGCGGACGGGATTCTCATAGCTCCGGGTAATAGTCAGCAGATCCCGGAGATACATGGGGGCCCCGGAATTGGCGGCGGTGAGGAGGACGTTGCCGATCTCTCCTTCGTTCTTGAACTCTCCGGAGGGATCGATGGCAATGTTCCGGCCGGAGATCTCCACCACGCCGCCCTGACCGGTGATGTTTCTCGCTCCCAGAATGTCCCGGATATTCATCGGATTTACCCCGTAAGCCGCAAGTCGCTCCTGAGAGTATTCCAGATAAATATGTTCCTGCTGCACCCCCACCCGGTCCACCTTGGCCACATCAGGGACCGTCTTCAGGGTCCGGACAATGAGATCCGTCATGTCGTCGAGCTGGCGGAAGCTGTACTTGTCTCCGGCGCCCTTCCGGAGCACCGCCGCCACGTCTTCGACCTTCCGGATTACGCCCACTTCCCAAATGTCGGGGTGAAACTCCGCCAACTGCATATGTTCCTTAAGATATTTGTCTACATAGGCGAGCAGCGCCGCGTCGTCCAACGCCGTTTCGCCATCCAGGCCGAGGTATCCCGCCGTCTTGACGATCCTTGCCTTCTTCATGATCCCGTCTTTCTCGATGGCCCGGATGAGGATCCGGAAAGAGGGGAGGAGTGTTTCGGGATCAATGGCGAAGGGGAAAACTACGGACAGCGTCGCCCGGGGCGCCGGCGGTCCGCTTCCGGAAGGCGGAGCGGAGGCCCGGGCGGCGGCAATGGCCTTGCGGATCGCGTCCGTCCGGATAGCCAGCTCGGCTTCGTCGGCCCTGGGGCTGGCCACGGTCAGCATCAGGGCGGCGGTATCGGAATAATCCTTGATGAAATATATCGGACCGGCGTTCTCCGGAAGATCCCGGATACCGTCCAGACGCAGCTTGATATCGTCGAATTCCTTGGCCGCCTCCTTGAAATTGTCCAGCAATTCCAGATGGATCACCGCCATCCCCGTCCGGGCGACGGTGTAGATCCGTTTGATCTTGGGATTTTCCGCGATCTTTTCTTCGATCCGCCGGGTCAGGAGCTGTTCGACCTTTTCCGCCCCCGCCCCCGGCCAGGGGCAGAGGACCACGGCCACGCGGCCGGGAATGTTGGGGTCCTTGCGCTTGGGCATCTCCAGATAGCCATAGATGCCCCAGAGGATAACGGTAAAAAACAATATCCAGGAGATATGGCGGTGCTCGACGAAAAACCTGGCGGTATTTTTGGTTTTTTCGATATGGTCTTCATCCGAGCGGTGCTTCATGAACCCCCCGTGCACAAGCCCGGCCCAGCCAAACAGGAAAAAATTCTACAGTATGGCGGAAAAATTTTCATGGTAACAGACCGTTTTAATTTTTCGGCATCGATACGAAGAAGATGGTTTTACCCCAATGCTCATCCTGAAGGCAGCGCGGGCTTTCAGCTCCGCTCACGGCAAAACGCCGCCGTCATCTATTTGAACGCCTGAATCTCGTCCCCGTCCTGGAGAAGAGCGGCGCCGTTGCCCACTATTTGCTCCCCCGCCTTCAAACCTTCCAGGACCGTCATCCGGTTTCCCACCACCTCGCCCAGCTTCACGATCTTCGCCTTGGCAATGGATCTGCCTCCCTGGGGAACGATCGTGAAGACCGCAAAGGCTTCCGGGTTGTTCCGGGGGCGGACGACGGCATTGAGGGGAATGACCGCGGCCGGTTTGGGGAGTTTGGCGTCATCGATCACCAAGGACATGACCATGCCCGTTTTGAGCTGGTCCCGGGGATTGGGGATGGCGACCTCCACGGCAAAGACCCGGCTGCCGGCATCGGCGGCGGCGGCGATGCGGAATATCCGGCCGGTGAATTCCTCACCGGGGAAGGCCTCGCTGATCAGCGTATATGTCTTGCCGATCCGGATATGCTTGAGGAGCACGTCGGGCACCCCGAACTCCGCCTTCACCACGGAGGTGTCGGCCACCACGAAGGCAGCGGCGCCGGGCCCGACCAGACTCCCCTGTTCGATATTCTTTTTCAGGACCACTCCGGAGAAGGGGGAACGGAGGGAGACATCCTGTACGGCCAGAAGGGCCTCGTCATGCATCGCCCGGGCTGCCGACGTTTTTGCCGCCAGCATGTCCCGACGGGCCCGGGCGGCCTCGAAATCTGGCTTCGTAAGGCTGCCGGAGGCAAAGAGATTCTCGGCCCGTCCGTAATCCTGGCGCGCCTGCTCCCAGGCGGCTTCGGCCTCGGTAAGGGCCGCCCGGGTCTGGGCCTCTTTGAGGGCGTAGTCCCGGTCCCGGAGGGTTGCCAGGATCTGGCCCCGGGAGATCCGGTCCCCTTCCTGAACATCCCGGCCCCGCACCTTAAGGAGAGAGGCTACATAGCCCCCGTTCTTGAAAGCGAGATCCACCTGGCGATTCGGTTTGATGTTGGCGGAATAGCGGAGTCCCCCCGCCAGGGCCTCTTCCTGGACGGTGACGACCTGCACGGCCTTGGGAAGAGGCTTTTTTTTCGCCTGGTCATCGCCGCAACCCCAGACAATCTGCATCGCTATCACAGCGACACAGACAATCATCCACCCGTTGACCGTCACCCTCCGGTCATCCCGCCGGGAGGCCGGACCGCTTTCGTTCGGAAGCGGTATATGCATCTGGGCATTTTCCTTGCTCATCTATCCTTTCCTGTCTCCATCGCTTTTCCGCCGCCGGAGAAAGCCCTCATTCCCCCCCCAGGGCCTTCTGGAAATCGGCATGGGCGGCCAGGCAGGCCAAAAGGGCCTGATGGACCTGATGATCCGCTTCGGCCGCCTGGGCCTGGGTCTGAAGGAGATCCTTGGCAAGGGCGATCTGCTGCCGATAGCGGTCCATAACCACCCGGAGCCGCTCCCGGGCCGCCTCTGCATTCAGCCTCGTCAGCGCGAGATATTGATGGCTCTCCCGCAACGCCCGCCACCGCTGGGAAACATCCATTATCACCAGCGATTCCGCCTCCCGGGCGGCGGTATTGGCCTGGGCCAGGGTCTTCTTGCGTTCCGAAAGCTCCTGAGACCTCCGTCCCCAATCGAAGGGCTCCCAAGAGACCCGGATGCCGGCATAGGCGTAATCCTTGGGCATGATCTCCATCTCCGGCAAACGGGTGTAAGAAACAATCAGATCGACATCGGGGATATATTCCGAGCGCTTGATCCTGATCCCGTACTCCGCCTGGCGGGCCTTGAGTTTCGCCTCCCTGATCTCCGGCCGTCGCTCCCTGGCCCTCGCCACCGCCGCCGCCAGGTCCATCTCCGGCGGCGCCGGATTCACGGCCGCGCTTACGGAAAAGGGCGTGGCGAGGTCCCTCCCCAGGAGGTGGTTGAGTTGTTCCTTCTGCGCCGTCAGGGCATTTTCTGTACGGGTGGCATCGTAACGGGCCCGGGCCAGCTTCGAGCGGACCTCCAGCAGATCGGCCCGGAGGATGGTCTGCTGCCGGAGATGGTCGGTCATCAACCGTTCCAGTTCCGTATAGAAGCCCATGGCCTCTCGAACGGCCCGGAGGGCGCTCTGGCTTTCCAGGATGCCGAAATAGGTCTTCCGGACATCGTTGACCACCGCCGTCCGGCTTTGGCGATACTGTTCTTCGGCGGCGGTTTTTGCCAGCCCGACCTGATCGATCTCCAGGGACAGGCGGTACAACTGGGCAAGAGGTTGGGCCATCACTGCCTGTCCCTGGTTTTCCCACTGCCTGGGAGTGGGGATGATCGTATCCGTGGTGGGAATGGCCTCCCCGGAAGACAGATTGCCCAGTGATCCTCGCTTGAACTCGAAATCCAGGGCATTCAACTGCTGGGCCCCGGTGTAGCGCAGATTAAGATTTGGATAGCGACGGGTGCGGAGGGCGGCCAGGGCGGCGTCGGTTTTCTCCGCCTCCGCCGCGGCATTCTGGACATTCCGGTTGTTTTGCAGGGCCAGGGCCACGGCGTCTTCCAGAGTCAGTATCTCGGGGGTTGCGGCAATGGCCGGGACAAAGGCAATCTGCCCCCCCAGGGCTACCAGTCCCGCTGTGAACAACCACAAGATCCGTCTTTTCCAGGCCATTTGCCGTTTTCCCATCCCCGGTGGAACGCCGGGGTTTAGGCCGACGTTGCGTCAATTATGACTTGATCCAGCCCGCAGATAATCCGTCTCCCCGCCCGGCTAACAAGGGCGGTTTTTGGCCGGGAAGATCATGATACGCCGATTTTCATCACTCGCCGGCATCAAGATCTATCGGCCCAACCCTGGTTTACTTCCACTCCCGGACAATGTCCAGGATGTCGCCATTCGGCGCCGGTTTC
Source organism: Deltaproteobacteria bacterium (assembly GCA_029561465.1). Lineage (GTDB taxonomy): Bacteria > Desulfobacterota > Syntrophia > Syntrophales > UBA8958 > UBA8958. The sequence continues at coordinate 13,870 of JAKQIZ010000086.1, read as the reverse complement.
GGGAAGGTGCAATAAGGGGCCAGTTCCTGAAAAAAGGCCTGGGCATCCAGGGCCTTTTCCGGCGCCGCCACTCCTTTGACCTTGACCATCCCGCGGACAAACTGGTGTACACCGATGGCCAGAGGGATGCCAGTTGACCTGGCCATGCCGGGGGGGTTTGCCTTTACGGTCGCGGCTACAGTGGCCTTACGGCCATCGATGACGCCTTTGGCCACGACGAAGAACAGGGGCAGGCGGGGATGATCGAAGATACCCGAGATCACCGCGAGGATATGATCCAGAAAGGAGACGTTTTTGGCTTCGTCCACCAGTTGATGCCCCGCCGCTTCCAGGGTCAGGCGGCCGGCGTCGATCTGTTTGCTCAATTTCCGGAAATAATCGGCGGTCAGGGAAGGCATGACCATGAAACAGGAGGACCGTTCTATCTCCGGATATGACCAGGAGAAGGCCACCGGTTCCGGATGACCCACCGTCCACACCGTCCGCGTGCCCCGTCCGGGATAGTACAGCTCCACCCCTTCCAGCGGTTTCACCTCCTGCAGTCGGCCATTCCGGTGTTCCAGGATCATCCCCGAGCACTGCTGCATCCAGTGTACGATAGCGGCGGAATAGGTCAGCGCCTCGGGCTTGTCGGCATCCTGTTCCTCGATGTTCCAGGCGGCGTGCAGTTCCTCCACCTTTTGAAACATTGGATATATCCTCGCCGCGAGCATGTTCGTTATCCCCGGGGTGGCCCCGACGCCGACCACCGCCGTGATCCCCGCCGCTTCCGCCTCCTTTCCCATCTTCAGCATCGCCAGCGTCGGCTCCGGATCGTCACAGATGTCGAAATAGTTCACTCCCGCCGCGATGGCGCAAGAAAGGATGGGAACGGCAAAACGGAAGAAGGGCCCCACGCAGTTGGCCACAACATCATGGCCCCGCATCAATTCGGTCAGGGCCGCGGCGTCTTCCACGCTGACGGCACGGGCCGTCGCCTTGCCCCGACAGGCGGCCGCCACCCGCTGCGCCGCCTCCGGATTGAGATCGGCAACGGTCATCCTGCCGACTTCTTCAAAACCCGCCAGCGTCTCCGCCGCCAGCGCCCCCATGCCGCCTGCCCCCAGACACAAGACGTTCATAATCCCCCTCCTTGATTGTTCCTTTAAATTATGCCGCCTGCTGCTTCCCCGGCCATTCGAAAAGCCTTTTCAACCGCTCCCAGAATTCCCCCCCCAGGACAAACAGACTCGTGATAAATATCCCGTCTCCGGCCAACAGGGCGGCGACGAGATAATGAATATCCCGCCCCGTGGGGTGCAAAAACATGAGGGCCGCCACCACAAACGGATAGGGGAGAAAACTCGCAAAGAAAAGGATTACCCCGATGGTATGTCGGGTTTTGCCGATGGGACGGGGAGGTCGGGCGGGTTTATTGCGGATGAAAAAGGACTTCAACTTGGTCTTGAGGGTGTCCACAAACGGCCGGCCCAAGAGGGCTATGGCGGCAAAAAAGGCCACCTCTCCAGAACCGACATAGATCACCGCCAGCGAAGCCGCCTCGGCATGGGAAATGGGAAGGAAGAAGAGCAGTTCGACCGTCAAGATGGGAACAAACGAATATCCGAAAAGGGACAACCCCAGGTAATATTTCCAGTTTTTTTCAGGATGCATTACATGAGCACACGATCATATCGGTTGTTCGGTTTAGCTTTCTGAAAAGCCGGCCATCATTGGAAAGCTGATTGTGGCCAGAAAATATACAAACCCCTTTTGCTTGTCAATGAGAAACATGTAAATGTCAACTTTACCGTTCAGGGCGGCGCTGAGGATTGTATATCAATGGCCATGAAAAAAAGGCCGGTGGAAAGCATTGCTGGCGCTCTTCACCGGCCTGAAAGGTCGTTTTCTCTATATGGATCTATTTCTTGGTCAGGGTCATCTTGACACCTTCCAGGGAGAGTTTGAAATTGACGCCCTGGGTCGCCGCCACTAACTTGATAATAACCCCATTCTGATTCTGCATGGTAACGCCACCCACGCCTCCGGCCACCGTGGCCTCGGCGGAAAGGGTGGTGTAGGTCCCGTTAAAATCCTCCAGCTTCTTGAGTTTGAAGACATTTCCTTTGGCATCCGCCCGGCTGATGCCCACATCGATAACGGAGAGCCCCCTGATTTTAAAGGGATATTCTTTCCCCTGATAGGTCAGGACGCCGCCGCCCCAGCTATAGCCGATACCCACTGCTACCTGCCCCTGAGAGAGCTTGATGGTGGCGTCGGGCTTGTCCTGGCAAAAAGCCGGACCCGCAAGCAAAAAAATTGCCGCCAGAATAACAGCACCATACATAACAACCCGTTTCATCATTTATCCTCCTTTTTCACTTTTTTTGGGAATTGCCTTCCCATTTGAATTTTCAGGTCTCTCGTGTATTTTCTAATTACACCATTTTTCCATTTTTTCATACAAAATTATGTCGTTGTTCCCGGCAAGATTATATCGCCGATCATCACCTTCCGGGCATTAACAACCATTTACCATTTATTGGTTGACAATCAACCGCATATCCATTATGAACCTTGCGGTTTCAGGGAAGACTCTATTTTAAAGTTATGGCACAAGCAAAGAAGAAAACTACCTCCAATCCCGCGGCCCACCATCCCGTCACGTTGCTCCGGCAGCAATTAGGGGAGGGGGAGGGCCAGTGGGTGTCCGGTGAAACCCTGAGCCAATCCTTGCGGATGAGCCGTACCGCAGTGTGGAAGCATGTCTGTGCCCTGAGAACGGCCGGATATCGCATCGACTCCTCGCCGCGAAAGGGCTATCTTCTCCGGGAGATACCCGACCTGCTTCTGCCCCAAGAACTTCAGGAGGGATTGCAAACCGCCCTGATTGGCCAGGGGGATATCCGGTTTTTCCCCCGGACGGATTCGACGAACCGGCAGGCTAAAGCCCTGGCCGCCGCCGGGGCGCCGGAAGGAACGGTGGTGATAGCGGAAGAACAGAGCGCTGGCCGGGGCCGGCGGGGGAGGGCCTGGTTTTCGCCTCCCCGGACGGGCATCTATATGTCCCTGATCCTCCGGCCGGACATACCGCCTCAGGAAGCGCCCCGGTTTGCCCTCCTGGCCGCAGCGGCGGTGGCGGCGGCGGTCCGGGAAACGACCAGCCTGGAGGTTATGATAAAATGGCCAAACGATATCCTGGCCGGCGGGCGGAAGATGGGAGGCATCCTCACCGAGGCCAGCATGGAAATGGACCGGGTGGAGTACCTGGTCATCGGCGTGGGATTGAACGTGAATTTGAACCGGCGGGAGTTTCCCCCAGAACTTCAGTCCATCGCCACAAGCATCCGGGAGGAGACCGGCCGACCGGCTGGCAGGATACTCCTGACAAAAAGGCTTCTGGAAAGCCTGGAATCGACATACCACGAGTACCGGCGGGAAGGTTTCGCGCCAATTTTGAAGCGCTGGCAGGATTTTACCGAGATGTTGGGCCGTGAGGTGGCGGTGGAGGTCAGGGGACGGATGCTCACCGGCGAGGTTGCGGCTTTCGACGCTGACGGCGCACTGGTCCTCCGGACCCCGGGCGGGGAGGAGTTGCGGCTCTTTTTCGGAGACGTGCATTTTGTTTAGGGGGCCGGCGATGAAACAGAATCCACCGTCGCTCAGGGGCATGGCCTATGCATCCATGTTCGGCGCCCTGACCGCCGCCGGGGCCTTCATGATGATCCCCCTGCCCCCGGTGCCCATCACCATGCAGGACTTTTTCGTTTCCCTGGCCGGCGCCCTCCTGGGGGGATACCTCGGGGCCATGAGCCAGGTGGTGTATATCCTCCTCGGGGTGATCGGCCTGCCCGTTTTCGCCGGCGGCAAGGCCGGGTTCGGGGTCTTGCTGGGGCCCACCGGGGGTTATCTCATCGGCTTTGTGGTCGGGGCCTATGTCATCGGCCGGATGACCGCAGGGAAGGATCGTCCCGGTTTCTGGCGGCTGATCGCAGCCATGACGGTGGGCCATCTGTTCCTCTACGCCCTGGGAATCGTTCAGTTGATGGTCGTGGCGAAATTGACCCTGGCCAAAGCCCTGGCCGTCGGCCTGCTCCCCATCATTCCCGGAGGTATACTGAAAATCGTCATGGCGGCCATGATCTGTCTCAAAGTGCGGGAGCACATCAAACTGTAAGTTATCGGCAATGATCGAATTCAAAGAAGTTTCCTACCAATATGGTGAAAGGCGGCCGCCCGTTCTGGAGCGGTTGTCGTTGCGGATTCCCGACGGTCAGTATGTGGTGATCATCGGCCCCAACGGCTGCGGGAAGACCACCCTGAGCAAGCACCTGAACGCCCTTTTGATCCCCTCCCGGGGTGAGGTCAGCGTCGATGGCCTGAACACCCGGGACCCCTCGGGGCATCGGGAACTCCGCCGCCGGGTGGGAATGGTTTTTCAAAATCCCGATCATCAGATCGTGGGCATGACGGTGGCGGAGGATATCGCCTTCGGGCTGGAGAATCTGGCCGTACCCCCCGGAGAAATCGCCATCCGTGTCCGGGACGCCCTGGCCCGGGTCGAGATGGCCGGCTGCGAGCAGCGGGCACCCTTCACCCTTTCCGGCGGGGAAAAGAGGCTGGTCTCCCTGGCGGGGGTCCTGGTGATGAATCCCCGTTGGCTGGTCCTGGACGAGCCAACGGCCTACCTCGATGCGGCGGGGCGGCGCCTGGTGCTCGCCATGATCGCCTCCCTCCACCGGGAGGGAATGGGAATCGTCCATATCACCCACGACCTCGGCGAGGCCGCCGATGCCGAGCGGATCCTGGTCCTGGAAAGGGGCCGGGTAATCATGGACGGCCCCCCTGGTGATGTTTGCGCCTTCCTGATGTCGGAAACACAATGGGAAATCGAGGCCCCGGCCATGGCCGCCCTGATGGCAAAGCTCCGGCGGTCGGGATGGGACGTGCCGGTGAATGTCATCTCCCTGGAGGCGGCGCACCGGGAGATTCATGATTATCTGGTAAAAATTGCCGGAAGGGGAGCGTCCTCATGAGCAATATGCTCTCCCCGGTCTCCGCGCCCGGACCGTCGCCACTCCGCAACGTCGACCCCCGCGTAAAGATCGTCGCTACGGTGGTTCTGAGCATCCTTATCTTTCAGGCCGGTCCCGGTCAAATCGTTCTCCTCAGCCTCTTTCTGGCCCTCCTGATCGTTTTTTCCGGGGGGGGCATCCGCGAACTGGGAAGGATCCTCAAACCCATCGCCTTTTTTTCCGTCCTGCTCTTTTTCCTCCACGCCTTGTTTACCCCGGGCCGGGAGGTCTTCAGCTTGCCCATATTACCGGCGGTGACCTACGAAGGTCTGGTGCAGGGGGGGACCGTGGCCTGGCAGTTTGCCGCCCTGGTCGTTACCGGCGGTCTGCTCACCCTTACCACCCTCCCCTCCGAACTGGTCGCAGCCCTAGACAAGATCCTCCGCCCCCTGCAGGTCTTCCGTGTACCTACCCAGGATCTGACCGTTATGGTGGCCATGGCCCTGCGCTTCGCCCCCACCTTTCTGGAAGAGTACCAGCGTATGAAAACGGCCCGGCTGGCCCGTGGCGGAGGGATCCCCGGAGAGCGTCTGTCCAGAAAATTGCAAACTTCCGGGCGCCTGGCGATAGCACTGATCCTCAGTGCCCTCCGCCGGGCCGAAGACTTGGCCGCGGCCATGGAGGCCCGGGGTTATGCCCGGGGTCCCCGGACCTCCATGCGGGAACTGTGCCTCAACAGGGGGGATTACGCCGCCGTCGCCATCCTTGCTTCTTTCACCGGCCTGTTCTTCGCTTGCCGGCTTTTCATGTAAATCCCGTCCGGAGCGAGGTTTTTCTTGACTTGTCCGGAAAATATGCTTCTATGCATTGAGCGGAGGTAAAGACGTGCGCGAAGAAAATATCGTCCTCGTAACCGGGGGGGGCCGGGGCATCGGCCGGGCTATCGTCCGGGAGTTTGCCGCCGGTGGCGCCTATGTGGTCATAAATTACCGCCAAAGGCAGGAAACTGCGGAAGCTACCCTGGGCGAGATCGAGACAGAGGGAGGCCGGGGGGAAATCTGCTGCTTCGATGTCACGGACCGGGCCTTAACGGAGCGGCAGATAGGTGGAATTATCTCCCGCCTCGGCCGCATAAATGTCTTGGTCAACAATGCCGGCGTCACCGCCGACAACCTTTTTCTCATGATGCCCGCCCGGGACTGGGACCTGGTTATCGACACCGCCCTCGGGGGATTTTTCAACGTAACCAAGCCCGTTCTCCGCCATATGGCCCGGAAAAAATCCGGGGCTATCGTCTCCATTGCCTCCGTGGCCGGTCTTGTCGCCAATCGAGGCCAGACTAACTATTCGGCGGCCAAGGCCGGCATCATTGCCGCCAGCCGTTCCCTGGCCACGGAAGTGGCCCGGTTCGGCATCCGGGTAAACGTCGTGGCTCCCGGACTGGTGGAAACGGACATGATCAGCCATGCCCCGGTGGAAACGATCAAGGAGTTCATTCCCATGAACCGCATCGGCCGGCCGGAGGAAGTGGCCCGGGTAGTCCGGTTCCTCTGCTCCCCTGATGCCTCCTATATCACCGGCCAGGTGATCTCCGTCAACGGCGGGATGGTGTAAGCCGTTCATTTTCATCTTGTCAAAAACCTCATTAATTGCTAATTACGGGCGAAATCATGAACATTAATCAGCGGAAGCTGATTTGCGAGGTTGATAGCTTATGGGCGAGGGAATTTCCGACTATACAAAATTTTGCGTAGATCTTCGCAGGCACATGTGGATGGCGGGCGTGGAGACGGAGCTGCGGCGTCTCATCTGGCAGATCGCTGTCACAGGAAAATACATCTCCGCCAAGATCCATGAGTCGAACCGCAAGCTGGCGGGATTCAAGAACATGTACGGCGAGGAGCAACTGGCCCTGGACAAGAGTTCCGACGCCATCCTGAAAAACCAGCTCCAATTTTCCGGTTTTGTCCGGGAATATGCCTCGGAAGAGCAGGATCAGATCATCCAGATCGGTAAAGGCCAAGAAAAATACTTCGTTACCGCCGACCCCCTGGACGGATCGTCCCTGGTGGACACCAACCTGGCCATCGGCACCATCATCGGCATTCACAACGGCACGATGTATGGAAAAGGTCGGGAAACCATGGTGGCGGCCCTCTATATCACTTACGGCCCTCTGATCACCATGGTTTATTCCGCTGGCAAGGGAACCCATGAATTCGTCCTGAACCGGGAAGGAGAATATGTCCTCTCCCAGGAGAACATCCGTCTCCGGGAAAAGGGGGACATTTACAGTCTGGGAGGCCTCCGGAAGGACTGGACCCCGGAGCATCTACGTTTCGTCGCGGATCTCGAGGCCGCGGGATACAAGCTAAGGTACAGCGGCGGTTTCGTCCCGGACATCAACCAGGTGCTGATCAAAAACGGCGGTGTTTTCACCTACCCCGCCCTGCGGAAGAGCCCCCAGGGAAAACTGCGGCTCCTGTTTGAACTGCTTCCCATGGCCTTCCTCATCGAACAGGCGGGGGGGGAGGCGACAGACGGCAAACGGCGCATCCTGGACATCCCCGTGGAGGAGATCGGCCAGCGAAGTCCCATCTACATCGGCAGCCGCTATGAAGTGGAAAAGGCCCGGAAGTATTTGGAGGAGGTGGAAAAGTGATTTACCAGCAGGTTGGGGAAGTGCAAAAAGGCATGGCCGGCATCCTCAAGATCGCCGGTGAACAGGTGGAGATCAACGACGGGACCGGATTGCGGGAACGGGCAGTGGACGATTTGATCCATACCGCCGTCTTCAGCGACGACGAAGCGATGCGCACCGCGGCCCGGTGGCTGATCCGCCGGGCCGGCGCGGCGGCGGGTGTGCTCTCGGCGTCGATCCAGCCTCTGTATGAGGCCATGGGACGCGGGGAGGCCAAAGGCTTTACCGTACCCGCCATCAATATCCGCGCCCTCACCTACCACACCGCCCAGGCGGTGCTCCGGGCCGCCATGAAGCTCGACGTCGGCCCCGTGATTTTCGAGATCGCCCGGTCGGAAATCGATTACACCCGGCAGCGACCAACGGAATATATCGCCGCCGTCACCGCCGCGGCCCTCAAGGTTGGTTATCGGGGGCCGCTGTTTCTTCAAGGGGATCATTTCCAGATCAATGCGGGGAAATACGCCCAAAACTCCGAGCGGGAGGTCAAGGCGGTGAAAGACCTGATCTGGGAGGCCATCGAGGCGGGATTCTACAACATCGACGTGGACACCTCCACCCTGGTGGATCTCACCCAAAAAACGGTCAAGGATCAGCAACGGATCAACTATACCCTTGCGGCGGAGCTGACGGCCATGATCCGGGATCTGGAGCCGGCGGGAATCACCGTTTCCGTTGGCGGCGAGATCGGGGAGGTGGGCGGGAAGAACAGCACGGTGGAGGAACTGGCCGCCTTCATGGCCGGTTATAGGGAAGAACTTAAGAAGATCGGCCCCGCCATGAAGGGGATCAGCAAGATCAGCATCCAGACGGGGACCACCCACGGCGGTGTCCCCATGCCGGACGGCACCGTAGCCAAGGTGAAACTTGATTTCGCCACCCTCGAGCAACTCTCCCGGGAAGCGCGGGCCACCTACGGCCTTGCCGGAGCGGTACAACACGGGGCATCGACCCTGCCGCCCGAGGCCTTCGACCGATTTCCCGCCGTGGGAACCGCGGAAGTGCATCTGGCCACGGGGTTCCAGAACATCGTTTACGAGAGCCCCCATCTTCCCGCCGATCTGAAGTCCCGGGTTTATGACCATCTGCGTCAGACATACCGGGGCGAAAAGAAGGAAGGTGAAACAGAGGAACAGTTCCTCTATAAAACCCGGAAGAAGGGATTCGGACCATTCAAGAAGGATTTCTGGGATTTGCCCCCGGCTACCCTGGCCGCCCTCGGGAAGGAGTTGGAAAACCAGTTTTCTTTTCTTTTCACAAAATTGAATATGGCCGGGACAAAGGTACTTCTGGATAAATATGTTCCTCCGGTGGATGTCCCCCTGCAAGCCCCACGGGATCTGGTGGCATGAATCCGGAAAGACCGGCGGCAACTCCGTTTGGCAGTGAGACACCTTCCCGAGTAAAGACACCATCACGGTGAAACGGGAGTGAATTTTGTTACCACTCCGGCGCTCGGTCACCCGCTGCCGAGGCTGGCGCCGGCAAGGCGACAACTCACAAGCGGCGGCGGTTCAGCGCACCTTTGCCCCCACCACCGGCGCGCGATCGGCGGAGATGAGAGCAAGACCTTCGGCGGTATCCGTGGCGAGAAGCATCCCCTGGGATTCGACGCCCATGAGTTTCGTCGGCTTGAGATTGGCTACGACAACGATCATTTTACCAACTATCTCTTCCGGCTTGTAATCCTTTCCCATTCCCGCGACGATCACTCGCTCCTCCCCAAGATCAATCTTCAATTTCAAGAGTTTGCTTGATTTCGGCACCGGTTCCGCCTCCAGAACCCGGGCGATGCGGAGATCGATCTTATCAAAGTCTTCGTAGGATATTTCCGGTTTGAATACCGGCGCAGCTTTTGTTTGTGCTTCCATTTTTTCTTCCTTTTTGTATTCGATACGCGGGAAAAGGGCCGCAATTTTTTGCAGGACATTGCCCACTGGCAACCCTCCCCATTCCTCCAGGGTGGATAAATCCTCACGCGCCATGTCCGTTATGCCCAGATGGGACAGCACCTTTTCCGCCGTCCCCGGCATGAAGGGGGTAATGAAGACGGCGATGCACCTGAGGGCTTCAAGGAGATTGTAGATCACCGTAGCCAGCCGGTCCTTCAAACCGGGCTCCTTGGCCAGGTTCCAAGGTTCGCTCGTCACGATATACTTGTTGGCCCCATTGACAAACTCCCAGATCGCGATCAGGGCCTTGTGGAATGTCAATTCCTGGAAGCACAGCTCCACCTCGCGCAGGGTGCGCCGGGCGGAGGTGCTGAATTCCCGATCCTGGTCGTTCGGGGCCGCGGGCGCCGGCACCCGGCCATCGAAATATTTTATCGCCATGGCCATCACCCGGCTGATGAGGTTGCCCAGATCATTGGCTAGGTCGGAATTGACGCGTTGGATGAAGTTTTCCTCACTGAAGCAGGAATCTAGGCCGAAGACCATGTCTCTCAAGAGAAAGTAACGGAAGGCATCAAGACCATATTTGTCTTTTAAATCAAGTGGTTTGATCACGTTGCCCAAGCTCTTGGACATCTTACTTTGATCGACATTCCAGTAGCCGTGGACGTTTAAGTGGCGGTATGGTTCGATTCCCGCCGCCTTGAGCATAGTGGGCCAGTAAATGCCGTGGGGTTTGAGGATATCCTTGGCGATGAGATGCTCCACAGCGGGCCAGAAGGTCCGGAAGTTCTCCCCGTCGGGATATCCGACGCCGGTGATATAGTTGATCAGGGCGTCGAACCAGACATAGGTGACATAATTTTCGTCGAAGGGCAGGGTGATGCCCCAGGTAAGGCGGCTCTTCGGGCGGGAGATGCATAGATCCTCCAGGGGCTCCCGAAGGAATGCCAGGGCTTCGTTGCGGTAACGCTCCGGACGGATGAAATCCGGATGCTCTTCTATGTATTTGATCAGCCACTCCTGATATTTGCTCATCCGGAAGAAATAGTTACTCTCCTTCCGGTGCTCCGGTTCGCACTGGTGATCGGGACACAAGCCGTCCACAAGTTCCTTTTCCATATAAAAGCGTTCACAGCCTACACAGTAGAATCCCTCGTAGTGGCCGAAATAGATATCGCCGGCGTCATAGACCTGCTGGAGGATCATCCTTACGACCCGGACATGATTTTCGTCGGTGGTGCGGATGAAGTAGTCATGGTCGACATTCAATTCCGGCCAGATGTCCCGGAACTGGGCACTGATGCCGTCGGCATAGGTCTTGGGATCGACGGCGGCCTTCTGGGCGGCCTCGGCGATCTTGTCGCCATGTTCGTCCGTACCGGTCATGAAAAAAGTCCGGTAGCCGGACAGCTTATGATAACGCGCCAGGACATCGGCGACGATGGTCGTATAGGCATGGCCGATGTGCGGCGAGGCATTGACATAGTAAATCGGGGTCGTGACATAATAGGTCTTGTCCATGGCATACTTACCTCGCGGGGGTTGAATTCGGTTATAAATCGGCGACTTTTACCGTCCGTTCCTCGCCGTTTTCCATGGCCACGGTGATTTCGCCTTTCAGGACGCTATGGCGAACGACCTTGGCCCGCGTGTTGTCCATTTGAATGAACTTGCCGCATTTGGGCATGTCTTTTTTCATGCCCAGATAGGTTTCATATTCGAAGGCAAGGCAGCACATGAGCCGGCCACAGAGCCCCGAAATCTTCTCCGGGTTGAGAGACATACTCTGTTCCTTGGCCATCTTCACGGACACCCGGTCCAGGTTGTGCAGCATGGTGGCGCAACATACCTCCCGGCCGCAAATCCCCATCCCCTTGATCATGCGGGTCTCCTGCCGGGCACCGATCTGCCGCAGCTCGATCCTAGTTTTGAACCGCTGCACCAGATCCTTGATCAGTTCCCGAAAATCCACCCGGTTTTCAGCAGTGAAATAAAAGACCACCTTGCCGCGATCGAAAAGATATTCCACATCGACGATCTTCATGGGAAGGTCCCGCTGCGTCACTTTCTCCACGCAAAAACGCCGGGCCTCCCTTTCCATAACCTGATTCTCCGCCTGGATCTGCAGGTCCTCGTCGGTGGCTTTCCGGAGAATGGGCTTGTGAGCGCCGGTCCGGCCTCTTGCGGACGCCAATTCCCGCTCCGCAACTATAGTGCCGAAGACCGTACCGTTATCCGTCTCCACGATTACATGATCGTCCTTTTGCAGGGGGATGCCGGCATCATGGAAATAATATACCTTACCCTCCCGCTTGAACTTCACGCCCACCAAATACTCTTCAGACATACCCACCCTAAAAATGCATCAGTAGTTTCCCAATGTTATTGAGTAACTTCCTCTGAAATCCATAGATTGCAATGGCTTCCATAGTTGTTTTGATTTAAAGGCGGAGTGTAAACGTCATGGCCTCTAATGTCAATAATTTATTGGCGTTGGCTTCTAGAGCCCTTAGGGAAGCGGCGATGGCATCCAGATTGAAGAGCAGGTCATCCGTGGTCAGCCTGGCGATGCCGTGGACCTGATCCAGGTGATCGCCGTGGACGAGCATTCCCTGGTCCCGGAGTTCCTTCCAGACCAAAGCATCCCGAAAACAGGATTGCAGAAGGGTAAGCTTGTCGTGGATTTCCTTCTTGCTTTTTCCCAGATACCTGAACAGCGCCAGTCTCGGCAGGGGGGCACCGGCATGCCCGGAGGCGAGGCGCGTCAAGATCCCTTCCCGGTCCGCCAGATAATCCTCCTGCTGAAGCTGGAGCGCTCGGGCGATGCTTCCCTCGGCACTGGCGGCAAGGGCGCGGGTGACGGTGGCTTCGAGACCGGCTTGTTCTTCCAGGAAACGGGCGACGGTTTCCCGGCGCAGGGGCCGGAAGCGGAGCTGCTGGCAGCGGGAGATGATGGTCCGGGGCAAAAGGTAAGGCTTGGCGGTGATCAGAATGATAATATTCGCCGCCGCCGGTTCTTCCAGGGTTTTCAGCAGGGCGTTGGCCGCCGCCGGGTGCAACCGGTCGGCATCGTCGATAAGAAACAAACGCCGCCCTCCTTCCATGGGTCGGAAGGCCATGATGCCGATCAGTTCCCGGACGGCCTGCATTTTGATGAACGCCCCGTCGGGCTTGACGGTGATCAGATCGGGGTGATTGCCGCTTTTCACCTTCTTGCAGGACCGGCAGGCATTGCAGGCCTCCGGTCGCCCCTTCCCGCAAAGGACGGCCGTGGCAAAGGCTTTCGCCACCTCCTTCTTGCCGATTCCGTCGCGGCCGTGAAAGAGATAGGCATGGGCCAGGCGCCCGCTGGCAATGGCCGCTCCCAGTTGTTCCTTTTGCCGTTCATGTCCGTAGACACCCCTTCCGGACATCCTTCTCAACCCCATTCTGTCGCTATGTATTTAATCCCCGCTCCATCAGCATCCTGTCCAGGTGGAAGCAAACTGTTTCCCGCAGCTCGGCAATGGTGCCGGCGGCGTCGATAACCCGGAACCGCTCCACCTCGCGGTGGGCCGCAAGCAGGTAGCCTTCCCGGACCTTCCTGTGGAAAGACAATTCTTCCGCTTCGAAACGGTCTTCCTTTTGCCCGGGGGTCATGAGTTCAATGCGGGTCCGGGCCCGTGTCAGCCCCGTCTCGACTGGCAAATCGAAAAGCAGGGTGAGATCCGGATGTCGCCCCTGGATGGAAAAGGCATTGAGGAAATTGACGGTTTCCATATCCAGCCCCCGGGCGTAACCCTGATACACCGCGGTGGCATCGGCAAACCGATCGCAGAGCACCACCTTGCCGGCCGCCAGGGCCGGCAGGATCGCCTCGCGGACATGCTGCGCCCGGGCGGCGGCAAACAACAGCAGTTCGGCTTCAGGACAAATAGCGAATGGCCCCCGATTGAGGAGCAGTTCCCGGAGCCGCCTGCCCAAAGAAGTGCCGCCCGGCTCTTCCGTCCGGAGGCACGGTATCCCCCGCTGACCGAGATACTCCCCGGCCAGTTCGATTTGTGTGGTTTTACCACTGCCCTCTATGCCTTCGAAGGTAACGAATAGTCCCATGACGTATTAAATACTGGGAGGGGTAAAGAAGGGGTGACCCTGGCCGCTTACTTGTCGTCCCCGGGGATGATCGCTTCCACCGGACATTGATCCGCACACGCCCCGCAGTCCGTACAAACCTTGGGATCGATTACATATTTATCCTCGCCCTCGCTGATGGCCTCTACCGGGCACTCGTCTTCACAGGA
>JAKQIZ010000063.1 GCA_029561465.1 Deltaproteobacteria bacterium | reverse complement strand
GGTGGGCCGCCACCGTTCCTCCTTGGCGGCGGCCAGGGCCGCGTCGAGAGCCGCGACGTCGTTTCCGTCCGCCACCTCCAGGACCTGCCAGCCCATCGCGGCGAAACGTCCGCCCACATCCTCGGTGAAGGTGAGGGCCGTCGCCCCGGCAAGGGAGACGCCGTTGTCGTCATACAGGACGACGAGTTTTCCCAGGCCGAGATGGCCGGCCAGGGCGCAGGCCTCGGCGGTGACGCCTTCCATGATGTCGCCGTCGCTGGCCAGGACATAGGTGAAGTGATCAACGATCTCGTGTCCGGGACGGTTGTATGTCGCCGCCAGATGGGCCTCCGCCAGCGCCATGCCCACGGCGTGGACGACCCCCTGGCCCAGGGGGCCCGTGGTCATCTCCGCTCCCGGAGGACGGCCAAGTTCCGGATGCCCCGGCGTCTTGCTTTCCCATTGCCGGAAGCTCCGAAGGTCCTCGATGGTCAGATCGTAACCCGTGAGGTACAGGAGGCTGTAAAGCAACATGGAGGCATGTCCGGCGGACAGGATGACCCGGTCCCGGTCCGGCCAGGCGGGATCGGCGGGATTATGCTTGAGGTGGCGCATCCAGAGGGTGTAGGCTAGGGCGGCCGCCCCCATGGGCATCCCCGGATGCCCGGATTTAGCCTTTTCGGCGGCGTCGGCGGCCAGAAAGCGAATGGCGTTGATGCATCTCTCTTCGATCATTTTACTATACCTTCTTGATTTTATAGTGTTATGTTGCTTGGGACCGGTGGGAGAAGATTTCATATTTTCGACGGCGTGTCAACCAGTGAAACGGCCATGTTGAAAATGATTCAGGCGTTGGGGCCGGCGCCGGCGGAATCCTACTGGAAAACGAGGCCCGTTTATGATAATTTCGGCCATCATGGTAAAAGGGAGGGGGGCTATGTCCGGAGCGCTTGAATCGCTTAAGGTGCTGGATTTTACTACGTTGTTGCCGGGACCGTTCGCTACGATGTGCTTGGCCGACATGGGGGCGGACGTCCTGCGCGTCACTTCGGGATCCCGGCCCGATCTGGTGGAATTCCTGCCTCCCCGGCTCCCCGCGACGGGGGTAGGCGCCGTGAGCGCCTATCTGGGGCGGGGAAAGCGTTCCCTGGCCCTGAACCTCAAGGACCCCCGGGGGATCGAGATCGTCCATCGGCTGCTGGCGGACTATGACATCGTCATCGAACAGTTCCGGCCGGGGATCATGACCAAGCTGGGACTGGATTACGAGCGCCTGAAGAAGGTCAATCCCCGGGTTATCTACTGCTCCATCTCCGGATACGGCCAGATGGGCCCCCTGCGGGACCGGGCGGGGCACGACATGAACTATATGGCCCTGTCGGGGGCGATGGGCTACTCGGGGCGGAAGGCGACCGGGCCGACCCTCATGGGAATCCAGATTGCCGACATCGCCTCGGGTTCCAACAATGCCGTTATCGGGATCCTGGCGGCGGTGGTGAGCCGCGCCGCGACCGGGGAGGGGCAGTATATCGACATCTCCATGACCGACGGGGTGATGGCCCTCAACGCCATGGCGGGGGCCGCGTATCTTGCCGGGGGCGAGGCGCCGGGACGGGAGGAAAACTGGCTCAACGGGGGGTCGCTCTACGATTTCTACGCGACGAAAGATGGCGGCTATCTGAGCATCGGCAGCCTGGAGCCGCAGTTCTTCCGGACCCTCTGCGAGGTGATCGGCCGTCCCGATCTCATCCCCGGCGGTGTACAGCCCAAAGCTGGGGATTTCGAGCGGGTTCGGGAGGAGATCCGGGCGATCGTCCGGACGAAGACCCGGGCGGAATGGGAGGCGATTTTCAAGGAGGTGGACGCCTGCGTGGAGCCCGTCCTGTCCCTGGCGGAGGCCCTGGAGGGCGAACTGGCCCGGGGGCGGGAGATGGTGGTGGACGTGCCGCTGGCGGCGCCCGACGGCTCGGACGTGGGTAGGGGAGACGCGGGGGGTGGCGGTGGCGCACTGGGAGCGGGTGATGGCGCCTTTGCGGCGGGTGTTCAGGGTGCAGGCAAAGCTTCGACGATAAAGGAAAGCGGCGCCCGCGGCACCGCCGGGGCGGCGGGGGGTGGGGGTGCATCCGGGAAAGCCGCGGGAGACCCCGGGGCCGCCACTGGGGGAATCGCCGCGCCACGCGCCACGGTGCGCCAACTGGCCAATCCGGTGAAGTTCTCCAGAACTCCGGCCTCCTACGCCTTTGCGGGTGTCAAGACGGGGACTCACAACCGGGAGGTCCTCAAGGCCCTGGGTTATACGGAGGCGCAGATTGCCGAATTCGCCGCCACGGGTCTCTTCGATTAAAAAAAGACTAAGAAAAAAAGGAGGAAATGACGATGGCAACGTATGAGTATCGCTGCGAGGCATGCAAAAAGTCTTTTACCTTGATCCAGAAGATGTCGGAGCATGGCAAGGCGAAGGTGACCTGCCCCAAATGCAAAAGTGAGAAGGTCAAACAGCAGATCAGCGGTTTCCTGATCAAAACCAGCCGTAAAAGCTAAAAAAAATGAAAAAAAGAGGGAAGGCTCTTTTTTCCCCGTCCCCCTTTTTTCCCGATTATGCCTTGACACTAGGACCGATCTTGATTATAGCTCCACCATCAATCTGTCTATATAGATAATATGAGTCCTTTGCGTAGCGGCAGAAATCAGAAACGCGCTGCCTGCTTCGTGCCGGGATGACCAAAAAGAGAGGGAATCAGCAGCATGGGAGATCCGCCCGCACGGACGCCGGAAGATGCCGGCGCCGGTTATCGAAGGGACCAGCAACCGAGTCAGCCCGGCCCACCGCCGTGCCAAACAGAAAATGCTAATTTTAAAGACCTGACCCCATATGATGAAGATGAGATCAACCTGCTGGATCTGGGGCGGGTGATCTGGAAACGGCGGCGGCT
>JAKQIZ010000024.1 GCA_029561465.1 Deltaproteobacteria bacterium | reverse complement strand
CTTTTCACGCTTCCCTCCCTTTCATCTGAAAATGCGATCGTCTGAAAATCCGTTTCTATCTGTTTGACTTCATTAACACCTGATTTTGTTCACTAATAATTTTCCTCCCCTTCAAGGGGAGGATCAAGGTGGGGATGGGTTGCTGTCATGAGCGTTTCATTTCTTGACAATTCTGATCTCAAAAAGCAAGGGCCAGTATTTGCCGGTGACAAAGAGGCGATCTCCCGCCGGATCGTAGGCGATGCCGTTGAGGACGTCGGTGCGGCTCCGGGAGGCCGGCGTCGCCGCGGCCGGAAGCCCGGAGAGGTCGATCCGTCCCCGGAGCCGTCCCGTCCGGGGATCGATGATCGCAATGATGTCCGTCGGCCAGAGATTGGCGTAAATCATCCCCCGGACGTATTCCAGCTCGTTGAGCCCGCCCACGGCGCCGCTGTATTCGTCCCGGACCGGAAGCCGCCCCGTTTCCCGGAACGTTTCCGGATCATAAAAGCGCAGCACCGGGCTGCCGTCGCTGATGATGAGCCGCCGACCGTCGTGGGTGATTCCCCAGCCCTCGTGGTCATAGTGAAAAACGCCCCGGGGGCGGAACGAGTCCCGGTCGTAAATGAAACCCTGCCGGGAGCGCCAGGTGAGCTGGATGATCCGGTCTTTCCAGACGGTGATCCCTTCCCCGAAGTGGTGTCGGTCCAGCCGCCGCTCCTGGAGGACCCGTCCGGTTGTCAGGTCCACCCGGCGCAGGGAGGATTCTCCCTCCCGGCCCGTGCCCTCGTAAAGTCGCCCGTCCACCCAGGCCAGGCCCTGGGTGAAGGCCCCGGGATCGTGGGGATAAGCGCGGACAACCCGGTAACGGTATTCGGTCGGCGGGACATTCGCGGCCGGAGTTACGGTGCCTGTGGCGGCATAGGTGGCCGCGGCCGTACCGGATGCCGGGAAGACAGCGGAGGTCGGCAACGTAGCGGTTACGGGGAAAAAAGCAGGTGTCGGGAATGCAGACGTGTGGACCTCCGCGGTGCAGGCGGTGGGGATGGTTGTAGAGATAACGGAGGCGGCTCCGAACATGCCGGCTAAAAGCAGGATGAGGATAAATTTTCTTTTCGCAACCACGGCCAGCACCCCCGGCCGGATTGCCGACGATATGAGGGGAATCGATCGCTCCTTGTTCTTACTCCCGGCCGCAACGGAAATTACCCCGGGTCTTGGCTTGTGTTCTCCCTTGTTCTGTGTTAGGAAGCCCCCCATGATAGTCATCAACGACGAAGCAACGCCCTGTGGCTGTTGCGGCAAGCTGCCGGCGGTGATCTACTGCGACGGTTGCCAGGCGCCGCTCTGCGTTTCCTGCCGGACCTTCGATCTCTGGGGTTACGGGTGCGGCCATGTGGACAGCAAGGCCTTCTGCCCGCGCTGTCTCCGTGATCCCGCCGTCAATCCCTACAATGGTTTCCCCGACAAATAGAGGACGAGTAGAGAGCCGGAGCTGAAAATCCGTGCCTCTGATTTACGGTTCGTAATTTTAGCATCCGGGGGCGCCGGCGGTGGTAAAGCGCGTCGCTTCTTTGCCCCGGCGGTAAAAATGCTAATTTTAAAGACCTGACCCCATTGCGGTTGCTATTCGTAGGGGAGGGATTCCCGGATCGGGGCGGGGATCCGGCCGTAGCGGCTTTCGAACTCCTCCAGGAAGGCCCGCCGGCCCCGGAAGAAGTCCTCCACCCGCCGTCGCGTCAGCTCCCGGTCCGTGAAGAGGCGGTGGGCGTTCATCTGGTCGAGATTGGCCCGGTCGCACTTGATGGGGTAGCGGTAACCCAGGCAATCGCCTTCCCGGCTGAACCGCAGTTGCGTCCGTACCAGATCGTTGTAGGCCGCCAGGGACTGGCGTAGGGTCACCTTCAACTCCTCCGGGCCGATATGCCCCGTGTTGGCCAGATAGCATTGGATACCGTTTCTCTTCACGATTTCATAAAAGATCAGGGCGTGTTCCAGTCGGTCCCCGGTGAGGAAGGGGTCGAGGAAGACCACCCGCTTGAACTTTCCCGCCTCATCGGGGTTGCCCCCGGTGCTCTCGATGGATTCGCCGTAAATGAACTGCATCGTCGCCTGTTCCGGCGAGAGGCGGCTGATGACGTTGGCCAGGGGGTTCCGGGTGAGCATGACGATGTAATGGACCTTGTCCGCCCGCAGGCCCGGTGCGGCGATCTCCAGATGGTCCCGGGTGACCACGGCCCGGGCGTTTCCCGTCTTGGTGATGTCCCGGAAATCGGGGATATAGGGATACTTCGTCACCGCCACGTTTTCCAGGAAGGCGTCCCTTGATTCCGCCGCCCGGAGGATCTCCGGCTGGCTCTCGTCGAGGCCCTCGGTCTTCACATAGAGGCCGCCGACTTCGAAGGCGGCGTAGCTGCCGTCGAAGGCCAGGGTCCCGCCGTCGTCGCCGATCATCTCCGAAGATTCCCTGGGGAGTTTGGCGAACTTCCGACAGAGGGTCGTTGTCTTTCCCGTGGCGGTGAGTCCCGAGATGGCGGTGACGATCTCCTTCAACTCCGGGCGTTCCGTCTCGGGATCATAGACCCAAACTAAGTCCCGCCGGGCGCCGGTGTGGAGGAAGATCCCCGACTTATCGATGGCCTTCACGCGCCAGTCTTCGAACTGGAAAACCCCCTTCTTTCCTTCCCCTAAATAAATGGTGTTCCGGCAGATCTTGACCTGTTCCCCCCGGCGGCTCCCCATCCAGAGGCGGACGTCAATGTCCTTGTCCACCAGTTTTTTCTTCTTGTTGAATTCGAAGGCCTCGTCGGTGAAGTAGATGATCGTGTAGGTCGGATCTTCCACGGTCCGGGGCGCCGGATAGTCGAACAGGAGCTTCAGCCCGTAGGCGAGCTGGGCATAAGGTTCAGGGATGAGGAAACGGGCCGTGACGCCGTCCCGGCTGTCGCTGATGATCGTATCGAGGGCGATGACCCGCTCCCGGCTCAAGACCGCCGCCGCCTGGTCCGCTAGGGCCTCTTCGGCTTCCCCGAAGGGATGATCGATACTGTTGCGGGTGTGGGGGGCGGAACGGGACATGGGCTCCGAATCAGCGGCCACGGAGCCAAACTGCGTCTGGATCACCCCTTCCTGGCGGAGGGCGATCTGCTTGAGCTCCTCCAGGGAACGGCCGGCGATGAGACGTTGCGACTGCCGGGCCTCCTCATAGATCCGCCGGGCGACGCGCGGGAATGCCTCCATAAATCCTCCTCGGGGGACACTTCCCATTTCCCCATCCGCGTCCCCTTTTCTTGCTTATATAGGGCTTGCCCGGCGGTCTGTCAAGACGGAAAGAGGCCGGGGTCCGTAAGCCACCGAGTGACCGGTGCGCGGCGCCCTCCATGACCAAGGACCGCCATGCCTGTGCCCATTTTGCGACTTTTTACTAGACCGTTTTATTTGTGAGATGTATTTCTCCTTGAGCTTTTTCCTGCCTTCTGTTAGAAAGCCCCAAAAATTAGCCTGGCAATTTCGATAATTATCAACAGCCCGGCACCGGGAGACCGCTAACGGATCGTCAAAATCGTTGGGAGGGGTTTTATGGAGAAAAAACACAGGTTTTCCCTCTGGTACGTCCTCATCGGAATCTGGCTGGTCCTCATCATCCAGAGTTACATCGCCGCCCTTTTTTCCGTCCAGGTCATCCCGTACAGTCAGTTTCTCACCCACC
>JAKQIZ010000015.1 GCA_029561465.1 Deltaproteobacteria bacterium | reverse complement strand
GGTGGGTTCTCCGGGATCGTTGCCGGCGATGCTGACGGGCTGGGTGACCCGGGAGTGGTTGAAGAAGCAGCACCCCAAGTGGTTGAAGGAGATGGAGCACGAAGGGAAGCTGGTGGTCTATGGCGAGGAGAAGCCTTCCGGCGGCCACGGCCACTGAGAATCGAGATTCCCCCGGTGGGACGGCGGTGATTGGCGACTGAGCCCGCATCGCCGCCGGGAGAATATAAAAATGTCACGACAAGGAAAGAGATCTGCTCACCATGGGCAGGTCTCTTTTTTTCCCCGATTTCCTCTCCCTTCAGTACAACCATCCCAGCAAATCGGACGGCGAGGCGGAAAATCTTAAGAAAACGGGGAGCTGTGTCGTATAATCATTAACAATAACAATAGTATATCTTATGCCGGCGCACCGGCGAAGTTTTTGATCCGCCCCGGAAATGGTTGTAAAAAACAGGATCAGCCGTCCCCGCTCTGCATCTTTCTCATCGGCCGGGACAGACGATAAAAACGATTATCTGAACCCTCTCGAAAATCTGTAGTACCTAAACGACCGACCTGTTGATCGTAAAACCTTGATCTATCTGTAAAATTAATACTTTGCGTCATTAGGCGCACGGTAACGGGCGTAAGTTGGCGGCGATGGTTGCGGTCCGTTATCGTAGGACTTGACATTTCTAGAAGAAAGGAATATGTCCTGCGTGACATATGTTAAAAAAAGCATGCAAATATTAAACAGGAGGAACGGAAATGTCATTAGTGACGGTAACCATCGATAATCGGCAGGTGCAGGTGGAAGCGGGTACGACCATCCTGGAGGCGGCCAAGCGGCTGGGCATCAAGATCCCGACCCTGTGTGCCTGGGCGGAGATCGGACACGCTCCGGGGGCCTGCCGGGTGTGCCTAACGGAGGTGGAGGGGCAACGAAGCCTGACTGCCGCCTGTTCCTTTCCGGTGACGGAGGGAATGGTCGTCCGGACGAATACGGAACGGGTTCGGGTCGCCCGCCGGCTGGTCGTGGAGCTTCTTCTCAGCAACCATCCTCAGGAGTGCAACTTCTGCGTCCGCAACGGCAACTGCGAACTCCAGCGGGTCGCCGAGGCCGCGGGGATCAAGCGGCTCCGTTTCGAACCCCCCGAATTTTCCCGCGAGGGCATGATTGATTACTCCAGCCCCTCCCTGGTCCGGGACAGCCGTAAGTGCATCCATTGCCACCGCTGCGTGACTGTATGCGAACAGATACAGACCGTCGGGGTCCTGACGCCTTCCTTCCGGGGCAGCGATGTCCGGGTAGCCCCGGCCTTCGGCCTTCCTCTGGACGAGTCCAACTGTATCGCCTGCGGACAGTGCGTCATGGCCTGTCCGGTGGGCGCCCTTTATGAGAAGGATGATGTAGATGCCGTCTGGCAAGCCATCAACGATCCGTCCAAGCACGTTGTCGTCCAGGAGGCCCCGGCCATCCGCTCCGCCCTGGGAGAGGAATTCGGTATGCCCCCCGGCTCCCTCGTTACGGGGAAGATGGTCACGGCCCTTCGGAGGCTCGGTTTCGACAAGGTCTTCGACACCAATTTCACCGCTGACCTCACGATCATCGAGGAAGGACACGAGCTTCTCAAACGGGTCAAGGAAGGAGGCGTCCTGCCCATGATCACCTCATGCAGCCCTGGCTGGATCAAGTTCTGCGAACATTTCTATCCCGACCTCCTCCCCCACCTCTCCACCTGTAAGTCGCCCCAGCAGATGTTCGGTGCCCTGGCCAAGACGTATTACGCCGCGGAGGCCGGGATCAATCCCCAGGATATCGTCTCGGTATCCATTATGCCCTGCACCGCCAAGAAATATGAGGCCGGGCGTCCCGAGATGACCAGCAGCGGCTACCGTGATGTCGATTATGTCCTGACCACCCGGGAATTGGCCCGGATGATCAAGGAGGCGGGGATCGACTTCGTCAATCTTCCCGATGGCGAGCACGATGCCCCCATGGGAGAATATACGGGGGCGGGGACGATCTTTGGGGCCACGGGTGGTGTCATGGAGGCGGCCCTGCGCACCGTCTATGCCGTGGTGACGGGGCAGAACCTGCCCGATCTGAACATTACCACCGTCCGCGGCCTCACCGGAGTCAAGGAGGCCTCCGTCGAGGTCGGTCCCTTGGGGAAGGTGAAGATTGCCGTGACTCATGGCCTGGGCAATGCCCGCCGGCTCCTGGAACTTATTCAGGCAGGGAAGTCCGACTACGCCTTCATCGAGATTATGTGCTGTCCCGGGGGCTGCATTGCCGGGGGCGGGGAGCCCATCCCCACGACGGACGAAATCCGGACCCTCCGGGCCGAGGCCCTCTACCGGGATGACGGCACGGTCCAGAAGAAGCGCCAGTCCCATGAAAACGAATCCGTTCAGAACCTTTACCGGAAGTTCCTCCATGAACCCCTGGGTCATAAATCCCATGAACTGCTCCATACGCACTACGTGCGGCGGGGGGAGAATGTCCCCCATAAATGATTCCCCCCGCGCCGTGAAGAAGATGCCCGGCAACCTTATGGCCCGGGGATTTAAAAGACGATGAACGAAACCCCGAAGGGCAATAGAACCCACATCGCTTTGGTCGGCCGTACCAATGTCGGCAAGTCGAGCCTTCTGAACCTCATATCCGGTCAGGATGTGGCAATTACCTCCAACGTTCCGGGAACGACAACGGACGTTGTGGAAAAGACCATGGAGCTTCTCCCCCTTGGACCGGTCGTTTTTCTCGACACCGCCGGTTTGGACGACAAGACCGATCTTGCCGAGCTGCGAAGGAAAAAGACCTCACAGGCCCTGAAACGCGCCGATGCGGTCATTTTGGTAGCCGAGGCGGGCGTCTGGACGGAATATGAGGAAAGGATCGTGCAGGAAACGGAAATGGCCATGATTCCCCTTGTCATTGCCGTCAATAAGATTGACCTGGGGAGTCCTGACCCGAACTATCTCGCCATTATCGGAGAAAAAACGCCCCGACTGCTCTCCGTCGCGGCCACGAACGATAAGGGACGGGAGGCCTGCCTGAGAGAGTTAAAGCGCCATCTAGCGGCCTCCATGTCCGGCGAAGCGGCTGACTCCCCCTCTCTCTTGGGTGATCTCCTACCTCCGGGAGGGCTAGCCGTCCTCGTGACGCCCATTGATCTTCAAGCCCCGAAGGGGCGCTTGATTCTGCCCCAGGTGCAGACCATCCGGGCTGCCCTGGACATCGATGCGGCGGCCCTGATCATCAAGGAGCGAGAACTTTCTCACCTCCTGGGACAACTGAAGGAGTCGCCACGACTCGTGGTCTGTGATTCCCAGGCTGTTCTGAAAGTAACCGCCGGTGTCCCCCGGGAAATACCCTGCACCACTTTTTCCATCCTTTTTGCCCGTCAAAAGGGGGACCTCAACGTCGCCGCCGCCGGTGCGGCGGCCATCAATAGCCTGCGGCCGGGCGACCAAGTCCTTATTGCCGAGGCCTGCTCCCATCATCCTCTGGCGGACGATATCGGGAGGGTGAAGATCCCCAGGTGGCTGCGCCAGTATGTGGGTGGGGAGATCCAAACGGAAATCACCGCCGGAAAAGACTATCCGCGGGATCTCCGGCCGTATCGCTTGATCGTCCACTGTGGGGCCTGCATGTTCACCCGGCGGGAAATGCTCCGCCGCCTTAAGGAGGCCCGAGAGCAACAGGTGCCGATCACCAATTACGGTCTGGCCATTTCCGTTACCCAGGGGGTGATCGAACGAACCCTGCAGCCTTTCCCGGCGGCGCTGGCAGCCTATGAACGGGAGCTGGCCGCCCCGGCAAGCAATATCAACGGCATGCGGGCGCAATAGGAGGAATGATGAAGGATTTCATCGATGATGAACTTATAGAGCAATTATTGGAAGCGACCCGTCGTCCCACCGCCGCCCGGGTACGGGAGGTGATCGGCAAGGCCCGGGAACTGAAGGGGCTTTCCCCACAGGAAACGGCCATTCTCCTTCAGGCTGAGGACCGGGATCTCGTCAGCGAGATTCTCCAAGCGGCCCGAGAGATCAAACGGATGATCTACGGCAACCGCCTGGTCCTCTTCGCCCCACTCTACATCGCCAATTATTGTGCGAATAACTGTCTGTACTGTGGATTTCGCCGGGGTAACAAGGAATTGAACCGGGTGGCCCTGACTATGGGCCAGATCCGCGGGGAGGTTGAGGTCCTCGCGAGGGAAGGACATAAACGCTTGCTAATGCTCTGCGGTGAACATCCCGATCGTTCCGGGCTCGATTATTTCCTGGAAGCCATCGAGACAGCCTACGGGGTCAAGACGGAAAAGGGCGGTGAGATCAGACGGATCAACGTCGAGATCGCTCCCCAGGAGGTGGAGGGCTACCGGCGCCTGAAAAAGGCCGGCATCGGGACCTACGTGCTGTTTCAGGAGACCTATCATCATGAGACCTACCGGAAGATGCACCGCGACGGTCCCAAGGCCGACTACCTATGGCGGCTGACGGCGATGCACCGCGCCCAGGAGGGAGGGATCAACGATGTGGGCATCGGCGCCCTCTTCGGACTCTACGACTATAAGTTTGAGGTCCTGGGACTGCTCATGCATGCCCGGCAACTGGAGAGGGATTGCGGCGTGGGTCCCCACACCATCTCCATTCCCCGCCTGGAGCCGGCCCTCAATGCCCCGGCCGCGATGACGCCGCCCTGCCCCGTGAGCGACGAGGACTTCCAGCAACTCGTGGCCGTCATCCGTCTGGCTGTGCCCTATACGGGGATGATCCTCAGCACCCGGGAGACGCCGGCCATGAGAAGAGAGATCTTCGACCATGGCGTATCCCAGATCAGCGCCGGCTCCCGGACCAATCCCGGCGGCTACCGGGAAGGGACGAGCGACGGCTTCCGGGCTGCGCAGTTCAATCTCGGTGACACCCGCACCCTTGACGAGGTAATCCACGATATCAGCACCCATGGACATATCCCCAGTTTTTGCACGGCCTGCTATCGTCTCGGGAGGACGGGTCAGGATTTCATGGACCTGGCCAAGCCCGGCCTGATCCAAAGGTTCTGCCGGAGCAACGCGATCTTCACTTTCATGGAATACCTGGAAGATTATGCCGCCGAGGAGACAAAGACCGCGGGAAAAAAGTTGATCGCCCGCCTCGTTGCCGAGACCGATCCAGCGGGCGTCCGGGAAACCCTGACCGGACGTCTGGCGAGGATTGAACATGGAGAGCGCGACCTCTACATCTGACGGCGCCGGGATGGAAACAGGGGCCGCCATTGCCGATGCTGTCCGAAACGGGGAACTGACCAGAGAAGGGATTGTTCGGCTCCTGGAGATTGCCGATCCCGAAGAGCTTCAGAAGCTTTTTATAGCCGCCGATGCCATTCGGCAACGCTTTGTCGGTTCCGAGGTGTTCCTGCGGGGGATTGTCGAGTTCTCCAATTTCTGCCGTCGTGACTGTCTCTATTGTGGACTGAGGTTAAGCAACCGGGATTTGCCCCGTTACCGAATGGAGGAAGGAGAGATCCTGGCTGCCGCCCACCGGATAAAGGCCGCCGGTATCTCTACTATCGTCCTCCAGTCGGGAGAAGACCCCTGCCAAAGCACCGTCCGTATCTGCCGCCTGATCCGGAGGATCAAGGATGAAACTTCCCTGGTGGTTACCCTTTCCGTAGGCGAGCGGCCCCTTGGGGATTATCTCGCCTTTCGGGAAGCCGGGGCGAACCGCTACCTCCTGAAGCAAGAAACATCCTCTCCCGAGCTATATGCCCGGTTCCGTCCCGGATGTCGTCACGAGGAGCGGCAGCAGTGTCTCCGCCATCTGAAAGAACTGGGCTACGAGATTGGCACGGGGAACATCGTCGGACTTCCCGGACAGAACACCGCCGACCTTGCCGCCGACCTCCTCTTTATCCGGGAGATCGACGCCGATATGGTGGGGATCGGTCCCTTTATCGCTCATCCCCAAACGCCACTGGCTCCCTGCCCGAACGGCAGTCCGGCGATGACGCTGAAGGTGCTGGCGGTGGCCCGCCTGCTCACCAGATCGACGAACATCCCGGCAACTACGGCCCTGGCAACAATCGCACCCCAGGGGTGGCGCGATGCCTTGCAATCCGGTGCCAACGTCATCATGCCCAATTTCACCCCGGTCGTTTATAGGGGACTCTACGAGATTTATCCCGGTAAAAGCTCAGCATCCACAAATGTTCCCGACTTTCCGGAAATGCTGGAGCAGGAGTTGAGGGACAGCGGCCGGATCATCGGCACCGGCAGTGGCTTTCGGAAGCGGCAGGAAATCTCGGGATAACGGATCATCTCCGCAGCGATCAGGGTTCCAACTCCATTACCAGTTCCCCGCTTCGCGACGGGTCATACCCCCCGAGGGCCGCGGCCCTGTCGCGAAACTTCCGAGAGCGGATCGTTTCCAGGACGGCCTGGATATTGGGATCTTGGAGATAAGCGGTGGGGATAACGAGGTCGTATTGTTCTCTGTCCAAAGGAATGAAGTCCAGGTCAAGGGCCCGGGCGGCGGCGTAAATGGCCATGCCGCAATCGGCGGCGCCGCTCAATACATCCACGGCCACGGACATATGGGTAAATTCTTCATGACCGTACCCTTTAACGGCTTCCGGGCTGAGGCCGGAACGGACCAGATTGTAATCCAGCAATATGCGTGTTCCCGAGCCTGCCTGCCGATTGACGAAGGAGATGTCGTTCCGGGCGAGGTCCATGATTCTTTTGATGCCCTTTGGATTGCCCTTTTGAACAATCAACCCCTGCTCTCGGAGGACGAGGTGAAAGAGGCTTATCCTGATGCCTTTCAGGTATCTCCGCAGGTAGGGAACATTGTATTCTCCCGTTTCCGTATCGAGAAGATGCAAGCCCGCGATATGACAGATCCCCTTCCGGATTGCGATCAGCCCCCCCATGCTCCCCACGTTTCCTGACGAAATCCGGATATTCCGTCCCGAGGCGTTCCTGACCTCGTCGGCAAGGACATCCAGGGTGATGTCATGGCTGCCGATAATGACGACGGTATTGATCAAGTCATCATCATCGACAAGAAGCTCGGCGATTGTTTCTTCCTCCTGGCCGATGCCCTCCGAGAGGGGCGGGATGCGGATGATCCCTTCCGCTCTGGTGAGGGTGGTGATGGAACCTGCCGATCTGGGAAGGGGCGTGGCGATGCTCAGGTCTCCGACCCGGCCGATGTTGACGCGAACGAATTCTTCCGTGCCCAGCTTGGAGGGGATGTTTCTCGATGGCCTGACGGTGATGGTGCGGCTTTTACGAGGCTTCAAGCCTTGGAGGTTCAAGAGCAGGGGTTTGGCGAACTGCTCGAAAGATAGGATTGCGGAAACGGGGTATCCCGGAATCCCGATGATGGGCTTCCCGCCGATAATGCCCAAGATGGTCGGTTTCCCCGGCATCATGGCCACCCCGTGGACGAGGACTTCCCCTATATCCGCCAGGATATTAGCGGTATAATCCTTGGAGCCCGCCGATGATCCGGCATTGATGAGGATCAGGTCCGCATCGGAATCCGCGGCCTTTAAAAGGGCATCCCGGATAGCTTCTTCCTCGTCGGGGGTGATAGGGAAGATCCGGGGCGCCCCGCCTGCCTCACGGATAAGTCCCGCCAGGGTGATGGAATTCGAGTCGATGATCCGGTTGTTGCGTAACTGACGGAAATCCGTGACATCCTTGGGGCTGATAATTTCCGCCCCCGTGGGGATGATGATCACCCTGGGCTGCCTCCGGACCATCACCGTAAAGACGCCGGCGGCGACCAGCGCCCCCATGTCGTAGGGCCGGATCAGATAATTCTGCGGGAAGAGGAGCTGGGTGGCGACAATGTCTTCCCCGACCTTCCGGATATTCTGCCAGGGATAGGCGGGCGACCGGATCTCGAGGTGTCCCTCATCCAGTTCATGGATCTTCTCCACCATGATGACGGCGTTGTACCCCTCGGGCAGGGCCTGGCCCGTATTGATCCACACGGCGTCTTCGCCTGTCGTTAATACTTTCGGGAGCTGTTCCGTGGCGTCGTACGTCATTTCCGCCCTGACGGCGATGCCGTCCATGGCCGCGGAATGATAGGCAGGTGCGGAAACCCCGGCATAAACGGGGCATGCGGTGACTCGCCCCAAGGCGTCTTCCGTGTTGATCCGTTCGGGGAGGGTTTTCTTTCCCCGCCATACACCGGAAAAGATCTCCTTCGCCTCTCGGAGATCCTTCATGGCCAGATAGACGTTTCTTTTCACCATGCCTCTCCCCGGGAGGGAGTGAAGAGCATCACCTCGACGGTCTGCCCCTGGTAGATCCCTTCCGTGTTTCTGTCGATCTTGACCAGTCCCTGGGCATCGACCAGGGTGGAGATGAGGCCCGATTTGCCGAAGATCGGCTCCGCGAAGAGCCGCCCCTCACGTTTGTTCAATCTGACCCTGATGTAGTCGTCTCTCCCGCTTGCCGATTCCACATTACGTTCAAGTTCGGCCTGCCGGTATAAATGACCGTCCCCGGACGACCGCCGTTCCCCTGACAGTACCGATAGAAAAGGGGCCAAGTAAATCTCCGCCACAACCATGGCCGAGGCAACATGACCGGGCAGCCCAAACAGGGCCTTCGCGCCGATTCTGGCGATGATTGTCGGTTTTCCCGGGCTTATCGCGATGCCGTGAACAAGGAGTCGCGCCTCGGCAAAAGATTCAAGGACCTTCACGGTCATATCCCTTGCCCCTACGGAGCTTCCGCCTGATATCCATACGGTGTCGCAGGCATTGAGAACCCTGCCGACGGTTTCTCTCATTTCGTCAAAGTCGTCTTTGCATACCCCCATGTTCATGGGTATCGCCCCCCTCTGGCGGCAGAAGGCGCCCAGGGTATAGCTGTTAATGTCCCGCACCTGTCCGGGCCTGGGGCGCAGATCGATGGGGATGACCTCGTCCCCCGTGGAGATGATCCCGACCGTGGGTCTTTTATACACCGGGATCGTCTCCACGCCCAGACCCGCGATGAGGCCGATGTCCTGGGGCCTGAGGATGGAGCCTTTTCCGAAGACGATGGTCCCGGCTCTTAAATCGTCACCCCTGGCGATGACATTTTCCAGGGGCGCCACGGACCGGCACACCTCAATGGTTTTGTCGTCCATGCTTTGACAGTGCTCGATCATGACCACGGCGTCAGCTCCTTCCGGGATCATTCCCCCCGTCGATATCCTCACGGCGGTTCCCGGAACGACACGGTCCGTGGGCGTTCCACCCATGATCACTTCCCCTTTCAGCTCCAGGAAGGCGGGAAGGCTGTCGGAAGCGCCGAAGGTGTCCTTTGCCCGCACCGCATAGCCATCCATGGAAGACCGGGAAAAATTCGGCATGTCCTCTTCGGAAACGATCTGTCCGCTCAGGACGCGGTTAAGGGCGTCTTCGATGTGGACGACCTCCGTGCCTACGGGGTCGAAGCCTTTCAATATCTCCAGGACCTCTTCGGATGTCTTCACCTTGAAGAACAATGGTTGCCTCCTCGGTCCAGAATAAGTTCGGTTTTTTTGAGGCTCCCCATCTTCCTGATCCTGGACAGACCATATTGGCATGCCTCGAAGGCATCCTTGCTGGCCTCTGAACTGACCGCCACCAGGGAGATCAAATCGCCGACCTGCAAGAGGCCGATGCGCCGGACGAGCAGGATATCGTCGATATGCCAGCGATTCCGCATGTCCGTTTCGATGTCCGCCATTTCACCTTCCACATCGCCACCCCGCTCAAAGCGGATCCCCGCTGACGCTTTTTCGCCCGCCTGGCCTTTCACGACGGCATAATGGAAGATAACCGATCCGGCATTCCGTTTGCCGAGCCTTGCGAACAGGTTGGTCGTATCCAAAGGATCTTCTGTAACGATGTTCATCTCCGCCTCCATTTTTTGCCATTTTTATCAAATTTACCATGAAATGTGAATGGAAAGAATTCCCCATGCCCGCCATGCATTCATTGACAAGGAAGGATTTGACTGCTACCTATATACAAATAGTCGTCTTAAACGTAAACAGTTGTGTTGGTCGTGTTTCGGAGATCTCAAACCAGGAGGTGAAAAATGAAAGTCAGCGCACGTAACACGTTAAAGGGCAAGGTCAAGAAAGTAACAATGGGTCCCGTCAACGCGGAAGTTGACATTGAGCTTCCCGGCGGTACCGAAATCGTCTCGATTATCACCAAGGTTTCAGCCGAGGCCCTCGGGCTTAAAAAGGGTATGGAGGTTTATGCGGTCATCAAGGCATCCAATGTCATGGTGGCTGTTGATTAGCCGATCCTGGTCGGGATCGTTTTCGGACGGTCATGGTTATGTTTGCGCAGGGGCTGACACCGGCATGGACGACTGCCAGGGGCAGCCCCTTGCTTGTGTCTGGGACCCGGTAACATTTGCGGCTCACCCCAGGTGTCTAAAGGCCGTTGCCTTGATGGCGGCGAAAACCTCCATGCCATTCCTGATCTCCAGGTCCTGAGCCGCTTCCTTCACAATCACGGCAACGAGCTTCTCCCCGCCGCATAAGAGCACGATGCCGATCCTGTTTCCCGCCGCAAACATTTCGCCCACCCGGCATTGCAAGAGGTTGCGGGCACTGGTTGCCTCGGGGTGGCGCTTGAAAAGGATAATGTCCGTGGAAGAAAGCTCATAAAGGGCGTCCTGCTGCCCGTCCCCTGAAATCAGCAGTTCATTGTCTCCCCAGCGATAGGCAAATAAACCATCATAATTGCGAAGTTTTCTCAGTTGCAGGAGATTCGTGTATGGGTCCGGACTTTTCCCCATGGCATCCCTAGCCAGTCCCTCCGCCGTCATTTGCCCGGCGTCACTCCCTTCGTTTACGATCAACACCTGATCGGTCATGATCCTCATTTCCGTCAAGGAATGGGAAATGAAAAGATAGGGGATGGCAAAGGCCTCACAGGATCTCTTGAGAAAAGGGATGATCTGGAACTTGAGGCTGTCGTCCAGGGCGGAAAGGGGTTCGTCCATCACCAACATGCGGGGATTGGCAAGAACTGCCCGGCCGATTGCTACGCGCTGCTGCTCGCCTCCCGAGAGGTTACGCACACTCCGTTGCAGAAGATCCCCGATCTGCAGCACGTCCACCAGATTCTCCAGGGTGATTTTGCGCTGATCCGGGGGACAACGCCGGTAGCCATAAAGGAGGTTCCCCTTGACGGAGAGGTGGGGAAAAAGATGGGGGCGTTGAAAGACCATGCCGATGCGTCTGTGCTCTGCAGGGATATTCACTCTTTCCCCACTGTCAAAAACGGGCTGTCCGTCAATGGTAATAAGCCCTCGGTCCGGATGGTGCAACCCGGCGATGAGACCCATGAGGGTGGATTTGCCGCAACCGGAGGGGCCGAAGATCCCGATCCGGTCGCCAACAATCGTGAAATCCATTTTCAAGGAAAACGTCCCGAGTTTTTTTTGGGCGGCGACTCGCAATTCCATATCAGTCCACCCTGACAATACGCCTCCCCAGCCATTCGTGGAAGATCAAAACGGCGACGGAGATGGTGACGGATACGACGCACAGGGCCACGGCCACGGTATCCCCGCTAGGGGAACTGACATATTCATAGATTGCCAGAGGAATGGTCTGCGTCACTCCGGGAATGTTGCCGGCGAGTATTATCGTGGCTCCGAATTCACCTAACCCGCGGGCGAACATCAGGATGGATCCGGCGATAATACCGCGGAAAGAAAGGGGAAGAATGACTGTTACAACCGTATCAAACCATCGGGCACCCAAGGTGCGGGATGCCTGGATGAGTTTTTCATCAATGGCCTCCATACCCGTCCTGATCGACCGGACCATGAGTGGGAAACCCACTACGGCCGTAGCGATAACCGCGGCCTTCCAGGTAAAAATAACTTTTATTCCCAGCGGTTCCAGTACCCACATCCCGATCCAGCCGTTCTTTCCCAACAGCAGGAGCAAGAGATAACCGATGACAACGGGTGGCAAGGTCAGGGGTAGATTCACCACCACATCCAGGGCGACCCGTCCCCGGAACTTCCGGTATGTCATGACATAGGCCACGGCAAAGCCGAAGGGTAGGGACAGGATGGTCGCCACTACGGCCACCTTCATGGACAGCAGAATGGCGAGGTAATCCGATTCGCTGAAAATGCCCATGAAGGATTATTTGGCGATAAAGCCGTATTTTGTGAGCACCCCTTTCGCTTCGGTGGATTGAAGATACTTGTGGAATGCCACGGCATCGGCCTTTTTGCTTCCCGAGATCGTGAGCCCAACGGGATAGGTCACGCGAGGATAAAGCTCCTGGGGAACAACGAAAAGAATCTTCGCCTTTTTAGCCATTTGCAGGGCGTCGGTTTTGTAAACAAAGGCCCCGGAGACCTCACCCTTCTCCGCGTACATCAGGCATTCCCTGACGTCCTTGGCCATGACCAGTTTGTTTGCAAGTTTTTTATCAATGCCGGCCTTTTTCAGGGCCTTCATGGCATAATCACCCGCGGGAACACTCTTCGGGCTGCCGATGGCGATCTTCTCCAGCATGGGTACATCCTCTATCCTTTTCGCCTTCGCATCGGGCATCCCGACAAAGACCAGGGAGTTGTACGCCAAAACGCCGATGCTTTTCTCATCCAACAGTTTCTTTGCCTTTAGGTAATCCATCCATTCCAGATTCGCGGAGAAATAAATGTCCGCCGGGGCGCCGTTTTCAATCTGTTTGGCGAGGGCTCCCGAAGCCCCTAAATTGTTCAGGAACTTAACCTCGGGGTGGGTCTTGGTGTAATTCGCCGTCAGTTCCGTGACGACCTCGCGCAGGCTTGCCGCGGCGGATACCCTGATGTCCTCGGCGTAGGCGGGCACGGTCAACAAAACCAGTCCTAAAATGGACAACACAACGAAAAACCTTCTGATTGTTCTTTTCATTCCCGGTGTCCTCCGAACCGATGATTAATAAGATAATATGGTCGAAAAGATGCTACTTTTTACCCTTAAGTATAGAGGGGCAGTCTTCTCAAGTCAAGGAATATTTCGATCCGCAGGCCTGAAAGTACACAAAAACCGGACGAACCATACACGGCAGAGGCATCATAAGAGATGGACTACAAAGGGGAAATTGATGTTATCCACTGAGCGAGTATTTGCTATTTTAAACTTATGCCGTATTTAGCATATTTTTTCTTGACGTGCCGCCGCATTACCCTGGAAGGGGGACGGATCAAGAAAGATGAGATATCGGCATCGCAACACGTTCTCTTTGAATCTTCTTGCTGCTCTTGATCTCGGAGCGAAAGACAGTCGTCCGGGAACAGCGCCCCCGGCGCGCTGTCTAACGTCGGCGGACCCACCTGGAGGGAAAGCAAACGAGCCTATGCCGTGACTTTATCCATTGCGGCAGCCAGGGCCAGTTGCTGGTTCGTCTCGACGATCGGCGACCCCTGATGCGCTTCAGGTCGGGTGCGGAGGTTGGGAGAAAGAGAGAACCACCTTCCAGTCCTGGAACAGGGCCGGTCGTTTCCGTTGAACGGTACTTGCAGTTAGAGGAGAAAAGGAGGCTGCTGGAGGGTAAGGGTGGGTAGGGTGGTCAGTTCATCTGCAAAGCGATGGCTTGCACAACCTGGCCGGACCAATGATAGCAGATTGTAACCTGCAAAGATGGGTCCTGATCTCAGCTCTTTTTGCAAGCTATTCTATATGGATGCGTGGCTTGTGACCACTTTCGGCCCCTTTTGGAATGCGATCTCAATAATCAAGTACGAGATTACCTATGGGCCCTGCCCAAACCAATCTCCATCAGGTCCTCGCCAATAATGAGCTTTCCGGAGAAGTTCTTCTGCGCCTTCTTCAGGCGCGAGAGTGGAGTATTCCCCGGGCCGATATGGCTGAGCACAAGCGTTTTGGCCTGGCACTGCTCTGCCACTCTCCCAACATCCTCGATGGTTGTGTGAGCCGTGATGGCATGGTAGTAGAGAGGCCAAGCGGGATCACCCTCCTTTACTCCCTTGAAGGTCGCCGTAATCCAGGCGTTGTCAATGACCTCGTGGACAAGAACATCGGCGCCCTTGGCAAGTTTCTGAAGGTTCCCCTTGGTGTCCGGTCCTGTGTCGCCTGAAATGACCAGCGAGCCGTCATTAGTGTCAAATCGGAAGGCGAAGGATGGATAGACCTGATAATGATCAACCAGAATGGCCGAGACTCGGATTAGGTCGTCCCTGTAAATCTCGAAAGGAACCATGGCCGGACAGGTTTCGTTCCTTGTCCAGGGCTTGGATGGATTCGGCAGGATGAAATCCACCGGCCAGGGAATAGTCCGGGGGTCGCCGATTTCCTTGACATCAATGATATTCTGGAGATCGGGGTATCCCGCATCCATCGCGCAATCATTGAAGTTCTGTGCAAATGCTTGCAACAGCAGGTTTGTCATCTGTTTGGTACCCGGAGTTGTGGTTTGCTTGGGACCGCCGCACTCCGCCTTGAGGATCGTGCCGGAGTACCCGGTCTTATTCTCTTCCAGCCTTCCCCGATCCCCGGGACCAATGATTTGTAATCGGTTCGGGATGCCGAAGCCCGCCCTGGCTCCGATCATTAGAAAAGTCGGATAGTCCCCCAAATGGTCCATATGGAGATGGGTAAGAAAGACTGCCCGGACATTCTTGAGAAAAGTGGATAACTCAAGTTGCAGCTTCTCACCGTTGATAGTCACGAACTTTGCGTGGTTGAACGCTTCAGCAAGCCGTTGCGTGGCGCCGAATCCCAGGTCAATGATGTACATGGAGTCACCAACGACTAATGCTTGAGAAGAGCTGGCTCGGTTTGAACCCGGCCACCATGTCATACCACCAGTTGTGCCCAACAGAACAAGCTTGGTGTTGAATTTCTGCGCCCGAGATCCCTTTTTGATATTAGAAGCGGCGGCGAACGAAGATTTGCCTTCGAGGCTCATCAGAAGTGGAGACAAAGCCAAGGCTCCGGCCCCTTTCAATAAAGTGCGCCGCGGGATGTGTAGTTTGTCTGATTCATTTTGAGCCATGATGATCTCCTTTCGGGATAGGATTGATATTGAATCGACAAGAACTTACTTTTTAACGGTACGGAATATTAGGAGTGTAGTTTTCTCAAGTCAAGGGATATTATCATAGAAGATCAGGGGTGACTAAACGACATATGGATCAACGGCGTTCCTTCTTCAGCAATCTTCTGATCATTAGGCCACATGGAGCATCGAAAAAGCAATTTGTGGCGCTCTTTGGGCAAGCACCCCCGGCATAGGCACGAAGATTTCGGATTGGAAAGCTTGTCAAGATTGCCACATACTTGATTTCTGTCAATAAAGGGTAATGAATACCAATCGATAGCTTGTATTTCATAAGGCATGATATTTTTGTGGACTTCAAGAAGTAGTGGTTATTACCTCACCCTGAAAAACCCGGGATCAAACAATTGCACCTTGTCGGCTACAGAGCAAAGTTGGGTGACAGGTTTCCTGTAGCATGCTTCCGGATCTGCCAGAGGGTAAAAAATTCAGATATGTCAACCGTCACCTAATCATACCTTCGAGGGGAGTACCGGGGTGTCGAGATGGCGGGGGAGCGGAGGGGTGGGTCAAAGGTTTTGGGTCCCAGTAAGCGTGTGTGTACGTGTACATGGAACTCCTGTTAAAAAATTAAACAAATCGATAATTATCACTACGTGCTTAAATGTTCAGACCTGCGGCAGCCATAAGGGCAAAACTATTAAACCAATAATCCTTAGCTACCGTATCATGCGATTGCCGAGAGCATGCAAAAACCTTTTCTATTTCTCTTGCTCCATGTTCAGTATACAGTTCATTACCTCATCAAGTGTAGCATTGAAAGGGTGTGGCGATTGCGGATTTTTTTCGTGCCTATATGCTTTATAGCAAGGTTCCGTTTGCCCAAGCGTCACTTGGAATTACCATTGGTAATGGTTGGTCCTGAAGCCCAGGATATCCGATGGCAGAATGGTATTTTCCATAGTGTCCGGATAATTTTTACGAAAATCACTTGTGATGTGTTATACTACTTTGCGAAAACAATTCATCTCAAACATAAGCTGATTACCTATACAATACTGCACGCAGCAGGCCGCGATGAAGCTCAACGGAATCTATGGCCCTGTTTGCTGAAGAGGTGGGATTCATGCGAAGACTGATTTTGGGGTTGGGGATAATTGTCATATTCTGCCTGATGCTACTCGGACCGATTAATGCTCCCGTCACCGCGGCGGAACCGCCCAAGGAACCGATCCTGAAAATCGAAACAGCGATGCACACGGCAGTCATCAAGCGCATCGGCGTGGATGACGCCACCCGGTATCTTGTCACCGCCTCCGACGACAAGAGTATCCGGGTGTGGGAACTGGCCACCGGCCGGTTGCTCTCTGTGTTGCGGCCGCCTATTGGCGAGGGAGATGAAGGGAAGATCTATGCCGTGGCGATTTCCCCGGACGGACAGACCGTGGCTGCCGGGGGGTGGACGCAATTTGCCGGACCGCAAGGCGGGCTGGCCGATGATGGTGTGAGCATCTACCTCTTCCACCGCCCTACGGGTGAGCTTACCCGCAGGATTACCGGCCTCCCCAGTGTGATCAATCATCTTGCCTTTTCCCCCGACGGGCGCTATCTGGCGGCAACGCTGGGACAAAATAACGGCATCCGCGTCTTCCGGGCCGCCGACGGCAGACCGGTGGGTGAGGACCGAGATTACGGCACTGATTCATACTCCGTCGTTTTTGACCGCCGGGGCCGACTGGCCGCCGCCTCTTTGGACGGCTATATCCGCCTCTACGACCGGCCCGGCGCTGGCGGCCTGAAGCTCCTGGCCAGGCAGAAGGCCCCGGGGGGAAAGCAGCCATTTTCCATTTTCTTTTCCCCCGACGGGGAGAAACTGGCCGTAGGCTTTAACGATTCCACCCGGGTGGATGTCCTTTCCGGCCAGGACCTCTCCCACCTCTATTCCCCGGATACCTCCGGCGTGGATAACGGCGATCTTAGCAAGGTCTCCTTTTCCCCCGATGGCCGGCTGTATGCTGGGGGAACCTATCAAAAAGGCGGCCAATTTCCAATTCTTTCTTGGGGAAAAGAGAGTCGGGGCGAGCACCGGGAGCTGCCGGGTTCGCCTAACACCATCATGTCCATCCTCCCACTGGCAGCGGGACGTGTCGTCTATGGCGCGGGAGACCCCGCCTTTGGCGTTCTAGATAAAAACGGCCAGCGGATCCTTTTTCAAAGTGCCCAGATTGCTGACTACCGGGCTAATTGCGAAGGCTTTCGCCTCTCGTCCGACGGCAAAAAAGTGAGCTTCGGCTACGAACTATGGGGTAAATCCCCCGCGACGTTCGATCTTTCCACCCGGACGCTCTCTGCTGGCGGGGAGGCCGCGGGCCTTTATCCCCCGGACACAACGGGCCTCCCCGTAACGGACTGGAAAAATTCAAGATCCCCCAAACTAAACGGCCGGGCGTTGGCGCTTAGGCAATACGAGATGTCCCGCAGTCTCGCCATTGCCCCGTCCCGGGACTCCTTTTTGCTGGGGACGGACTGGTATCTGCGCTATTTCGACCGCAAAGGCAAGGAAAAATGGCAAGCCCTGGTTCCCGGCGCGGCCTGGGCTGTGAACATCTCCAAGGACGGCCGCCTGGGCGTGGCCGCCTTCGGCGACGGGACGATCCGCTGGTACCGCCTCACCGACGGGAAGGAACTGTTGGCCTTCTTCCCCCACAAGGACCGGAAGCGCTGGGTGCTCTGGACGCCGGAAGGATTTTTTGACGCCTCGGAAGGCGGGGCGGAGCTGATCGGCTACCATTTGAACCGGGGGAAAGATCAGGCGGCCCGGTTTGTCAATGTGGACAAACTCTATGACCAGTTCTACCGGCCCGACCTGGTTTTGGCCAAGTTCCAGGGGAAGGACATCTCCGAGTACGCCAAGGCTGTGGATGTCAACCGCCTCCTTACCACGGAAGCCCTCCCGCCGTCAGTGCGCCTGACTACGGCATCCGGTCCCCGGAAGAGCCGGGATACGGAGATCGCCGGGGAGATCTGCGACCAGGGCGGCGGCATCGGGGAGGTGACGTTCTTTTTGAACGGCATGCCGGTGGTGGTTGACACGGACGGCCGATCCCTGAAGGTTGTAAGCCAGGGAAAAGGCAGCGGGCAGCCGCTTGCCTGTAAGAGCTTCCGCCATAGGGTGACCCTCGCGGCAGGGGAAAACGTCATTGGACTGATGGCCAGAAACAAAGACAACACCATCGAATCGAACCGGGCAGAGGCGAAACTGACCTTCCGCTCCGGCGGCAAGGAGAAACCCGACCTCTACGTCCTCGCCGTGGCGGTGAACAAATACCGGGATGGTGACCTGCGCCTCAAGTACCCCATCCCTGACGCCAACGACCTGGTCCGGAGCATCCAGGGCGGCGGTAAACGCCTCTTCGGCAAGGTGGTGGTGAAGACCCTCTATGATGATGACGCGACAAGGGCGGGTCTGGAGAAGGCATTCCGGGAGCTGGAAGACAAGACGAGACGGGACGATGTCTTTGTCCTTTTTCTTGCCGGGCACGGGATCACCTATGAGAAGGATGGGAACTATTATTTCCTCCCCGTCGATTTCCGCTTCACCGGCGAGGAGGCGATCAAGGCCCAGGGGGTTTCCAAGGATGACCTGATGCGGAACCTGACCCATATCCAGGCGCTGAAATCACTGCTGCTGCTCGACACCTGCAACAGCGGCTCCTTCGCCGAAGCAGTGGCCTCCCGCAACATCGTGGAGAAGACAGCGGTGGCCCGCTTGAGCCGAGCGACAGGACGTTCCACCATCGTGGCCTCCAGCAAGGACCAGGTGGCCCTGGAGGGCTACGAGGGACACGGGGTATTTACCTACACCCTCCTCCAAGGGATGTCGGGAGCAGCGAAGGACCGGGAGGGCAAGGTGACGGTGAACGGCCTGGCCACATACGTGGAGGAGACGTTGCCCAAAATCACCTACAAGAAGTGGGGTTACGAGCAGATCCCACAGAAGAGTCTCCAGGGGATGGACTTCCCCCTGGCCCTGCAATGATCATGAAAGTTTGTTGGCGGAATATGCAATGAGGGACGTAATTATGATTAGCAAAACCGTGCGAGTCTTCTTTGTCTTGGTCATGTTTTTTTTATTGACCCCGTCTTTGTCGCCAGCCGCGACGGAGCGGCGCACCGCCCTGGTCATCGGCAATAGCGCCTACAGTTCAGGTCCTCTGAAGAATCCCGTCAATGATGCAACAGCTATGGATGCCCAGTTGAAGAAGCTCGGGTTTACCGTCA
Source organism: Deltaproteobacteria bacterium (assembly GCA_029561465.1). Taxonomy (GTDB): domain Bacteria; phylum Desulfobacterota; class Syntrophia; order Syntrophales; family UBA8958; genus UBA8958. Next base: position 18,433 of record JAKQIZ010000015.1, on the reverse strand, counting down.
TCCTGAAGAAAAACGCAAATCTAAAGGGTATGGAGACTGCCCTAACAGAATTTGGCGACCGTTTGAAGCGTGGCGGCGTCGGGCTATTTTTTTACGCCGGCCATGGTCTCCAGGTTAATGGTGTGAATTATCTCGTTCCCATCGGGGCAAAGATCAACCGGGAATCGGATATCAAGTATGAAACGATGGACGCGGGGAAGATTCTCGATGAGATGGCCAATGCCAACAACGGCCTCAACATCGTCATCCTCGACGCCTGCCGGGACAATCCCTTTGCCCGCAGTTTTCGCAACGCCGTGCGGGGTCTGGCCATCGTGAGCAACGCCCCGGTGGGGACATTCATTTCCTATTCGACAAGTCCGGGTAAAGTGGCGCGGGACGGCGACGGGCGCAACAGCCCTTATACAAAGGCGCTTCTGAAATATATGAAGGAACCTGGCTTGAGCATTGAGCATATGTTCAAGAAGGTGAGGACCAGTCTTGGCAAAAATACAGGTGGTAAACAGATCCCCTGGGAACTTTCTTCGCTTCAAGGGGATTTTTCTTTTGTTCCCTCAGCTACGGCAACCTTGTCGACCGTTTCGAAGAAGACAACTGTTTCAGATACAATGAATACAAAAGACATTAAGATAGCAACGATCCAGCCACCGGGTGCGACTGAAAAGAAATACACGGATGACAACTGCGGCCGGATGATGGAAAGGGGTGACCAATATGCCGAGAAGGCATTGTGGGGCAACGCCCTGATCCAATATCAAAAGGCGGAGACGCTTAAGTGCAAGCATCCGGAATGGTTTAATAAAATGTTGGAAGCCAAGGATAACATCAACAGGAGAGTCAAGAAAGCGATTGCTGTTTTTGATTTCGGATCTCCGAGTAACGAAAAGGATGCCGGCAAGATTGCCGCAGTGAAGTTGCTTGCCTACCTGCACAGAAACGCAAGCGGGGACATCCGTCTCATCGAACGGGAGAACCTTATGTCGATCATCAGGGAGATGCAGCTCGGCAAGGCAAACGTTGCCGATATTAAAACAGCCCAATCCGTCGGGAAGGTGCGGGGCATAGACATCTTCATTATGGGTGATGTTCTGCATTTCTCGACAAAGACTATGGATAACCCAAGCGTCTCCCAAGCCAAGGTCCTTGTCAGCGAGGAAGGGACAAAGAAGAATTATCAATACATCCCTTATAAGCATGGAACGGCAAAGATTATTGCCGCCATTGAGATTTCCTACAAGCTCGTCGATACAAAGACCGGTGAGAATATCTTCAGTGATACGATTACAGGAAAACTGATTAAGGAGGACAAATATTCGGATGGGGTCCCGGAAGGCAATGTGCGCCATGATCCTCTGCAGCTGCCCACTGAGGTCGAGGTTCTCGATGAGCTGGCCAATGCCAAGATTTCCGAGATGGGGCGAAGCATCCTTAGGCACTTTCAGAGTATAGAGGTGGAATACTTCAACCAGGCGCAGCAATTTCAGAAGAGGCGAAATTTTGATGAGGCGATCGAAAAGTACACAGATGCCGTGTTTGATGAGAAGCTCAAGGGAATCTCGACACCGATTTCGCAGGCAGCACACAAGATGATCGATAAACTAACTCGGGAAAAGACAGGCGAAGAACCTGTAAATGAAGTAAAAAATGAAAAATATGTTACAGATGTGGTGGACAGAAAGGCAATTGCCTTGGCGGCGCCGTCCATTATGTCGTCTCAAAAATCGACAAAACTTAAAGTCTCCGTATTCCAGTTTGGAACGATAAACCTAGAGGCTGCGGGATACGGTTCAACGGTAACGAATCTACTTAAGCAATCCTTATCGAAAGATCCCGTATTATCACTAATAAATCAAAGGGAACTCATGTCCTTCCTTAGCCTCAATGACCTTCAACAAAACGAACAGATGGATAATGTTTTAAACATAGGTGCGAGATTGGGCTTGGATGTCATTGTTGTCGGTAATGTTGAGAAGAATGGCGCAGCCATTATTATTAATTGTAAAGTAATACATATCAAGAAACAAATAGCCATCTTGAGTGTACGGGTAAGTTCCCGTGGTGATTCCGCTTTGATTAATGAAATCAACAAGCTTAGTTCGTCGATCTCAAGGACTATATCGGAATCGGGTCTTGTGGCGAAAACAAATGGCTGAGAAAATGTGGGAATGTAGTGGAAATATTATTGAATTGATAGAACATTGCTTTTTGATGATCGGACTATAAGACATGGGGAACTTGCATGTCAAGGGGAAATTGGTGAAAAATGGGTGATACGGATCTGATGATTGTAGGAAAAACGTGTAGAGACAACCCATAGGCTGGGGAACTTTGACCATCTGCCCTTTTTTTGATCGTTTTCCAGTCACGTAGGCCGTACCGGACATCATTAAAACAAGCTTCTCCTGCACGCCACAAATCATCTTTCGCTGATTCTTCCGATTCTCGAAGCGTTACGCCTGGATATAGTCATCCCAGAAATATTCCGGCTCCCCCATAGAGATGATCCGCAATATTTCGGATCGAAAAGGTTGCATAAAAAGGGAAACTTAATTCTTATTGACTTCAAGAAGTTATACGCAATACCGCCCGATTCTTTCAAAATCGCTGATTCTGATAGGGTTAAAGAAGGTTCAAGACAGGTTAAAGAAATTGTTTCGCTAAAAAGCGAAATTTGTTAATAAAATGGCGGAAGTGCATGGGAATCGAACCCACCTGGGACGGTTTTAGCGCCCCACACCGGATTTGAAGGGCCGTCACTCCGGTCGCGGTGTGAGTAATTGCACCGGCACGAAAGCGCCGCGAGGCAAGGAATCTTGGCCCTCTGGAATGCAGATCAGACCGCCGGCGCCGGCGATGGACTTTAAACGGCTGCCGCTCTTGTATGGCGCCGCTAGGTAACTCCCCGCGGGGGTACGGGTTACGACGGCATCTTTGAATTCCGTCCAGGCGCGATGGCGGCTTTTCACCTCTTCGCTGAGCCTGGCAAATACGGTCGGAAGCGGATGCCGAGTCTCACCGGACATACGCAGCAATGCCGGCAATGCCAGTTGCAGAAAGGCCATCTCGTTGCTCAGTGGGCCGCCGGGCAGGCAAAACACCGGCTTGTCCTCAAACATCCCGAAAGCCGTACCCTTTCCCGGACCCATACGCAAATAATGAAAAATCTTCCGCCACCCCAGGCTGTCCAAGACCCCAATCGCCAAATCCCGTTCGCTTCCCCAGGCGCCGCCACTGGTGAAAACGGCATCGTTAACGGACAAATGCCTTTGCAACTCCTGTTGAATGGCGCCGGCATCATCGGCGACGATGCAGGTGCGGCAGGAAAGGCCAAAAAGGGCCAACCAGGATTCCATGGTAACCAGATTACTGGCATAGAGCTGACCGATGTGGAGCTTCTCGCCTGGCTTTACAATTTCATCTCCGATACTGACGATCGCCGCGTGCGGACGGCGGTATACCTGCAAGGCGCTCAGGCCCGCCGCCGCCGCCAGGCCGAGTTTGCCCGGTGACAACGTTTCTCCTTTGCGGATAACAACCGTCCCGGCCTTCACCTCCGATCCCGCCGTCATAATATTCCTTCCCAGTCCGGCATCGGCTTTGATCAAGACTTCTTCCGGCGACGTCTCCGTGCAGAACTCGCCGGAAACCACGGCATCCGCTCCCGCCGGTACAGGGGCTCCGGAGCATACCTTCACCGCACGGCCCTCTTTTACCAGCTCTCGGCATGCAGTGCCGGCAAATGCAGCTCCCACTACTTTCAGGCATACCGGTTTATCCCGGGAGGCGGATGCTATCTCCGCGGACTTGACGGCATAGCCGTCCTTGAGGGACACGGCGACGGAAGGATAGCTTACCAGCGCCACTACGTCCGCAGCGGCGACCCGGCCGACGCAGAGATCGAGACCGCGTTCTTCTTCCCCCAGAGGCTGAACGTTGGCGGCAATGATATCCAAGGCTTCCCGGAAACCGATGTATCCGGTTCCTTCGTCTAGCTCGTAAAAATCTCTCTTCATGTCAAACCTCCTCCCCGGCTGCGGATATCCTCCCCTGGGCCAGGACTTGGTTGGCCAACAATACCATGATAAAGGTGCTCAGGACCAGGGGATAATTTCCGGCCGGGGATAGATATTTCGCTTTCTCCATCAAGATGCTGACCTCACTTTCCCCACTTTCGGAGGCATGTCCTTGGCTTTATGATTACTTTAGAAATATCAAGAGGATAAGTATCATATGTCCACATTTTGCTTTGACAGAGAAGTCAGCGCCGGGTTATGATATTTGCATCTACGTTTAGTCGGTCCGGGTTGTCTTCCCGTCGTCATTTTTTGACAAACGCCCATCACGCCCGGGGATTTTGAGTTTCTCGATAGGGGCAGGAGGGAGGGGTGAGATTGAGAAGAAGGGAGCAATGATAGATTTCCTCACCATAGGCGGCCTCCTGGGTCTGGGCGCCGGTCTGTCTCCCGGCCCCCTCCTCACCCTGGTGATTACGGAAACCTTGCGCCACGGCGTGAAAGGGGGGGTGAAGGTGGCCCTGGCCCCGATCGTCACCGATCTGCCCATCATCCTCGGGGCCTTCTTCCTCCTGTGGCGGTGGGCTGATCTTAACGGCCTCCTGGGGATGATGTCCCTCCTCGGCGGTCTTTTCGTCCTCTATCTGGCGGTGGACAGTTTTCGCGCCCCGGGCGCGGCGCCGCCCGCCGGGACGGGTCCGCCCCGTTCCCTCCTGAAAGGTGTCCTGGCCAACGCCCTGAACCCCCATCCCTATCTGTTCTGGATCACCGTGGGGGCGCCCCTGATGCTCAAGGCCCTGAACCTGGGCGTCCCGGCCCTAATTGCCTTTCTCGGCGCCTTTTACGCCTGTCTCCTGGGGGCGAAGATCCTCCTGGCCTTCCTGGTGGGCAGATCCCGGCGGTTCCTGGCCGGCCGGGTCTATCTCTACACCCTGCGTGGCCTCGGTCTGCTCTTGGGCGGCCTGGCCTGGTTTCTCTTTCGCGACGGTCTGAAGCTCCTGGGCTGGATCTGATCGCCCGCGCCGGGGACGAAGAGGAGAAAAACGGGGAGCAACATCGTTAATTGACCTATTATATCATATATTTATCCTCTGCCGGTGCACCGGCGGAGGATTTGCGGCTCCGGCACGGCAAGAATAGCGATAATGGACATTTTCAACTATGACGACATCGTAAAAGGTCAAAAAATGTTCCATTTGGGACGGCATCGTAAAAAGATCCGCAGGCGAGGCGCGCGCATCCTGAGGAATGAGGCGTACTGGGACGTACATCGCAGTGACGAGGGATGAAGCGCTTTCGAAGCATCCGGACTTTTTACGATGCCGTCAACTATTACGTGGAGAATTCGTTTGCGGCCTACCCGGAGCTGAAATTGCCCTATCAGGCCTTTGAGATGTTTGGGCAGATGCCGGCCTGGCCTTACCCCGCCAGTCGAAAAGGGGAATTATTGAAGATAATAAATATCTTGTTGACATCTCGCTTTGTTATCCCTATGCTTATAATTGGAAAAGCTTTCAATTATTCAAAGCCTTTCCTAATAAAGCAAACGGGAGGTATTTATGGCCGCCGACTTTGAGAAGGGAAAACTCTACCAATTGTCCGTAATCGACATCAAACCGGACCCCGATCAGCCCCGGAAATACCTGGATCCCCAGGGCCTGGAGGAACTGGCCGCGTCCATAAAACAGGTCGGCGTCCTCCAGCCCGTCCTCTTCCGCCGGGGCGACTCGGGCTATGTCTATCTCGTGGCGGGGGAGCGGCGTTTCGCCGCGGCCAAGAAGGCCGGGCTTCTCTCCATCCCGGGCATCTACGTGGAAGGTTCCGCCGCCGAGATCGCCCTGGTGGAGAACCTCCAACGCCAGGACCTGACGGCCGTCGAGGAGGCGGAGGCCCTGGGCCGTCTCGTGGCGTCCACGAACTACACCCATGATCAGGCCGCGGCGGTCATCGGCAAGAGCCGCCAGGCGGTGTCGGATATCCTGTCCCTGACCCGCCTTCCCCAGGAGATTCGCGACGATTGCCGGGGCAATGCCAAATGCCCCCGGGCGATCCTCATCGAGATCGCCCGGAAGAAGCAGCAACGCTCCATGCTCAACCTCTATGAGAAATACAAGGCCAGCGGCCTGACCAGCGGCCAGCTCCGCAAAGAGCGCCAATCCCACGAGGCGCCGACGGAACTGGAGACCGTCAAAGGCGCCGTGAAGAACCTGCGGGCCATTCCGGGACGGATCAAAAAGCTGGAGCTCGCCGCCCTGGACACGGAGGAGAAGACCCGCCTTACCGGCGAAATCGATCAATACGTTTTGGAACTGGAGTCCCGCCTCAACGAGATCATCTCCCGGTTGGAGTCCCGGAGACTGTCCTGAAGGCGGGGCGGAAACGGGGGCTCTCAAGCGGGATAGGAAGAGAAAAACGGGGCGCAACATCGTCAATAAACATATTATATCGTATAGTTATCCTCTGCCGGTGCACCGGCGGAGTTTTTCCGGCGGGGCGGGATAAAAGTATGTAGCGGCAAGATCAATATAAATCAGGAGGCATTATCATGGCAAAAAAGGTTCTGGTAATACTGGGGAGTCCAAGGAGGAAAGGCAACAGCGCCATATTGGCGGCACAGATAACCAAAGGGGCAAAATCCGCCCAGGCAAAAGTCGAGACAATCTATTTGCAGGAAAAGAGCATTGCTCCCTGCAAAGCCTGTTTCACTTGTCAGAAGAAGGGCAGCAAGGGTTGCGCCATTAAGGATGATATGCAGGAAATCTATCCGAAACTGCTTGAAGCTGATGCCTGGGTGATTGCCAGTCCTGTTTATTGGTTTACCATGTCGGCTCAGACCAAAATATTCATGGATAGATGTTTTGCGTTGCCGGCTTACCGGAGCGATCCCTTCAAGGGCAAACGTATCGCTATTGCCATGACCTATGGTGATGAGGATCCCTTTGCTTCGGGATGCGTCAATGCCCTGAGGACATTTCAGGATGCCTTTGGATATGTAGAAGCCAATATTGTCGGTATGGTCTATGGAAGCGCCATGGATGCCGGTCAGATCAAGTTAAATGAAAAAGTCATGCAAGAAGCCCTTGAACTGGGAAAGAAACTGGCAGCAGCTTGAAAGGGCTGGGATAACCAGACACGGATGACTTCAGAGAATAAAAGCACAAATTTTGACCTTTTACGATGTCGTCAGAGATGAATGCGGCAAGCTTATGATGCAGCATTCCATGCGGCAAAGAGTAATATTGCCTCCGTAAATCGGAAAAAACCAGGTTGGTATGTTGATTGTTCCGTGCCATATCGACGATGAGAGAGATAATTTTTGAACAGTTAGAAAGAATCAGCGCACGGCCTGAACCGTTCGAATTCTACACGGCAAGTGATCTGTCGCGCAGCGCGCGTCGGCAACGGCGGAGCTAAGCTATCGCTTTTCGCTCTTGGAGGAGCCATTTGAAGCGAAACCTGGCGATCGACTACCTAAGGAGCGGGGTAACCATCCTGGTAGTTGTACATCACGCTGCCTTGGCGTACACCACTTTCAGTCATTACGACCCGGGGCGGTATTTGAGATCCACCGCGCCAGTCGTCGATGTGCTCCGCTGGATGCCGCTCGACCTTGTTGTGGGATTCAACGATATGTTCTTCATGCCGCTTATGTTCCTCATCTCCGGGCTATTCGTGACACCATCCCTCGAACGGAAGGGATGCGGCCGTTTTCTTCTGGACCGCACGAAACGTCTTGGTATTCCCTTCATTGTCTCCTTCATGATCCTCAGCCCCCTGGCGTTCTACCCATCCTGGCTCTTAAGCGACGCGGTCAGCCGGGGGGACTTCCTGCTTGATTTCTTCGACGGCAGCAACTGGACGCCGGGGCCGGCTTGGTTCCTCTGGCTCTTGCTGGCTTTCTCCGGCGTTGTCGCCGGCGCCTACCGATTGATGCCAAATCTCATGAAAAAAGTGACCCTCTCCACCTCATCGGCTCGAAGTCTTGTCGGCATATTCCTTGCCGTGAGCCTGTTGACAACCGTTCTGCCGTGCCTGTTCATTGGGCCCGAGACATGGACCCGTTTGTGGGGTCCGTTCGTTTTTCAGACCTGGCGGTTCTTCCTGTATTTTGCCTGGTTTGTGTTGGGGGTTGCGCTCGGTGCCGCAAACCTGGAACTGTCATTATCATCCGACAATCTAAGACCATGGCCGCTCTGGCTTGTTCTGGCGATCTTAGTTTTTGTGGCGGCGCTGCTGGGATTGAGGCCGGAGCAGCTTGCGAACATGCCGGAATGGGTAACAAGAGCAATCTCAGCGACAGTCTATTCCCTCTGTTGCACCTTTACCAGTCTTGCCGCGCTGGGTCTTGCCCATTCTTTCTTTCGAACTGCCTGGTCGCTAGCGGACAGCTTCACAGCGAACGCATACGGCGTCTATGTCTTTCATTACGTTTTTGTGACTTGGATGCAATTCTACCTGCTCACGGAGCCCTTGCCGGCAGCGCTTAAATTCCTGCTCACCCTCTTTGTCGCCCTGACCGCGAGCTGGCTCCTGACAGATTTATTGCGCAAGACAGTGGCGAGAGAAGTCCTTTGATGACTTGAAGAGACGTTTCCGTTCTTTTTCCTGTGCTTTTCCGTGGGAAACAGATCAGGATGTGCAGAAGGGTCGTCCACCATCTGGGCAAAGATCACCGCTCTTGCCGCCCCGCCCGGCCGCCTTGCCCACCAAAGGTGCAGGGTGCTTGGATGACCTTTCCATTTAACCTTTACCTTATCGAGTCGATTACCTTCAGGTCGTTGAAGTAGGTTTTATACACGCCAAGATCCCGTGAAAGAATACAGTCGGCTTGGACAAGGGCATGGGCGCCGATCAGAAAATCGGCCAGGACATGGAGTCGCTCCGTCAGGATTGCCTCGCACTGGGGACAGATCGACTCAAAGATGTGGCCGCATTTACCGCATGAAAACCTGTTCTTCGCACTTTTCCTTGCGTATTCCGCCCATCTTGAACCGGCCATATAGAGGGATTTATCATTGGAATAGACGAGGTTCATCCTGGTGTCGGCGAGAAACGACGCAAGTTCCTTTGCGGAAGGAAACCGGGCGGCCAGTTCTGCAAAAACCACCTCGCAGAGGATCAACCTACCCTTTGATAGATGTCGGTCCAAAAGTTCCTTGGAGGACGCTCCGCAAGGCTCACCCGGAATCAGGACATCGAGGATGATGTTTGTGTCAACGGCTGTTATCATGCCCACGGGCCTCCCGCACCAGATCGTCGCTTCGCTGCCCTTCCAGGTCTTTCAGCTTGCCCACCCATTTGTCGAACGGGGATTTTGTGACTACCTTACTGATAACCAGCATACCGTCTTTTTCTTCAAAACCCACATCCTCACCCGTATGGACGCCCAGTTTATCTCTTATTTCCTTAGGAATAGTAACTTGTCCCTTGGATGTAACCCTTGCGGTTATCATCGCTCACCTCTCAGTAAGGAGTATTTTTCCTTACTTGTATTGTAAGGGTATTACCGTTCCTTGTCAAGAATTTATGAAGGCCGTGTCAAAGGGAGGATCGCGGAATCTACATAAATGCAGGGGATATGTCAAACGGCGATTTGACCACGGCCGTTAAAAATAGAGAAATGATGCGGTCAGTTAAAAGGATACCAGAGCCGGATGTCCCCGGTGGATTCCAAAACAGGATGACCGTCACAACACGCGCGACTTCCCGGCCCCGGCGGGAGGACTGGTCAGGGATTCGCCGCCTGGCCCACATCGAGCCATTCGGCGAGCATGGCGGCATGGCCCTCATCCAGGAACCGTTTGGAGTAGAGGTAGGTTGCCCCCGTGGCGGCGGATGTGGCGGCAATATCCTCAAATCCTGCCGTTTGGGCCATCCGGTCCAGAGATGTCCGCATCCCTTCTTCGGTGAAGAGAAAGGGCGGTTGCATGAACATATCCACGGCCAGGGGCCGCCGGTAAGCGCCGGAGAATTCTCGGACAGTCGCGGCGATGAGCTGCAGGGGGCCGGCCCGTTTATGGACCAGGAGCCGGGCGTAAGCCTCGGTGAGGTAAAGGGAGGAATAATAGTACGGCGGCCCGGCGGCGGTGTTTTTTAAAGATGAATCACCTTCGGTGATTTGTGAACATGAATCAGCTCCGCTGATTTCCCGGAGGTCATCGTTTGCCTCCAAAAGGCGGGCGAGGAGGGCGGCGCCGGCCTCCCCATTGTCTCCGATCTCCCTGGTGTCCCCGGCCTCGGTAGCGTCGTGACCAGCAAGGTTTTCCGCGGCCGGCAATGCCCGCAGTTCCGCCCCGGAGATCAGTTCGGCGGCGGCGCTCCTTTCCCGAATCAGGGCCGCCGCCCGGTCCGCCCAGGTTTCCCTCTCCCCGGTTTTATCGCCCCGGCCGGTCATAATTTCCTGCTTCCTGTCCCCTCGTCCCGGCATAGTTTTCACCGCGGCGCCAGGTCCTGGCCGGCCAGGACGGCGCCCACGCTATCCAGGCCGAAGCGCCGATATGTGCTCCGGGTCGGCGCCCCGGTCGCCTTGTCCCAGCCCAGCTCGTCGTAGAACATGTCCAGGGCCGTCCGGACATCATCTCTGTCCATGCACGTCGTCCCCTTCGTGAAGGTGCCCTTGCCCGTCTGGTCCTCATAGACCCAGGCGGGAATCCTGTCGTGGCGGGTCCGCATCTCCTTCGTCCCCATGCCGCGGATCGTCAGGGCCCGGTGGAGGAGGAAGATGCGCATCCCGGCATCATCCAATCCCTTCCGATCCTTGTTGTCCCCCGTAGCCAATGTATAGAGCATCGATTCCAGGGAGTCGTCGCCCCGATAGCCCCGCTCCCTAAGCGGCGAGGCCACCCAGGGCCCCATCCAGTTGCACAAGGGGAGGGAATCATGGAGCTCCTTGCGGAGGAGGGACCATATGGCCATTCGCGCCTTGGCCGGGTGCATGGGCCGGTAGTCCCCCAGGGCATCGACGGCTTCGGGGGCGCCCCAGAGTTCGGCGGCCAGCTTCTTCTGGAGGGGCAGGGGCAGGCCGTTGCGGAGGAAATTGGAATGGGAGTGGCACTGGGCGTCGCGGTTGTAGATCAGATTGATGAGGAGGCCGCACTGCCCCGTCTCTTCCGAGGCGTGGTGTTTGGGATGGCCCAGCTTCCAGTAGGCGACTTCCTTGTCCTTTTCCCACTCCTCCTCGGAGATTCCCCAGCGCGCCAGCAGATAGCCCGTACCCAGGCCCAGGGCCGTGGCCAGTTCACCCTCTTTCCGGGCGATCCGGGGCAGCAGTTCGAAGAGGAAGGCGGGGTCTCCCTCCTCGTATTTCTTCCAGGAGTAACTCTGGAACTCCCGGCCGTCCAAGTTCTTCTTGATGATCCCGTCATAGTAAAGTTTTTTGAAGTCACGCTGCAACTGACCGTAATTGCTCCAGATGCCCAGATCGTCGGCGAGGTGCATGCCGACCATACAGGCCTCCAGGCTGGTCTTTCCTTTGAGGCCGTCCGGCAGTTTTTTGAAGAAAGTGGCGCCGAAGAGGAGTCCCACACAGGTATTTTGCCCCACCTTGGGAATGCCGTATTTGGCGGCGACGGACGGCACTTTCAAGATGGTATGACAGCGGATGGGGCAGCTCGTGCAACCGTTTCCCCGGACGGTATGATTCCAGGCGTTGTCGCCCAGGAAAAAGGCGGCTACATTGGACCGGTAGGCAATCCGGTTCATGTCCCGGGGGTCGCAACTCCCCGTGTCCACCCGATGGGCTGCCGCGCCCCAGCGCCGGCCCCGAGAGGCGTTCCACCGCGACGCCGGATCGTAATGCTCCGCCCAGGGCTGGGGCGAGTTGGGAACGACATGCTGGTTATTGCCGCCGATGATGGCAAGATGGTACTTGATGAGCCTTTCCCAATCCTCTTTTTTGCCGGCGATCCGGATGCTCCCCGTGCCCCGAATGCCGATGGCCTTGAGGTTCTTGGACCCCAGTACGGATCCGACGCCGCCGGCGGAGTGGGAACGGTCATTAATCACGACGGACATGGGCACGAGGTTCTCTCCCGCCGGGCCGATGGCGGCCACCACCGCGTCCGGTCCCATGATTTCGGCGATGGCTGCCGTCGCCGCGCGGATTCCCTGCCCCCAGATCCGGCGGGCAGCGTGGATCTCGACCTTTTGATCTACGATCATGAGCCATACGGGACGGGCCGCCTTTCCCTGAATGACGACGGCGTCGTAGCCCGCATACTTGAGCTTCGCGGCAAACTGACCGCCCATATGTCCCGAGGCCACCAGGGGGATGGGCCAGCAGAGAGGCCAGAGGGTCGTGACGGCCGTACGGCCGCTGCATGGAGCTCCCGTGCCCGCCAGGGGTCCCACGGCAAAGATAATCCTGTTTTCCGGATCATAGGGCATCGTTCCCGCCGGGACTTCATCCCACATCACCTTGTAGCCGATCCCCGTGCCACCCAGATAATCCTTGTAACGCGCAATGGTATCCTCCGTCCAGATCCGGCCCGCGGTCAGATCGACCCGCAAAACCTTGCCTGCCCAACCTCCATATACTCTCATCGCTGTTTCCTTTTCACTGCCGCTTTAGGCTCCTTTTACCTCAAAATGCGCGTCTATATACTTGACGGCATCGTAAAAAATCATTTTTCCCTCCCCCTTCAAGGGGGAGGTCAGGAGGGGGATGGGTCTCGCATTTTATGAACATTAAGCTTCGCTTTCATCCCCCTTTGTGACGGCTCGCAGTCATGAGCGTTTCGTCTGCAAATGCAACCTTATCTGAACGCCAGGGGCGTTTCATGTCCGATTCCCTTCCTCCTGGCCCGGCGGCTGTGCCGCATCTTCATAGCCCGTTATCATCGCCCGGGTATGGGCAAAGAACGTCTCCCCCAGGGTGGCCATGTAGAGATGGACGATGAGGTAGAGGATCAGCAGATAGGAACAAAGGGTATGCGCCGCGCCCAGAAGACCGATCAACTCCCCCGCCAGGAGCCAGTCCCGGAGGGGAGGGATATTCATGAAGAGAAGCCCCGTGACGGCCTGGATGGGGAGCAGGATGAACATGACGGCATTATAGGCGATCTTTTGGAGGGGATTGAACTTGGCAGCGGGGGTGCCGGGGAAGGGGTTAGCTCCCCCGGTGAAGATGGCGCCGAGGTAATAGCGGGTCTGCGCGGCCATGCCCCGAAGATCCCCCCTTTTGATCCCGTAGTGGCGCCGCAGATTGCCGCTAGCGACGGAATAGACAAACCAGAAGATGGAGACGGCGATCAGCGCCAAGCCCAACCCCTTATGCCACAGCAGCGCCGGGTCACGGGGCGCCAGGGCGGCGATCCCGTGGAAACGGAGATCCAGGCCGGTCGCGATGAGCGCCATGACAATGGCGGCGTTCAACCAATGCCAGATCCGCAGTGCCGGGGGATGGAGATAAGGGCGGTTCATTTTTTTTGCACCTTCCGGAGGAGCGCATGGATCGCCACGGCCCCGATGGTCAGCGGCACAAAAATCGCCCCGGCCATATCGATCCACTTGAAGCCGATTCCCCCCGCCGGGCGCCCACCCCCGCCGCCACTCCACAGCCCCCGGAGCATGGACCAGATCTCCCGGACATTCTGTCCCTGGCCGGGGAGGTGGCATTCCTGGCAACTTACGGTGAGCGGGGGAAGCAAAGGAGGCTGATAGGGGCGGCGGAGGGGGATCCGGCCGGTCAGGTCGTACCAGGATGTATAGCGCAAAGCCCCGGCCGGACAGGCCGCCACGCATTTCGGTTTCCCTGCGCAGAGGTGGCACTTGCTTGCCTTCCGGCTTTCGGGATCGAAGGTGATCATCTCCCAGGGGCAGGCCCGGAGACATATCCCGCAACCCGTGCATCGCTCCGGATCGACCACCCGGGCCTTGGTGTCGGGCGATACGACGATGGCGCCTTCCGGACACATGTTGGCGCAGGGTACGGGGTGGGGGCATTGCCGGCAGAGATCCTGGACGATCAGCCCATCGCCCCAGTTGCCGTGGCCCGCCCGCCAGGGCGTGGCGCCCGGGGGGCCGAAATTCAGGTTGCGGTCGATCTTGATGCGGGCCAGGGAGGGCGCCGCCTTGCCGTCGTTGAATTCCGTGCAGGCCAGCTCACAACGGCCGCAGCCGACGCAAAGGACCGGATCGGCCATGATCATCCCCTCGGCCTGTTCCATGATGATCAGGGGCCGGTCGTATCCCCGGGCCAACACCTCCTCCAGGGCGGACAGGCCGAGAAGGGAGGCCCCGCCCCAGATCAGGGTTTGCCGGCGGGTACAGGAAAGGGGCACACTGGGAGCGCCGGCGGCCCGGGAGCCGATCTCTTCAGAAACGAGGTTGTTTTCCACTTTCCTTTGCCTGCCTTATGTACAGCCTTGTCTTAGGCGGTTTATATAGCATAAAAAAACCGGCATCAAAACGATAAACAATGGTAAATAAAAACTTGAATTAGTATAGATCATTGTCGGTCTTATGCTGATTATCGGGGGAGATCTTGCGGTCGAACGGCCGCCGATATTTGAACGAAAGCAGGTATAGAGCATATGTTAAATATCGCATAATTTACACGCTTCTCGATCTTTGGTATGACCGGGGCGCAAATTTAGCGGAGCTGAATCATGTTCATAATTCGGCACCGCTGGATAATGTTCATGATTGCCCGGGTCGGGGCAAAGTAATTCAAGGCTGGCGTATCGCCAGGGAAAAGGATGCAATTATGGCTGAAGATATCCAATGGTTCAAGACCCACTGCGCCCGCTGGGATCATGGCGGCTGCGCCCTGCTGGTCGGCGTGGAGAACGGCAGGATCACCAAGATTAAAGGAGATCCCGACGGGTACCTCAACCGGGGTTACACCTGCCCCAAAGGGCGCCTCTCCGCGGAGCGCCTCGATCATCCCGACCGGCTCAAATATCCCGTAAAGAGGGTAGGGGAGCGAGGATCGGGGAAATGGCAGCGCCTCTCCTGGGCGGACGCCCTGGCGGAAACGGCGGCGGGACTGAATAAGGTCAAAGAGCAATACGGGGCCCGGGGCGTCGCCTTCGGCGTCGGGATGCCCAAGGGGCTGGAACATTTCGTTCTCATCCGCCTCGCCAATCTCTTCGGCTCCCCCAACGTCATCGCCTCCCAGGACATCTGTCACGCCCCCCGAGAGATCACCGGGGTCCATACCTGCGGCTTCTATCCCGTGGCGGATCTCCACAATCCCACGAAGCTGGTCCTGCTCTTTGCCAGCAATCCCGCGGCCACCAACGAGGAAGGCCAGATCTGCAGCAACCTCGACCAGCAGTTGAAAAACGGCGCGGAACTCATCGTCGTCGATCCCCGGCGGATCGACTATGCCAGGAAGGCCGGGCTGTGGCTCCGCCTGCGCCCCGGAACGGCCCACGCCCTGGTGTTGGGCATGTTGAACGTGGTTATTGGCGAAGGCCTGTACGATCAGGAATTCGTGGCGAAATGGACTTACGGCTTTGAGGATCTGTCCCAGCAGGTCAAGGATTATCCCCCGGAAAAGGTGGCCGAAATCACCTGGGTTTCCGCTGAAGACATCCGCGCGGCGGCACGGAAATACGCCGCGGCCAAGCCCGCGGCCATCCAGTGGGGCAATCCCATCGAGCATGATGTGAATGCCTTCCACGTCATCCGCGGGCTCCTCTGCCTCATGGCCATCTGCGGCAATCTGGAGGTGTCGGGAGGCAACGTCAACGCCTATGAGCCTAAGATCATGGGCCTGGGGCAGTTTGTCCGGGCGGACCTCATTCCCGAAAAGCCCAAGGAGATGATCAGCCGCCATTACGGGGTCATCCCCCGGCTCATGACCATCTCTCCCGCCTTCTTCCGCCGGGCGATCCTCGATGATGTTCCCTATCCCGTCCGGGGCTACTACGCCATGTGCACCAACCCCCTGGTGGCTTGGGCGGACAGCAAGAAGACCTATGAGGCCTTCCGGAAGCTCGAATTCATGGCTGTTGCCGACCTGTTCATGACGCCCACCGCCGCCATGGCGGACATCGTCTTCCCCGTGGCCCATCAGTTCGAGATGAACGACATCGGTCATTACGGCATCGGTCACGGCATGGTCCTGGCCCGTCCCAAGATCGTCGAGCCGCCGCCCGAGTGCTGGCCGGATATGAAGATCATGAATGAACTGGGGAAGCTCGTGAGCTCGCCGGAACTCTGGAAGGAGGATCACGAGGAGTTTCTGGCTGATCTTCTCCAGCCCAGTGGACTCACCTACGCCCAGTTCTGTGAAAAGGGTTATCTGAAGGGGCCCGACCGTTTCAAACTTTACGAGGAAAAGGGCTTCCGAACCCCGACGGGGAAGGTGGAGCTGCGCCTCAGTACGGCGGAAAAGTTCAAGCTTCCCGCGCTGCCTTCTTACGACGGGCTTCCCGAAGAGGAGGACCCTGCCTACCCCCTTATCCTCATCAGCGCCAAGAGTCCCAACTATCTTATCTCCTCCTATCGCTGGGTGAAGAAGGCTCGGGAGCGGGAACCGGAGCCGTTCGTCGAGATCCATCCCGATACCGCCGCCCGTTACGGCATCGCCGACGGCGACGAGGTCCGCATCGAGACCAAATACGGCACCATCGTCCAAAAGGCCTTGATCACCGATATCGTGGCTCCCCGCGTGGTCAGCGCCGCCATCGGCTGGTGGTTCCCCGAAGGCGACCCGGCGCGCCAGTACGACTGGGACAAGGCCAACTTCAACGTCCTTACCTCCGTCGGAAAGCTGGGCAAGGAATACGGGACGCCTAACCTCAAAAACATCTGCTGTCGGATCGCCAAGGCATAACCGCCGGCGCCGCCTCAGGATCATGACCGGGGGCGGGGAGGTCCAGACAATGGGCCTCCCCGCCCCTCCCGGTCGCGCTTCCGCATCCCACCCCCCCAGCCCCTCCCGCTTTTCTGAATCCGGCCGCTGCCGGCATGGACGACAGGGAAACGCGCAAGTTGACGGATCTCCCATGGGACCATCTGTGAACCTCTTCACAAAAGATATATGATATTCATCACATATCGCCTTTCTGTCCTTGACTCTCCTGTGCCCTTTTCCTATTCTGACCACCGCGTGGGAAACAATTCCTGCCGCCGTCCCGGTTTTGATGACGGTGCGCTACGGCGTGCGGGCGGGGACAGGCTAACGAAAGGACAGGAACATGGCCATTGCCCTGGCGGCATCACAGGATCATATCGCCGCGTTTTTCGACTCCGCCGATTCTTTGGTGGTCATCGATGCCCGCGTCGCCGGACAGCGGCGGGTCGAAGCCATGCCGGCAGGCATGACCGCTACGCAGATGCAGGCGATATTGAGGTCATGGAATGTCAAAGTCATTCTCTGCGGCGTCATCCCCACGATCACCAAAAAATCCATCGAGGAGGCGGGAATCATGGTTATCCCCTTTCTCAGGGGAAAGCTCGTCGACGTCGAGACCGGTTTCTTTTCCGGCCGCCTCGATGAACCCATTTTCTATCTGCCCGGATGCCACCGGGGATGGAACCCTCTGGTTTTAGACTGTTATCTCTCCGCTAAATCCCATATGTCATAAATGACATAAGACCTTGAAATCATTGGTTTTATCGTCAGAAAAATCTTGACACCAAACGGCGTAGCATATATACGGAACCGGTTATTTCAGGCCTTCTGGAAAACCGAGTGCATCATCTCGCCAAGCCGTTTTTTCTAGAGCGACCTTCAAGGAAAAACGGATGCCGGGTGCCGCTGGAAACGATGGCGCCTCCCATGATTGGAAAAGACGAGTCGATGGACGGGATATTGAAAGTAAATATCTGAGAAAGGAGCGCATTTTATGGATGTCAGCAGAAGAGGTTTCTTGAAGATCTCCGGTGCGGTGCTGGCGGCCAGCGGCTTGGGCGTAAGCCTGAAGCCCGTCTCCGCCTATGCTCAACCCCTGAAGATCAAGTATGCCAAAGAGACCACGACGATCTGCCCATACTGTTCCGTCGGTTGCAGCATCATCGTTTCCGTACGACAAGGTAAGGTTGTCAACACGGAAGGCGATCCGGACAGTCCCATCAACAAGGGCTCGCTGTGCAGTAAGGGTGGTTCCATCTATCAGATGGCCGTCAACGAGAACCGTCTGGGCAAACCCCTTTATCGAGAACCCTATGGCACGGAATGGAAGGAAGTTGACTGGGAATGGGCTTTCGAGAAGATTGCGGAGAATATCAAGAACAGCAGGGATGCCAGCTTCAAGGTCACCAACGAAAAGGGCGAACTCGTCAATCGGACTGAGGGGATTGCTTCCGTAGGCAGCGCCGCCATGGACCTCGAAGAATGCTTTACCTACCAAAAATTCTTAAGGAGCTTGGGTCTGGTCTATATTGAACACCAGGCCCGGATCTGACACAGCCCAACTGTACCGGCTCTGGCAGAGTCGTTCGGACGCGGCGCAATGACGAATCACTGG
>JAKQIZ010000014.1 GCA_029561465.1 Deltaproteobacteria bacterium | reverse complement strand
CGGCTACATCCCCGGGCCGGACTTCCCGACGGCGGGATTCATCAACGGCCGGGAGGGCATCCTCTCCGCTTACCGCACCGGCCGGGGGAGCATCCGGATCCGCGCCCGGGCCATGATCGAGCGCAACGCCCGGAACGACCGGGAGAGCATCGTCGTTACGGAACTTCCCTACCAGGTAAATAAGGCCAATCTTATCGAGAAGATATCGGAACTCGTCAAGGAGAAGAAGATCGAGGGCATCGCCGATCTCCGGGACGAATCGGACCGGGACGGCATCCGGGTGGTCCTGGACCTGAAGCGGGACGAGGTTTCCAGCGTCATCCTCAACCAGCTTTACAAGCACACCCAGATGGAATCGTCCTTCGGCGTCATCATGCTGGCCATCGACAACAAGCAGCCCCGGGTTTTCAATCTCAAGGAAATTCTCCAGAGCTTCATCGACTTCCGCAAGCAGATCGTCGTCCGCCGGACCCGCTTCGAGCTGGCCAAAGCCACGGAACGGGCCCACATCCTGGCGGGACTCATCATCGCCCTGAACAATATCGACGCGGTGGTGGCCGTCATCAAGGCGGCCGCGAATCCCCAGGAGGCCTCCGTGGCCCTGGGCGCCCGCTTCGGCCTCACGGAGCCCCAGACCCGGGCGATCCTGGAGATGCGCCTCCAACGTCTCACCGGGCTGGAAAGGGAAAAAATCGACGCCGAACACGCGGAATTGATGAAACAGATCGCCTATTTGCAGGACATTCTCGACCATCCCCACCGGGTCCTGGAGGTCATCATCGCTGAACTGGAGGACATCCGGGCCCGGTACGGCGATGACCGGCGAACGGAGATCGTGGTCAGCTCCGACGACATCGATATCGAAGACCTTATCGTCGAAGAGGATATGGTCGTGACGGTCTCCCACTCCGGCTATGTTAAGCGCAATCCCGTGAGCCTCTACCGGAGCCAGCGCCGGGGCGGCCGCGGCAAGGTAGGCATGGGCACCAAGGAAGAGGATTTCGTGGAGAAGATCTTCGTCGCCTCTACGCACCAGTATGTCCTCATTTTTTCCAGCTTCGGGAAGGTTTACTGGCTGAAGGTCTATCAAATCCCCCAGGCGGGTCGCGCGGCGAAGGGCAAGGCCATCGTCAACCTCATCAGTCTTGCCGCGGGGGAACGGGTGGCGGCCATCCTCCCCGTGAAGGAATTTTCCGAGGAGCGCAACGTCGTCATGGTCACCCGTCAGGGGGTGATCAAAAAGACCAATCTCGCGGCCTTCTCCAATCCCCGGAGCACCGGGATCATCGCCATCGGCATCGACGCGGGCGACGAACTCATGGACGTCCAGTTGACCCTGGGCGACCAGGACGTCTTCCTTGGGACCCGCCAGGGTATGGCGATCCGCTTCCATGAGGAGGATGTCCGGGAGATGGGCCGGGGCGCCCGGGGCGTCCGGGGGATCATGCTGGCTGAAGGGGATGCCGTGGTGGGCATGGAGATCCCCTCCGAGGGGAGCGCCATGGCCACCATTACGGAAAAGGGCTACGGCAAAAGGACGTCGGTAAGCGAATACCGTCTCCAGAGCCGGGGCGGCAAGGGGACCATCAACCTCCGCACGGCCCCCCGGGTCGGCAACGTCACCGGCATCTGCCAGGTAACGGGGGAGGAGGACCTGATGCTCATCAGCGATGCGGGGAAGATCATCCGTTTCCGGGTCGAGGAGGTGTCCCTGATCCACCGGAGCACCCAGGGGGTGAAGCTCATCGATCTCGAAGAGAGCGAGCGCCTTGTGGGCATCGCCCGGGTGGAGCGGGAGGAGGAAACGGAGGAAATCCCGCATAACGGCTCCGGGGAGATGGATGGCGGTGCCGGGGATGGAGAACTATTCGATACGGATATTTAAAGCTTGTTCGTAAATAAGCATCACGAATTCGCATCTCGTCTAAAGCGCCGGAAATGAAGGTGAAAAAGCAGTCCGGGAAACCGCTCCTCACCCACAGGCAAGGCGAGGTCCGAAAAACGAATGGTTCCGGGAGGCATGTTGTTCCGCCCCGGTGCGGGGAGGCGGAAGGTGGGTGATGAGTTTCCGGTTCCTTGACCATACCGCCGACATCGGCGTCGAGGTGGAGGGAGAGACCCTGGCCGATCTTTTCCGGCAGGGGGCGGCGGCCCTCCTTTCCCTCCTTACGGACCGCACCGCCGTAACCGCGTCGCGGACCCGGGAGATCCGCATCGAAGGTGCGGATCCGACGGACCTCTGGATAAATTATCTCCGGGAAATACTTTATCTTTTCAATGGAGAAGGCTTTCTTGTCCAGGAAGTGGGGGAAATGACCTTTTCCCGGTCTGCGGTCGGCTTTTTGCTCTCTGCCCGCTGTAGCGGTGAAATTTACGATCCCCGGCGCCATCTCCTCGCAACGGAGGTCAAGGCCGTTACCTACCATCATGCCGAGGTCACGGAAACGCCGGGCGGTTGGCGGGGGGTCTTCATCGTCGATGTGTGATGTAAACCCCACATTCCCCCCTGTCATCAGGCCAGCATCCCGCCGTCCACGGGGATGCACGCCCCGGTCGTGTATGACGCCGCATCGGAAACCAGATAGAGGACCAGGCCGGCCATCTCCTCCGGCTGGGCGGCCCGGTGCATGGGGATCATCGGGAGGATGATCTTCATGATCTCGGGACTTTGGATCATGAGGGAGGAGAACTTCGTGTCCGTCAGTCCGGGAAGAATGGCGTTGACCCGGATCTTGAAGGGCGCCAGCTCCTTGGCAAAAGACTGGGTCATGGAGGCAATTCCCGCCTTGGTGATGGAATAGATGCCCTGGAAAGGGGCGGGACGGACGGCGTTGACGGAGGCGACGTTCACGATGGCGCCGCCGCCCTGCTCCTTCATGATTTTCGCGGCCGACTGGCTCATGAAGAAATATCCTTTCAGATTTACATCCACCGTCTTGTCCCAGGCCTTCTCATCGGCGCTCAGGACATCCCCGAAGAAGGGATTGGTGCCGGCATTGTTTACCAGGATGTCCAGTTTGCCGTAATCTTTTTGGATCCGGTCGAAAAGAGCGCGGATCTGCTCCATTTCGCCCAGATGACAGGCCATGGGCAGGACCTCTCCGCCCCGGGCGGCGATCTCGGCGGCCACGGCCTGCAAGCTCTCCTCCTTTCTGGCCGTAATGATCAGCCGGGCGCCGTGGTCGGCGAGCATCCGGGCGATGGCCGTGCCGATGCCGCGGCTGGCTCCCGTAATCAGGGCGAGACGTCCCTGCAAAGAAAAGATGTCTTTTTGCATTTTCTGTCCTCCTATATTTTTCCTGTGGTCATAACCTGCCGCGCCTTCTTTTCCAGGACGTGGACGGCGAAGATCAGCATGCCGAAGCGCCGGTCCTGTGTCTGGCGGTGGTAGAATCGGTAATAGATCTGCTGGGCGATGACGGTGAGGCGAAAGAGTCCGAAGACATAATAAAAATCCATATTTTCCTCCGGGAGGTCCATCCGGGCGCAGTAATGCGCCACGACCTCCCGGCGGGTCATCATCCCCTCCCGGTGGGTGGGGACCAGACGGATCGCCTGCGCCTCCTCGGGATCATCTCGGTCGATCCAGTAGGCCAGCGCCCCGCCCAGATCCATAAGGGGATCGCCGATGGTTGCCATTTCCCAGTCCAGGACGCCGATAATCCGCTGGGGGTCTTTCGGGGACAGGACGACATTGTCGAAGCGGTAATCGTTGTGGATTACCGCGGGCGCCGGGGAGGCGGACGGCATCCGTTCCAGGAGCCAGGCCATTACGGCCTCGCAGTCCGGGGCATCGGGGGTCCGGGCGCCCCGGTAGCGCTCCGACCAGCCCGTTACCTGACGCTGGACGTATCCTTCCGGCCGGCCCAGGTTTTCCAGATCGCTGCCCCGGTAGTCCACCCGGTGCAGTTCCACGAAGACGTCAATCAGGCGTTCGCAGAGCCGGCGGGCTGCCGCGGCGGAGAGGTCCATTCCCGGGGGCGGTTCCTTGCGGAGAATGATGCCCTTGAGGCGCTCCATGATGTAGAACGGACAGCCCAGCACCGTCTCGTCCTCGGTGTAGGCTAGAGCTTCCGGACAATAGGGATAAAGGGGGCGCAGGGCCTTCAGGACCCGGTACTCCCGGCCCATGTCGTGGGCGGTCTTGACCTTGCGGCCGAACGGCGGCCGCCGTAGGACGAACTCCCGGTCGCCGGCGGTGATGAGATAGGTCAGATTGGAATGGCCGCTGGGAAACTGGGAGATGGAGATGCCTCCCGTCAATCCGGGAACGGCCTTTCGGAGAAAAGACTCGATCCTGCTGATGTCCAGCTCCTCGCCGGCGCGGACCGGTTGCGCTGCGTCGATGATATTCATGCGTTCCTCTTTAAAATTCTTTTGGCGACCGACATCTTGTGGACTTCATCGGCCCCGTCGTAAATACGCGCCGCCCGCTCGTGACGGTAGAAAAAGGCGAGGATGGTGTCGTCGGTCATACCCAGGCCGCCATGGACCTGGAGGGCCCGGTCGACCACCTTCTGGAGGACGTCCGCCACGAAAAACTTGATGAGGGAGATGTCGTCCCGGGCCGCCTTGGCCCCCAATGTTTCGATCTTCCAGGCCGCATGAAGGGTCATAAGTCTGGCCGCCTGGATCTCCGCCGCCGACTCGGCGATCCAGGCCTGGATGATCTGGCGCGTCGCCAGGGTCTTGCCGTCCATGGTGATGACCCGCCGGGCGGCGCGACGGCACATGAGCTCCAGGGCCCGCTGGCAGATGCCGATCCAGCGCATGCAGTGATGGATCCGCCCCGGTCCCAAACGCTCCTGGGCGATGACGAAGCCCCAGCCTTCCGGACCGAGGAGGTTGGTCTGGGGAACCCGGCAGGACTGGTAGAGGATCTCCGCGTGGCTGAAATAGTCGCTGCCCGTGTGGCCCATGACGGAGATGTTGCGGACCAGATTGAACCCCGGGGTATCGGTGGGGACGATGATCATGCTCGCCCGGAGGTGCGGCGCCTCCCCGGGATTGGTCACCGCCATGACGATGGCGAAGGCGGCCCCGTCGGCGGCGGTGCTGTACCATTTCTGCCCGTTGATCACATAATCCCCGCCCTCCTTAACGGCGGTGGCATCCATCATGACGGGATTCGACCCCGGCAGACCCACCTCGGTCATGGAGAAGCAACTCCTGATCTCCCCCGCCACCAGGGGCAGAAGATACTTGTCTTTCTGGGCCTCTGTTCCGTATTTGTGAAGGATTTCGACGTTGCCCGCGTCCGGGGCCTGACAGCCGAAGACGTAGTGTCCCAAGGGGCTGCGTCCCAGTACTTCCGAGACGAGGGCATGCTCCATGAGATCCAGGCCCATGCCGCCGCAGTCCCTGGGATGATTGGGGGCCCACAGTTCCATCTGCTTCACCATCCGGCGCTTTTCCGCCAGCTCCGGCAACAGTTCGCGAAAGTCCTTACGCAAAAACTCCGGCTCCAGGGGGATCAGTTCCTTATCCACAAATTCCGTCATCATGGCGATGACGGCCTGCATCTTCTCCGATACCAGAAAATCCATTCGTACTCCTTTTTTTCACCGCAGCCATGGTAAAAGCCTCGGTGCGATGTGAACAAAAGTTTTTATCTTCTTGGCGGCGGGCATATGGTTGCGAGGGGCCGCCTCTCCGCGGCGGCGGCTTGTAACGATCCCGTCAGCGGTAGGTAATCAGAGCGGGATCCCCGGCCATTTCCAGATGTGCCCGGACGTTGAAGGAGGTCAGGCTGAAACGGTCGGCATCGTAGGCAAAGGTGGAAATGGAGGCATTGACGATGTGCCAGACGATGTGCAGCGTCCCGAGATCGGGAATGCCCGTGGCTATCTGAAAGGCCGCCGAGATGGGTCCGCCGGAGGTGAAGACCAGGACGGCCTTACCCCGGCCGTTTTCCTGTCTTACCCGTGTTATGCCCCGGGCCACCCGCGACCGGAAATCCTCCCAGGAGGTCACCCCGGCAATACGCTCTTCCCCGGCGATCCAGCGCCGGATCGCCTTTTCAAACACCCTCTGGAAGGACTTTTTGTCGGTATAAAAGCGAGAGATATCCGGATCTTCTGCCTCCTGCTTCCGGAGCAGGGCCGTGAGGATGCCTTTGGAGTCGTATTCGTTGAATTCCGGAAGAATCCGCAGTTCCGGCGCGTTTCGCCCCACTTCCCGGAAGCGGGCCAGCACTGTGGCCGCCGTGTCGATCTGCCGTTTCATCTCACCGGCATAGACGGCGTCGAATTCCTGTCCGGTTTGCAGCCAGTATTTTGCCAGGAGTTCCGCCTGGGCGATCCCCGTCGGGGAGAGGCGATCGTAATCGCCCGTTCCGAAGCTGGCCTGGCCGTGGCGGATCAGGAAAAGGGAACTCATGCCAACTGCCGCGCCTTGTTCTGCCGCTCCTCCCGTGCCAGCCAGACCTGGTATTCCGCCATCCTGGCTAGGGCTTTGACGGCCCGCTCCGGGGTCAGGAAGGTCACCCCTTTGTAGGGGCTCCCCGGCACGTCCGTGACCGTCTTGGTATTTTCGTCTTCGAGAAGAATAACCCCCAGGATCGGTTTCCCGTATTTTTCCATCAGCTCGGCGCTCTTTTTATAAAAGGCATCTTCTCCCCGGGCTTCCCTTTCCACCCCCAGGTTGACGAATGCTTCCGGATAGGTGGGATCGGCCGTCGTGGTGGCCTTAACCATGTTGCGGACGAAGTAGTTCCGGCCCACCGCTCCCAGATGGATAACGGCATCGCATTGATCCCACTTGACGAGGGTTTCCATAACCTGCAGGGGGATCGCCGGATCGAACTGACCTACCAGATCCACCGGATTGGAATGGTTCCAGTAGGGGGGCAGGAGCTTGTCGATTTCCGCGATGACGTCGGGGGTAAGATGGGGCGCCTCCAGTCCCGATTCGATGCAGAGGTCGGAGGCCACCACCCCCCAGCCACCGCCCATGGTGAGCATGGCCACCCGCTTGCCTTTCGGTAGCGGGAGGGAAGAAAACGCCGCGGACAGATCGAGGAGATCCATGGGCTGATCCGCGACCACCACACCGGTCTGGCGGCAGGCGGCATTGAAGAGCTTGATATTAGCCGCCATGGCGCCGGTGTGGCTGGCGGCGGCGCGGTTGCCCGCCGCCGTGCGGCCGCCCTTCAGGACGATAACCGGTTTTTTCTTCGCAACCCGCCATGCGGCGGTGAAGAAGCGGCGACCGTTCTTGATGCTTTCTATATATAGGACCACGGTCTTGGTCAACTCATCCACCTCGAAACCGTTCAGGTAGTCTTCGATGGTAATCATCGCCTCGTTGCCCGAACCGGAGAAGGCCCGGATGCCGATCCCTTCCCGTTCGGCGAAGGCCAGCAACTGGGTGCCCAGATTTCCCGACTGGGCCACGAGTCCGATGGAGCCGGCCTTGGGCCACACCGGGGTGCCGGTGCAGTAGAGTTTCCGGTGGGGATTGAGGATTCCCATGGTGTTGGGCCCAAGAATCACCACGCCGGCCGCGGCCGCTTCCCGGACCAATTCCCTTTCCATTTCCCGGCCTTCCGCACCTACCTCACTGAATCCGGAGGATATAAGGAGCATGTATTTGATTCCCTTGGCCTGAAATTTCGGAATCAGGTCCCGGACCTGGGATGCCGGCAGCGTGACAATGCCGAGATCGACGTGGTCGGGGATGTCGGCCACGGAAGGATAGGTCTTGCGGCCGGCGATGTCCTGGCCCTTGGCGTTGACCAGATAGATTCCTCCCTCGTATCCTCCGGTGACCAGGTCAGTCATCAGCAAATGACCCCATTTGCCGAGTTGGGCGGAGGCGCCGATGAAGGCCACGGACCGAGGATGGAAGATGCGGGCGATATCCTCCACCTTTACCGGCGGACGCGGCTCATTGGCCACCGGGCGTTCTCCCAGGACAATCAGGGCATCCACGGCGCACACCGTGCCCTGGGGGTCGATCAGCAGGGGATTGATGTCTATTTCGGTGATGTCCGGGGCGGTCAGACCCAGCCGGGACAATCCGGTAATGGTCGCAACGAGCTCGCGGCGGTCGGCCGCCGCCTCGCCGCGAAAGGGACCCAGGAGATTCCGGGACCGCAATTCATCCAGCATGGCCTCGGCCTGGGCCTCGCTAACCGGCGCCACCCGGAAAACAACGTCACCCAGGGCCTCGGTGAAGATGCCCCCCAAGCCGAACATGACCACCGGACCGAACTGGGGGTCGCAGAAAAGACCGGCCACGAATTCCCGGCGACCCGTAATCATGGGCTGGACCAGGAAACCCTCCAGATCCGCACCGGCGTCGGCCATGATCTTTTCCGCCGCCGTCCGCGCCTCCTCCCGGTCCCGGAGATTCAGGTGCACCAGACCCCTTTCCGTCTTGTGGGTCAGCCGGGTACCCAGTCCCTTGAGCACCACGGGGTAACCAATCCTTGCCGCTGCCGCTAGGGCTTCGTCGAGGGACCCCGCCGTCTCCTCCGCCACGACGGGAATGCCGCAGGCCTTCAGGACCTGTTTCGATTCCGCCTCCGTGAGAGTTTTTCTTCCTGCCGCCTTCGTTTTGCCTATGATCTCTTCTGCCAATTCCATCGCTGATTTTTTCTCCTTAAGATCGCTATCCGCCGGCGCTCCGGCTTGCCGCGGCTTGCCGGCATTACGGGTCATGACTCCCGGCATGACGGGCATGTGCTTATCACACGTCATGACTAACTGCAAACATCATCTAAATATTCTTCATATTTATTGACTTTTTCCATTGATGAGGCTACGGTTTTCGAACCTTCGCATATCGGCGGCGGCCATATCGGGGCGATTGCAAAAGTGAGAAAACATCCGTATAAGAAGGCTCGAAAAATGGCGGTAAGGGTAAAAGGTCATTAGCAGCATTAAGCTGTGTTAACGCATGATAACTTAAGGAGGGAAAGGAGAAAGGGTTATGTTTGACGCATTGAGAAAAGCGGTTCTCTTTGGCGCCGGCCTTGCCGTAATGACCACGGAGAAGATGAAAGACTTTGCGGAAGAACTGGTAAAGAAGGGGGAAATGTCGGAGAAAGAGGCACGGGAAGCCCTCAAGGAATGGATGGAAAAGTCGAAACAGGCCCGCAAGGATATGGAAGAGAAGACGGAGGCGATGGTCAACAAGGTGATGAACCGGATGAACATACCTACCCGTTCCGAACTGGAAGAGCTTAAGGAGCGCTTGGCCAAACTGGAACAGGCAAAAAAAGCCAAGGAATCTGCCTGACCTCCCGGCAGTTATGATGCATTATCGAAAATCTTGCCCGCTCCATTCCGAAATGGATGGAGAGGATATCCTTTTACCGGCCGCTCGATCACCATTAGGTGGTTAAAAACAGCATATATAACGATAAGTTATGCGACTTCGCCGCTTGGGCAGCATTGCCCGCACCTACCGCAACATCAACCGCTACCGGCAGATCCTGACGGTATTGTTCAAATACGGTTTTGACGGGATCATCGACCGGTTGAATCTCGGCCGTTACATCGAGATGGGGGTGCGCCTCCTGTCCCGGAGGCAGCAG
>JAKQIZ010000010.1 GCA_029561465.1 Deltaproteobacteria bacterium | reverse complement strand
CTTCGCCTGTCTGTCCGACTGGGTGGATAAAAAGACGGAGTTCCTCTTCAACCCCACCGGGGAATGGAACGCCCTAAATTCTTGCAGCGCCGCCGACTCCGGCGTGACGGGCCGTAAACTTGTCGTCCAGTTCTACGGCGGCTATCCCGGCGCCCAGTTGGGCGGCGGTTCGGTGGTCAATAAGTCCCCGGAAAAGGTGGATTGCTCCGCCGCTTTCGGCGCCCGTTACGTGGCCAAAAACCTCGTCGCTGCTGGTCTGGCGACCAAATGCTCCGTGCAGTTGGCCTACGCCATCGGAATCGCCAAACCGTTCTCCATCTATGTGAACAGCTTCGGCACCGGCGCCGTTCCCGACAGCAAACTGGAAACAATCATCGCCGACAACTTCGATCTGACCCCGGGCGGGATGATCACCAGGTTCGGCCTCCTCAGCGGCAGCGTTTACCGGCGCATCCCAAAGACCTTCTTCATGGACGACTACAAATGGGAGAAGACGGACATGGTCAAGCAATTAAAGCAAGCGGCGGCAAAATAACGGGCGGAGAGCCGACGAATCCGTAAAAGTCGCGATCATGAACATTGAGCTTCGCTTTATGTTCGCTTAAGCTTAACGCTACCCATAGTAAGTCCGGAGGCAGCGCCTTCGTCGCCTCCGGACTTACTATGAAAGTGCCATCATCATGCTTCGTGGTGCTTTACGGGGCATGAGGGTTTTTTACGAAGCCGTCAAGGCCGGAATGGAAAAACTGATGTAGGATCGGCGTGGTTGGTTAAACCGCGCCGAGCTTCTTTTAAAGGAATTCTCTTGCCCGGAAAAAATTTCTGAGCCCCTTTCATTAAGCTCCTTCGAGACGATTGGCTTCGGCCCGCCGCCAAGGCGGGGTGACGCCTTTATTATTGAAATCATTCCTTCCCTGTGTTACGAAAGGAAATAACTGACGCCGAACGGCAAAACCGTCGGGTTTTTCTCCGGCGTCCAAAACAATCCCGGGAGCGATCTATGAACGTCAAATACAACCCCCAGCAGATTGAAGAGAAATGGCAGCATTACTGGGAAGAGCAAAAGACCTTTTCGGCAAAGGAAGATCCTCGCAAGAAAAAGTATTATCTCCTGGAAATGTTCCCCTACCCTTCCGGGAAGATTCATATCGGTCATGTCCGCAACTATACCATCGGGGACGTCGTTGCCCGCTACAAGCGGATGCAGGGTCTAAACGTCCTCCATCCCATGGGTTGGGACGCCTTCGGGATGCCGGCGGAAAACGCCGCCATCGCCCATGGGATTCATCCCTCCGTCTGGACCAATGAAAATATCGGCCACATGAAAAAACAGCTCAAGCGCATGGGCTTCAGCTATGACTGGGACCGGGAGGTTTCTACCTGCGAGCCTGACTACTATCGCTGGGAACAGCTCTTCTTTCTGTGGATGTATGAAAAGGGCCTCGCCTATAAGAAGACCTCCATGGTCAACTGGTGCCCGGACTGCCGGACCGTCCTGGCCAACGAACAGGTGGAGGCGGGGCTCTGCTGGCGTTGCGCCAGCGAGGTGACGCCCCGGGAACTGGACCAGTGGTTCTTCCGGATCACCGCCTATGTGGAGGAGTTACTGGCATACTGTGACCGTCTCCCCGGCTGGCCGGAGCGGGTCCTCACCATGCAGAAGAACTGGATCGGCAAGAGCCACGGCTGCGAACTTTCCTTTCCCATGGCGGACGGCAACGGCGACATCAAGGTATTTACCACCCGCCAGGACACCATCTTCGGGGCCACCTTCATGCTCATTGCCGCCGAGCACCCCCTGGTGCTGGAACTGGTCAAAGGCAAGGAGCGGGAGGGGAAGGTTCGGCAGTGGGTGGACAAGATCAAGAAGCATGACAAGGTCCTGCGCACCTCGGACTACTACGAGAAGGAGGGTATCTTCCTCGACGCCTACTGCCTGAACCCAGTAACGAAACAGAGGATGCCGATCTACGCCGCCAATTTCGTCCTCGCCGATTACGGCACGGGTTGCGTCATGGCGGTGCCGACTCACGACCAGCGGGACTTCGAATTCGCCAGAAAATATGATCTCCCCCTCATCGTGGTCATTCAGCCGCCCAACAAGGCCCTCAATGTCCAGACCATGACGGAGGCGTATGTGGAGGAAGGCGTCCTGGTCAATTCCGGTCCTTTCGACGGCATGGAAAACATGAAGGCCCTGGACAAGATCGCCGAGTATCTGGAATCCATCGGCCGGGGCAAAAAGACGATCCAGTACCGCCTCCGCGACTGGGGCATCTCCCGGCAGCGCTACTGGGGGGCTCCCATCCCCATCGTTTACTGTGAGAAATGCGGCGCCCAACCGGTTTCAGAAGCAGATCTCCCCGTGATTCTGCCCAGGGATGTGGAACTCACCGGCGGGGGCGGATCGCCTCTGGCCAGACACGAGGCCTTCGTGACGGCCGCCTGTCCCCACTGCGGGGGGCTAGCCCGCCGGGAAACGGACACCATGGATACCTTCGTTGAATCTTCATGGTATTTTGACAAGTTCTGCTGTGCCACCTACAACGAGAAGCCGGGATTGGACCGGAAGGCCCTTGACTACTGGATGCCCGTCGATCAGTACATCGGCGGCATCGAACATGCCATTCTCCATCTCCTCTACTCGCGATTTTACACCAAGGTCCTCCGGGATTTCGGGGTCCTCGGCGCCGACGAGCCCTTCACCAATCTCCTCACCCAGGGCATGGTTTGCAAGGAAACGATGAAATGCCGGACCCACGGCTTTCTCTATCCCGACGAGGTAAAGGAAGGACGGTGCGTCCACTGCCGGGAGGAGATCATCGTCGGCAAGACGGAGAAGATGTCCAAATCCCTGAAGAATGTGGTGGATCCCGACTATCTGATCGAACGCTACGGCGCCGACACCGCCCGGCTCTTCTGTCTGTTCGCCTCCCCACCGGAAAAAGATCTGGAGTGGAGCGACCAGGGGGTGG
Organism: Deltaproteobacteria bacterium; assembly: GCA_029561465.1. Taxonomy (GTDB): domain Bacteria; phylum Desulfobacterota; class Syntrophia; order Syntrophales; family UBA8958; genus UBA8958. The sequence continues at coordinate 6,837 of JAKQIZ010000010.1, read as the reverse complement.
AGGGATCGTTCCGTTTCCTGAACCGCACCTGGCGCATCGTCATGGACTACCTGGAAGACATAAGGGAAATCAAGCCCTTCGCCGGCGAGGTCATTCTCGATGGAGACTTGAAGAACCTGCGGCGCAAGACCCATCAGACCATCCGGAAGGTCTCCCGGGACATCGAGGATCGTTTCCATTTCAACACCGCCATCAGCGCCGTCATGGAACTGGTGAACGCCCTTTATGCCCTGCCCCGGCCGGCGAAGGATGACCGCACCGCCCTGGCGGTGGTCCGGGAGACCGTGGACTCCGTGCTCCTCCTTTTGGGACCTACCGTCCCCCATTTTGCCGAAGAACTATGGGAGTCGATGGGCAACGGAACCCGGATAACCGATTCTTCCTGGCCGATCTTCGATCCGACCGTGGCTGCCGAGGAAGAAATCGTCATTGTCATCCAGATCAACGGCAAGGTGCGAAGCAGGATCTCCGTCCCCATTGACGAGGAGGAGGCGTCCATCAAGGCCCAGGCCCATGCCGACGAGAAGATCGCCGGGATGCTGGCGGGCAAGAAGATCGTCAAGGAGATCTATGTCCCGAAGAAACTACTCAATATCGTCGTCCAGGGTTAATCGTAAAATTAGGGTACGCTTCTCATATTTTCTCTCGGGGCATTTTGCACTACTCGAGATAGACGGTCTGTAAACGACGAAACAAATGTTTTTGCCCTTCGCGAGGGGGGATTAAGATTCCATAAGCAGGTACAACGATATGCAGGTGTGTGAGAAGCTAAAAAGGCACCTAATAGACAGCAAGGCCATTTCTCGATGGTTTCTCCGTTCTCTCCCGGCGTGGCTTCCCATCCTGATGGCGACACTGCTGATTCTGACGGGCTGCGGTTACCATTTTTCCCCCGGCGGGGAACATATCGATCCCGGCATCAAGAAGGTGTTCATCGAACCCTTCGGGAACCGGACCAGTCAGGCGAACCTGGAAGACACCTTCCGCCTGGCCGTCGCCGATCAATTCATCAAGGGCAAGCGCTTCGTCATCGTGGACGGCGGGAACGAGGCGGATGCCTTGATCCGGGGCAGCATCAAGGCCCTTTCGACCACCCCCCTCTCCTACCGGACCACGAACCTGGCCGCTGAGGAGCGCATGACCCTCACCGTCGAGATGGCCTTCGAAGAACGTCGCAGCGGGAATGTCATCTGGCAGGACGACAATTTTACCGGCACCCAGGACTACCCCGTTGCCAGTCTGGGCGATACGGAAGCCAGTCGCAAAAACGCCCTTTCCAAACTGGCCAATGACACAGCCGAAAGGGCGTACCGGATGCTGATGTCGGGTTTTTGATCGGGATCAGGACGTAAGGGCGTTTACCTTCAGGGTAAGGCGGGAAATCTTCCGGGCCGCGTTCTTCTTGTGAAAAACACCTTTGGCGGCCGCTTTGCTTATCTTGGGAATCGCACCGGCCAAGGCGGCTTTGGCATTATCGCTTTCCTTTTTCTCGACGGCTTGGAGAATGGTTTTTATTTCCGTTTTGATACTTGAATGTATGGATGTATTGCGTAGACGGCGTTCGTCGTTCTGCTTCGCTCTCTTGATCGCGGACTTGTGGTTGGCCAAAAAGAATTCCTCCTTGTTACTTATTCAATTGGAGGGAATCCTTTATATAAATTGCCGCCGGCTGTCAAGAATTAATTGCTCTTTTCCAGAGGTTTCATGAAAGCGAAGCTTAATGTTCATAAAGCGAAGCTTAATGTTCATAAAAGGTAAAACCCATCCCCGCCTTAATCCGCCCCTTGAAGCGGAGACAATTTATTAGTGAATGAATTCATACAGATGTGATTGCATATACAGTCAACAAGGAGAATTTTATGCTGAAGCGGGAAGAGACGGTATTGGCGGTAATCGACATCCAGGGAAACCTCTATCTGGCCATGGATGACCGGGAGTTCCTCCTGGCCAACACAATCAAGCTGATCCAGGGGATCAGGATCCTGGAGATCCCCATCATCCTCACCGAGCAGGTCAAGATCGGGCCGACCATAGCCGACCTTTCCTTCCTGATGCCGGACGTGGAACCGCTGATCAAGAATAGTTTCAGTTGCTGCGGCGATCCCCGGTTCATGACCGCCCTGGCCGCCACAGGGAAAAGGCAGGTCCTTATCTGTGGCATCGAGGCGCACGTCTGCGCCTATCAGACATCCATGGACCTCATGGCCGCGGGCTACGAGGTCCACCTGGCGGCCGACGCCGTTTCCTCCCGGACGGCCCGGAATAGGGAGATCGGGATACGGAAGCTGCTGTCCGCGGGAGCCATCCTCACCAGCACCGAGATGGCCCTTTTCGAATTGTTGAAGACAGCCACCGATCCCCGGGCCCGGGACATCTTCCGCATCATCAAATAACGGGGATAGTGAAGCTTGATATTTACTTTATATTTGCAAAAGGATCGGAAAGGCGGTTATGGAAGCGAAGCTTGATGTTCATAAAACGGAAACCATCTATCTGGATCACAGTGCCACCACCCCCGTGGATCCGGAAGTCCTGGGGGCGATGATGCGCTACTTCGCCAATCATTTCGGTAACCCCGGAAGCATCCACCAGTTCGGCCGTCTGGCCAGGGCAGCCATTGACAATGCCCGGGAGCAGACCGCCGCCCTGATCGGCGCCGCCCCCGGAGAGATCGTCTTCACCGGCGGCGGGACAGAGGCGGACAACCTGGCCCTCCTGGGGGCCGCCGCGGCTGCAAAGCCGGGGAAAAACCATCTTATAACCTCCGCCGTCGAGCACTATGCCGTTCTTAACACCTGCAAATACTTGGAGAGCAAAGGCTTTTCCGTAAATTATCTGCCCGTGGACGGAACGGGAACGGTGGATCCCGACAAAGTCCGCCGGGCCATCACCGACAGGACCCTGCTGATCAGCATCATGCACGCCAACAATGAGATCGGGACGGTGGCGCCCCTGGCGGAAATCGCCGGCGCGGCCCGACAGCGGGGAATCCTGATCCACACCGACGCCGTGCAGTCCGCGGGCAAGCTCCCCGTGGGCGTGGATGATCTGGCGGTGGATCTCCTCTCCCTCTCCGGACACAAGTTCTACGGTCCCAAAGGGACAGGGGCCCTCTACGTGCGCCGCGGCACCCCCCTCGCCCCGATCATGTTCGGCGGCCATCAGGAAAGCGGACTGCGGACCGGAACGGAAAACGTCCCCGGCATCGTGGGCCTGGGCAAGGCCTGTGAGCTTGCCGCCCGGGAGCTGCCGTGGCAGATGGACCGGCTGCTGGAATTGCGTAATCGACTGGAGAAGCTGATCGTCGAAAAGATTGATGCCGTCCGGATCAACGGCCATCCTTTCCGGAGGCTCCCCCATGTCCTCAGCGTGTCCTTCCGGGGCGTCTCCGGCGATGCCGTCGTCCGGGAGCTGGACCGGCAGGGAATCGCCGCCTCCGCCGGCGCCGCCTGCACCTCCGGGACCCTACAAATCTCTCATGTCCTGGCGGCATTGAGAATCCCGGAAGACTATGCGCCGGGTACGGTGCGGTTCAGTCTGGGTAAGGGGAACACAGAAGAACAGTTGGCCGGCACCGCCAACATCTTGGCGGAAATCATTCGGCGACTCCGGAACAAGTAAAAAAAGAATGACGCCCCGGGATATTGACCCGCCGCTCCCTCCAAGGGGAGGATCGGGGTGGACAATATGCAGTTCCCTCCCCTTCAGCGGGAGGGACAGGGAGGGCAATATTTTTTGCTGTGGTTCCCTGTAGCTCCCTGTAGCTCCCTACCCCTCAAGGGGAGAGCCGAGCCATCCGGCGGTGGACCGTTCAGACTCGGGAAGCGTCTGTGCCATCTTCGTCGCCGGTCTTGAACCGGGACAGGGTTTGGTTCATTGCCCGGACATCCGCTTCCAAAAGCGCCACCCCCTGGGCAACCCCTTCCCCGGTCACGCCTTTTCCGGCCAGATCGGCAAGCCGGGCGGCATCACCGGCCAGTCGCTGCTGAATCTTCTTGGCTTCCGTGACCATGAGCGACAGATCCCTGATCATGTCGTTGATCCGATCACACTCCTTTTTAAGGTAATCCCCTTGGCGTAATCTGATCCGCTGCCGTAAATCGCCCTCGCCGATCCGGCGGAAGGCATGGGTGAAATTGACGAGGGGCCCGCAGACACGATGGGTGATCAGAATGAGGTGAAGAACGTACAGGACGACGATCAACGTGGCGGCGGGAATGATCCACTTCGTGAGGATCAGAAAGGTCTGGGCGGCATGATAGCGGACCTCCAGGTTGTCCGACCAGACCATCTCCCGGATCGTGGGAGAGATAACGACTGCCACCGTGATCATCACCACCACCGTCATATAGATCATCCCATAGGCCACCAGGCGGATCTGCAGATCCCGAACGACGAAATAGTTCTTCAGTTTCCTTTTGTTGTCGGACTTCATAACTATTTTCCCCTCTCCGTATATTCATGGGTGGAAAAATTATAACCATAGACAAGGGAGGCCATGTCATGGGTGGCTTCCGCCCGGAAGGCCGGTGGACCGTCCGGACTGGCGCCGTCTCCGGAGATGATATCGATGCGGACACCGGGCGAGGGAGAATATTTCAGTTCTTCCCGGTTCAAGGTCCCCGTCACGGAACCGCCTTTTAGATAATCGCCCTGCGTTCCGAGATAGCGCGCCTTTTCGGCCAGATAAATCTCCTGGGCCTTGACGAAGCTTAGCAGATCATGCTTGACGGTTATATTGTAGGCCTTGGCGGTATAGGCGCGGACGCCAAGAAAACCCATGGCGACGAGAATTCCGAGGATCACGATGACGATAAGTAGTTCGACCAGGGTAAATCCGTCGCGGCGCATTTATTTCCCCCTTCTCTTCAATCGAAATGAAGCATCGCTAAATAAAACGCTAATGAGTCAAACATGCCGTATTTTGTTGATAATCTCCGAAAATAAGAACGAGCGCGGGATTGATTTTATTTCGTAAATAATTATAACAGGCACCAAACCATATCATGCGATACAGATGGAAACAATCCTACGGGAGTTTCTCCAGTTCCCGGACGATCCCTTCCAGCGGCGGCCGTTCGTTGATGTTATGCACGTCGATGTAGCGGATGATCCCCTTTTTATCGATGATGAAGATGGCCCGCTCCGCCGTGCCGTCGCTCCGAAGAATCCCAAACTGCTTCGCCACCTTGCCGTGGGGCCAAAAATCCGACAGGACGGGGAACCATAGCCGGCCCATCTGGTTGGTCCAGGAAAACAGGGTGGGAAGGCTGTCCACGCTAAGGCCCAGGATGATCGTGTCGTGAGCGGCAAAGAGATCCTCCACGATATTGTAGCCCGGCCACTGATCGGAACATACGGGGGTCCAGGCCGCGGGAATGAACGTCAGCATAACGTTTTTCTTCCCCCGGTATTGACTGAGGGTGATCTTTTCCCCTCCGATCGCCGGGAGGGTAAAATCCGGCGCCCGCTGTCCCACCTTGACCTTCAATTTGCTGTCCCGGGGTTTCAGGACGCCGGTATTGTAGATATTCTCCTTGTAGGCATCGGAGATGGCCCAGGCGGACAAAGGAGCACCGGCCAGAAACGCAACCATGGTGCAGAAGGTGATTAACTGCTGGACATGCTTTTTTTGTTTCATTGTTTTCCTCCCAAATCGATGCCCCGGAAAAATCTGAGACGACCATCAAAAGGTGATGCCGCCGAAAACTACAGCCATTATTTTCGCGGCCTTTCAAAACCGACGGAGCCCGGATCTTGCCGGGATTCATTTTGATGACATCGAAAAAGGTCAAAAAATGTCCCATTTGGGGCGGGTTTTATCTACTTGCCTCCCGACAAGCGGATCATCTCCGCCAGGAAGTCGTCCGCGCTGCGGATCTCGCCCAAGTGGGAGTAAAAGATCCGGTGCGATCCGTCAGGGTTGATCTTCACGCCGATGAAATAAGGCGTCCGCGGCTCACCCAGCTTTTTGTGGGTCTTGAAATCCGGATCGGCATACAGAGGAAATCGGACATTGAACTTGGTGCGAAAGACATTCACCTCATAGGGAGAATTCCCCACACCGATGCCGACGAGGCGCATCTTGTCCTTCAAGTTGCGATCGGCAGCGATTTTTTCATACAGCTTGTTCACATGGGGGGCGTCCTTCTGGCAGTAAGGACAGTACATGCTGAATATCTGAATGATTACGACTCCGTCCTTGGGCTTGGGCAGGCTGAAACCGGGGCTCAGATCGGGCAGGACGCCGCCCACGGCCGGCAACGAAGCGGCGGCGGCCCCCGTAAGACCTTCCAGGCTAAGCAGCAGCATTAAAACAATCACCGTGAGAAATTTTATCTTTTTCATTTTGCGATCTCCCTAATTGATTATTTAGGTGAATATAACCATAGCTTAAGTAATTGTCCATAAAAAACCACCGACGACGGCCGCGGCACCCCGGTGTCCAAGACTGCGCCGGTGACGAAAAAATGTCCACCGGTGCTTGATTAGCGATCCGATTGGCCATAAAAAAGGGCCTGCCCATTTTGAGCAGGCCCCCGTTTATATTACCGTAATTGCTTACGGGTCCGCTGGCGCTTGGCGGTTCATCGCCGCCGGTATGTTTCCGACCGCGTCTCCCTTTTCCTCCCGCTGAAAATCAACCTTGGAAAAGGCCCGGACAAAGCACCCTCAGATCATCAGTGGCCGTGGCCACCGGAAGGCTTCTCCTCGCCATAGACCACCAGCTTCCCTTCGTGCTCCATCTCCTTCAACCACTTGGGGTGCTGCTTCTTCAACCACTCCCGGGTCACCCAGCCCGTCAGCATCGCCGGCAACGATCCCGGAGAACCCACC
>JAKQIZ010000004.1 GCA_029561465.1 Deltaproteobacteria bacterium | reverse complement strand
TGATCTCTTCATCAGAAACCGCTTGAACGACAAAATCCACTCTTTCAGAACGATCCACATCTTGAAAGAAACAGAGCTGTTCCCGGAATAATTTTTCGTTGTAATAGGCACCGAAAATATCTTTTGATTTTTCAGATATTTGCGATAGAGAAAAGTGATCTCTCAGCAGGATATAGAGGTCCACATAGTCTTTCCATTTCGCTCTGCCGCCCAAAGCATAGGCCTTCATGGCGGCAAGGGTCAGGAGATCAGGCATGTGGATGATCCGTTCAAAATCCACCGGCGCATCAATCTGATATGGGTAGGAAAAAAACGTTAGCTTCACATCATTAACGACAAGATGGAGCTGTTCGGAGTCTTCAAAAAGGACATCGGATACCGGGCATTGATGGCGGTCGATGATCCTTTTGATGGATTGCTTTTTGAGCCGGCCGGAGGTGAATAGATCAAAATCAATGGAGCGCCGATGTCCCAGATGAAGGGCAATGGCTGTACCGCCGACCAGATAATAATCCCGCGAGAATTCCCTTACCAGGGGCAGGAGTTTAAGCTGATTTGCCGTCAGAATGTTCTTGAACATGATTTATATGATAATATCCACAAGTGGCCGGATATTTTCATCTTTCGCTGTGCCCGACACGGGCATGGGGGTTACTTGGGGAATTCTGTGCATGCCGTTCAAAATATTTTCGAAAGAAATTGACCGTCCGGGGGCGGTAATTATTTCGCCGGCCCGATGTCTGCCTGTTGAAGATTTCAGCGACGTAATCGATTCCATAATAATCAAGAAGTTGCTTAACCGTTTTTTCATTGCCGTTATTGAGTATAGACTCCACAATGGCGTCGTTGCTGAGTGACGCTATCTCGCTCTCCGGCACCCACCAGAACAGATGCTTTATAGAGGGAAAAATGAGAAAAATGGGGGTCAGGTCTTTAAAATTAGCGTTTTTCATCATTTATGCTAATTTTAAAGACCTGACCCCCGATGGACGGCGTCTTTGATGCGTTTGACGTGGCCGCGGCCCAGGCCTTTGACTTCGCAGCCCAGTTCGAAGTAGCGGCGGATGGCGGCGTCGTCGAGGATGCCGAAGCAGTCGATGACGGCCATGGGGCGGCCGGTCTGGGCGATGACGGCGTCGGGGTCGAGGTGGAGGTAGGCCTGGTGGCGCACCGCCAGGACGACGGCGTCGGCGCCGCGGAGGGCGGCAGCCAGGTCCGGCTCGATCCGGAGATCCGTGAGGCTCTCCTGGTTCCGGAAGAAGCGGGACCAGGAATGGCCGGGGGCGGGATAGGATTCCTGTTTCTCGAATTCCCACCAGTGCTTCACGTAGGGATCGTGGACGCCGATCTCCGCGCCCATCTCGGTGAGCTTGCGGATCAGGGCCTCGGAGCCGCTGTAACGGGTGTCGCCCACGTCCTCGCGGTAGGAGGCCCCCAGGACGACGATGCGGGAGGCGGCGACGATCTTCCCCATGTTGCGGAGGGCGTCGCGGACCAGTTCGGCGGCGTGGAGGGCCCGGGTGTCGTTGATGTCGATGGCCAGCGGCGTGATCTTGAAGATGTCGTCGTCGAAGCCCATGAGGGTCTGGTAGGCCCAGACGCCGAGGCCGCCGTCCTTGGGGAGGCAGTAGCCGCCGATGCCGGGGCCGGGGAAGATCATGTTGGCATGGGTGGGGCGGATCTTGATCGCTTTGATTACTTTCAGGATATCCACGCCGTTGCGCTCGGCGAAGAGACTCCATTCGTCGAGGAAGGCGAGGATCGTGGCCCGATAGGAGTTCTCGACGATCTTGCAGGTCTCGCTCTCGATGGGGCGGTCCAGGACGGTAAGGGGGTATTTCTCCACGTTGAGGACCTCGGAGAGGAAGCGGGCGACCCGGGCGCGGGCGGTGGCGTTCGTGCCGCTGCAGACCCGCCAGAAATCCCGGATGGAGGAGACGTATTCCCGGCCGGGCATGACGCGCTCGTAGGAGTGGGCGAGGAGGGGCTCGGCGGGAACCAGGGCGGCGTTGGTTACCGGGGTCAGGTCTTTAAAATTAGCATTTTTTGCCGGGGCGGCGGCGATGGAAGAACCTGAGGTGGCTGCCGGGGCGGGCATCATCAGACCGCGCTTCTCGAAGGCCTTCTTGATGATGGGATAGGCGACGTACTCCGTGGTGCCCGGGGGCACGGTGGTCTCGATGAGGACGAGGCAATCCGGGGTGATGCGCTCGCCGATGACCTTCAGGCTCTCCTCGAGGGCAGCGATGTCGGCGTGCCCCTGGCGGCAGTTGCCGAGGGTTTCCTTGAAGTAGTCGCACTGGACATCGACGACGACCACGTCGGCCAGCGACAGGGCGTCGTAGGTGAAGGTGGCGGTGAGGGTCTTTTTCTCCAGGACGCAGCGGGCGATGAGGGGCGCCACCTCGGGGTCCTCGGACTCCACGGGGGCGATCCCGCGGTTGAGGAGGGGGATCTTCCAGTAGGAGCGCGGCGACGGCCGCTGCATCCCAATAACGAACTTGTTGGGGGAGTCGGCGACGACGCCGGCCATGACGGCGCCGACGAAGCCGACGCCCATGACGACGACGATCTCCCGGCCTTCCTTGCGGTGCTTGGCGACCAGCCGCTTCAGGCGATTGAATTCCTTCTTATAATCTGCGGGGGTGGGCAGGGGGAAGGCCTCCCCGGAGGGGGCAACGCTGACGAGGGGCTGATCATTTTTCACGGGGGCTTTGGCCATATGCGGATTGGTTCCTTTCAAGTGATAAATTCGGGGGTCAGGTCTTTAAAATTAGCGTTTTGCCCGGATGTAGGCGCAGGGGCCATGCGGGGATGAAAAAACAGCGGCACGGATTCTAAGCAAGGTAACGATGAACAGCCTCGACAATGATTTCCGCGAGAAGCACGCAGTTGGCGGCGTCATCGGCGACAAAGGCTTCCGCAGGCGTCAAGTCCGGCAAACCATTGGGATATCTGGTGGGAATATAGAAACGATCGAGGACCAGACCGGCCCGTGTATACTGAGCAAAATACTGATGCACCGTCAGATTGACCGATTCCAGATCGTCAATGAGCTTCTTGACGGAATGTCCCCAAGGATCGGCATCTTCGCGAAGCCAGACCGCTTTGATGGATTTCTCCGCCGCCTGCTGGGCATGAAAACAGGCATGGGCAAATTGGCCGTTTTTCTCGAGAATTCTCGCGCTCGACAGGTCATCATCCGCCGTGGACAGCCAGCGCATCGCCTCTTTCAAATTCTTTTCATCGCTCATAAATGGTCCTGCCCTCCGCAAGGATGCCCTTTATGAACGGTCGATGCGAAATCGACGCCAATTCTTCCGGCGTGTAGATCAGCAGATCGACGGCCCTGCCTTTCATAACATCATAAATTTCCTCAAACTCGTCATAACGATCGAAGAACCGCTTCTGAGTTTTATAAACAATCAAAAGATCCAGATCGCTTTTTTTTGTTTCTCCGCCCCGTGCCTCCGATCCAAACAATATCGCCCTGGCTACATCCCTCTTCTTGAAGATGGGAATCAATCTTTCGGGGGTCAGGTCTTTAAAATTAGCGTTTTTCGTCATGGCTATTTTCTACAGCTCCGCCCTCTCGGTTACATCCGGGGGCGAATCCGGATGGAACTTGCCGGGGTGGGGCATGGGCTGATAACGCTGATCTGTCGTCCTGGGCGCCGGTCGCCGGTGGAGCAGGGAGGGCGCCGTAAAATCTATTTCCGTATGGGTCGTATGGGCCGCAACCGCACCGTGGTGAACGCCGTTTAAAGTTGACGGCCTCGTAAAAAGTATGGACATGAAGCTTCGCTTTCCGGATGCTTCGTTGCGCTTCATCCCTCGTCACTGCGACGTACGTCCCAGTACGCCTCATTCCTCAGGATGCGCGCGCCTCGCCTGCGGATCTTTTTACGATGCCGTCCCAAATGGGACATTATTTACGCTTTTTACGATGTCGTCAAAGTTTAAAGATCCGCTCCCCGGTGCATTTCCTCCTCCAGCTCGGCGATCTCCTGCTTGATGCGCTCGTATTCCTCCATCTTCCAGTTCAGGAAGGATGCCATCAGCTTCGTCTTCTCGTATATGCCTTCCGGTGTGATCATGTACGCATATTTGTGTTTATTGTTGGATTCGCAGAAGTTGTGGATTTTGACGTACCCTTTTTTGATCAGGGCGCGGATGGCGTAGTTGACCTTGCCGAGACTGATCCGGTGCCGCTCGGCAAGCTCCCGCTGGGAGATGTAGGGATTACTGGCCAGATCCCGCAGGATTTGCACATTCTGGATCCTGGTTTTCATCAACCGCTGGTATCCCTCCTTAATGGTGATGCTGCCTACCCGCGCCGGCCGGTGCACTGTGCCCTGATGGCGAGCGTCGCCCGATCTTCCTGGCGCCATGATGGCGGGTGATGCTGCCTACCCGCGCCGGCCGGTGCACGCCCTTCCACCGGCGTCATCATACGTGTTCAACTTTGAACATGCAACGGGCGGCCTATAACATACAAGCAACACCATGTAAAGAAAAAACCATAAACGATTACGATTGAAATAGCTATTTATTAACTCAGGATACATTGATCTCGGATATATTCTTGTGAACTTGTGAACTTTCATTTCAGCGCGTTAACGTGACATCACACCGCAATGAAATGACTCGCCGGCGGGACGGATCTATCCCCGAAATACCGATTATTTCAGGAAGGATTTGATCTTGTCGCCGAAGCGTTTCGGCAGGTAATCAAAGATGTCGAAGCGGCTCGGTTCGTCAATGGGGACGGGCTCGGGAAAGCGCACTGCCTCGCCGTTGAGGATCTGCCGGGGGACGTCCCAGACCATGCGCCGGGCGGTTTGCTCGCCCAGGATTTGGGCGGCGACGGCCAGCCCGGCGGAGAGGCGGGGGGAGCGGCTGCGGAGGCCGTGGCCGTCCGACACCAGCATCTGGGCGAGGCGGTGCTCCAGGATGAACACCGCAAAATCCTGGATCTCCTCGGAGAAATGCTCCGTCAGGCTGGAGGCCGTGATCTGGGTCAGGTAACCGTTGACCGCCCAATGATAGAGGCGGTCGGGCTCCTCCCGGAGGACGGCGTTGCGCTCTACGTGGCTGATGATGGGGCGGATCCGGAGGAGCTCCAGATTCCAGAAGAACTCGTCCAGGTGATCGGGGATGGATTCGTCGGGCAGCTCGATGAGGGCGTAAATCCCGCCGTCATTCACGGTCAGGACCTGCCGGTTCTTGATCAGGCCGGGCAGGTTGATGTCGATGCGTAGTTCGGCCCCCGGATGGACCTTGAGGGGGATCTGGGCCTCCGCAAGGAGGCGCCGGCAGGTCTCCACCTGCTCCATGATGACGGGGCGGCTGTTGTCGAACTTCCCCGGCACCCAGTGGGGGGTGCAGACCACTTCCGTGACGCCGTCGGCGACGGCCACGCGGGCCATCTCCAGGGCCTGTTCCCAGGAAGCGGCGCCGTCGTCCAGTTCGGGCAAAATGTGGCTGTGGAGGTCGATCATCGTTCTCTCTTTGTGATTGAAAAAAGTGGCGCGTCCGTTGCGTTTGTTGCGCCCGTTGCGTTTGTTGCTTCAGCCGCACCCGTCAACTATTCTTATTCCGAAACGCTAATTTTAAAGACCTGACCCCCTATTTTTCTGCGTCCTTGCCGTAGTAGCGGCGGCTGCGGAGGGAGCGGCGCTTGCGGGACTTCTTCTTCCGCTCGCCGTCCTGGCCGTAGTAATAATAATAGTACTGGTAGTAGTAGTAGCTGTCCCGACCCATATCGACGCCGTTGAGGACCGCCCCGAGGATACGGGAGTTCACGTTATGGAGCTGGGTGATGGCGTACCGGATTACCTCCCGGTTGGTCTGGTGCGCCCGGATGACCAGGACCACCCCGTCCACGATCTTGGAGAGGATGACGGCGTCCGTCACCGCGGAGATGGGCGGCGAGTCGATGATGATCCGCTCGTAGCGCTGCCGCAGCTCCGCCAGCATGGCGATCATGTGCTGCGATCCCAGGAGTTCCGAGGGGTTGGGGGGCACGGGGCCGGAGGCGATCATATCCACGTTGGGGAGATCCGTGGGCTGGATGGCTTCGTCAAGGGTGCAGTTCGCCACGAGGATGTTGGACGTCCCCACGGCGCGGTCCTTCCCGAAGAGCTGATGCACCCGGGGGCGCCGGAGGTCGCAATCCAGGACGACGACCCGGCTGCCCGCCTGGGCCATGGCGGCGGCGATATTGGCGGTGCAGGTCGTCTTTCCCTCCCGGGGCCCGGAGCTGGTGACCAGGATGACCTGGGGGGCCGCGTCGGCGGAGGAGAAGAGGAGACTCGTCCGGATCCCCCGGTAGGCCTCGCTGGCCGTGGATTTCGGCGAATGGACGACGACGACGTCCTGGGTGGGGTCGGTATCGGGCGTCGCCGCGCCCCGGACGCCCCTCCGGCCGTCGCTGATGCCGACGTCGCTCAGGACGTTGCCGAGAACGCCGCTGATGGCACCGCTGAGGCCGCCACCCCCCCCGGCGCTGCCGGCGCTGCCCCCGGCGGCGCCTCCGGTGCCCGGATTGCCCCCGCCGCCCGGATTGCCGCCGCCGTCCTTCGCGGCCACGGCGGCGATGGCGGGCACGGGCCCGAGATAGGGGATCTTCAGGATCCCCGTGACCTCGTCGGGGAGCTTGATGGTGTTGTCGATGTACTCCAGAAAGAAGGCCAGGCCGATCCCGAGGGAAAGGCCGACGATGATGGCCAAAAGGATGTTCTGGAGCTTCTTGGGCTTCACGGGCCCCTTGGGGATCTGGGCGGGATCGATGACCCGGATGTTGCCGGTGCGGATGTCTTCGGTGAGGGAGGCCTCCTTGAAGCGCTTCACCAGGAGATCGAACATCTCCCGGCTCGTCTCCGCCTCCCGTTTCAGGACGGTGTAGTCGATGGCCTTCTGGTTCATGGCCAGCGTCTCCCCCTTCTGCTGCCCCAGGGCGCCCTTGAGGGACTGCTCCCCCGCCAGGGCGACGCGGTACTGGTTATGGAGGGAATCCACCACCCGCTGGATCTCGCTTGCCCTTCTCGAGCTGAGGGTCCGCATCTCGTTGTTCAGGGCGATGATCTGGGGGTGGTTGCTCCCGTAGCGCTTCGAGAGCTCGGAGAGGCGCTTGGAGATCTCCACCTCCTGCTTCTTGATCTCCTGGATCAGGGGGTTGCTCATGACCTCGGGTATGGATGCCGCGCTGTCGGCCCGGCCGGCCAGGGATTGGGCCTGGCGGTACCGGGTCTCCGCCTCGACGCGCCTCGAGGTCGCCTCGACCACCTGTTTGTTCAGCTCCGCCAGCTTCTGGGCGGTGATCGTTTCGGCGTTGGTGGAGAAGTCCGTGACGATCCCCTGCTCCTGCTTGTACCGCAGGAGGGCCTGATCCGCCGCATCCACCTTCTTCTTCTCCTGGTCGATCTGCTGGTTCAGCCAGTTCACCGCGTCCTGGGTGGCCTTGAGCTTCGTCTGGAGGTTGAGGTCGATGTAGGCCTTCGCCAGGGTGTTGGCCCCCTGGGCCGCCAGGACGGGGTTCGGGGACTCGAAGCTGATGTCCACCAGGCGGCTGTTCCGGATGGGCGTCACCTTGACGGCACCCAGAAATTTCCCCACCAGCGGCGAGGTAGGCTCGGCGATCCCCGGCTGCCCCACGACGGGGACGCCCTTGTCGGAAGTCTTCAGGAGGGACTTGACATAGGCGATGGGGGAGAAGATCCACTCCACGACCTGGGCGACCACCCCGGGCTTGGGGTTGAAGGTCTCGTTGTTTTCCAGGTTGAGGCGCTTGATCACCTCGTTGGCCACCGCATTGCTCTCGAGGATCTTGTACTGGGTCTGGTAGTAGTCCAGGCCCGAGGAGTCCACGGACATGACCTCCTGGATGGAGACGACCTTGGGGTTTTCCTTCTCGATGACGATCCGCGTGGTCCCCTGGTAGATCGGCGTCGCCGTGAAGGAGAAGATCGTCACGCTGACCAAGATCACGGCGAAGACCGTGAGGATCGTCCAGCGGTGCTTCATGAGCACCCGCATATAGTCCTGGAGATTTACCTGTTTTTGACCGATTTCCATTTGCTGCCGATTGCTCCTGTTCCGCCTTGATTAACTTGTTGAATCTGTTGTCCGTTCCGAATTTATCAGAAAAAGCTCTCCGGCACGACGATGAGGTCGTTGGGGCGGATATAGACCGCCTGGGTCATCTTTCCGGACTTGGTGATGGCGTCCATGTTGATCTTGTAAATCTTCTCCACGCCTTTCTCCACCCGGACGATCCGGGTGCTGTTCCGGGCGGCGATGCGGGTGAAGCCCCCCGCCATGCTCACCGCCTCGGCGATGGTGATGTCCTTCTTGTTGAAGGCGTAGGAGCCCGGGGTCTTGACCTCGCCGATGATGTAGAAGTAGTCCGCGCTGGGGATATAGACCACGTCCTTCTCCATGAGGAGGATGTTGGCC
>JAKQIZ010000193.1 GCA_029561465.1 Deltaproteobacteria bacterium | reverse complement strand
CACGATACGGACGCCCCGCTGACCGCAGGCACGGAGAAAATTGGGCCAGATTTCCGTCTCCGTCATGACAAAGACATCGGGCCGGACCCGATCCAGGACCTTTTCCACCACCGGGGGAATGTCGAGGGGATAATAGATGATCGCCGTGGCATTCATCACGAGGCTGCGGGCCATGTCCTGGCCGGTTTCCGTACTGGTGGACAGGACGATGCACGCCTCGGGGCGCAGGTCCCGCAGGGCCGTCACGATGGGGGCCGCCGCCGTCACCTCGCCGACAGAAACGGCATGAATCCAGATCCGCGGCGTTCCCCGCATCCCTTCATACACCACCGCCGGCGTTCTCCCCAGTTTGGCCCCCAGGCTGCGCCGGTACTTTCCCGTGAGCGCCATCTTCAATCCGTAATAGGGAAGGGCGACGAAAGCTGCGGCGCCAAGAACGATATTGTAGAGAAAAAAATGCATCCCGAACCCTTTCAGCCTTGTCTGGAAGCGCCGAGAAGCAGCCGGCCGGTGGTCACGGCCACAACCTATCCCGTTTATCCGCACGACCGCGGGAAATCTCGATCGTGACTCCCGGGGTATTTCCCGGGCTCATTTCCCGTCGCGCCGAATCCGCGCGGCCGTGACGGTACGGCATTGACTCCGCGGCGCCGTTAAGGTATAGGATACCCATGCGCATTATTGCCCCTTCCATTCTATCCGCCGACTTCAGCCACCTGGGGGAGGAGATCCGCGCCGTCGAAGCGGCCGGGGCGGACTGGATCCATATCGACGTCATGGACGGGCATTTCGTTCCGAATCTTACCATCGGGCCGGGAGTCGTGGCCTCCCTGCGGAAGATCACCCGGCTGCCCTTCGATGTCCACCTCATGATCGCCGAACCGGACCGCTATCTCGACGCCTTTCTGGCGGCCGGCAGCGACTTTCTCACCGTCCATGTGGAGGCGGCCGTCCATCTCCACCGCACCATCGCCTACATCAAGGAGAAAGGATGCAAGGCCGGCGTGTCGCTGAACCCGGCCACTCCGCCGGCCATGATCGAACCGGTGCTGGCCGATCTCGATCTGCTCCTCATCATGACCGTCAACCCCGGTTTCGGCGGCCAGAAATTCATTCCGACCATGATTCCCAAGATACAGGCGGCAAGAAGGATGATCGACGCCACGGCCCCTCACGTCCTTCTTGAGGTTGACGGCGGCATCACCACCGCCAACATCGGCGCCGTCGCCGCCGCTGGAGCGGTGGCCTTTGTCGCCGGCAACGCCGTTTTCTCCAGCCCGGATTACCGTCACACCATCGCCGCCCTGAAAGAATAAATGGGGGCGGCCCGGTCGAGATCCCCTAAGCAAGCTTGGCCGCCAATCGCTCCTGTACCTGCCGGGCCTCGGCGACGATCCTTTCCACCACCTCGGCGACCGTGGGCTCGTCATGGATGAGGCCGGTGGCCTGTCCGACAGGCAAGAGACCCTTTACCAGGTCCCCTTCTTCCGTGGCCAATTGAAAGGCCTTGAAACCATTGGCCATATTTGCCATCTTCATGGCGTTTTCATATCCCGAGGCAAGAATGCCGATAAAGAGCTTCCAATAGGGCATCTTCATCTGCCGGGCCACATCCCGGGAGTTGATGAAGGCAGCGGGAAGATCGACACCCTTCCTGAGGGCATTTTCCGCCGCCTTGGTCTTGAGGACGCGGCACCAGATCCCGTCGAATCGTTTGGAATAGAGGGTGTCCGTTACCTCCATTTGGAGGGAAAGCTCCTTGTAATTGCTGTGGAGAGGGCTCTCCTTCGTCGTCATGAACCGGGTGCCCATGGCCACCCCTTCCGCCCCCAGGGCCAGGGCTGCCGCCAGCCCCCGGCCGTCGGCAATGCCGCCCGCCGCCACTACGGGTATCTCCAGGACATTGGCCAGGCTGGGAATGAGAACCATGGTCGTCACCGCCTCTCCGTGGGCCGCCGCCTCGTTGCCTGTGGCGATGACGCCGTCGGCGCCGTAATCCTGGGCCCGCCGGGCGTGCCGGGCGTTGACTACAGTGGCCAATACCTTGCCGCCGTACTTGTGGGCCTCCCGGACCAGCCAGTCGCCCTTGCCCAGGGCAAAATTGATCACCGGCACCTGTTCCTGGAGGAGGATCTTCGCGTTATCGGTCGCCCCCGGCATCAGCAGGGTGGCATTGCAGCCGAAAGGTTTGTCCGTAAGCGAACGGATTTCCCGAATGGCCTTCCGCGTCTCCTCGGGATCCATGGGCCCCGTCGCCAGGATACCCAGTCCTCCGGCATTGGACACGGCGGCCACCATCTTCGGAACGCTGATCCAGCTCATTCCCGAAAGGAAAATGGGGTATCTGATTCCCAAAAGCTCCGTAATTCTTGTTTTCACATCCCTACTCCTGAAATTGTACTCATAAGGATCGGCGCCCCCTCCATGCCAACCGCCTCATTTTTGCCGGTGTTCACTTACATCCCTTCCGCCCCGCGGTCAAGTATATTCACCGCGATGATAGCAAAGCTTAATGTTCATAAGATGCAAGACCCATCCCCACCTTGATCCTCCCCTTGAAGGGGAGAAAAACATTAGTGAATCAAGTCAAGCAGATAGGGACGCATTTTCAGGTAAAGAGCGGGGAGCAGCGCCCGGGCTGCTCCCCGCTCTTTACGTTTCAAAAATCCTTTCGAGGCCGGGTGGTTTCCCGCTGCTCAAATGATGTAAATTTTGCGCAGTTCCACCTTGTTGATCTTACCGACACTGGTCTTGGGAATGGCCGCCGTGATCTCCACCCGGTCGGGAACGCCGTATTTGGGAATCTTTCCCGCTTCGGACGCCTTCAGAACGAACTGACGCATTTCTTCACCCGTGACCTTGCCCGCGTAATCCGGTTTCAAAACCACCACCAGGAGGGGCCGCTCTCCCCATTTGGCATCGGGGAGACCGATGGCCGCCGCCTCTAGGACCGCCTCGTGGCTGGACATGATGTTTTCCAGCTCCAGGGAGGAAATCCATTCACCGCCGGTCTTGATGACGTCCTTGATGCGATCCGTGACCTGGAGGTAGCCCTCGGCATCGATCAAGCCCACATCCCCGGTGTGGAGCCAGCCGTCCGTCCAGAGCTCCTTGGACCGCTCCGGATCCTTGAAATATCTCTCCGTCAGCCAGGGGGACCGCACACATACTTCTCCCGTGGACACACCGTCATGAGGCACATCCTTGCCCAGAGGATCCTTGAGGCGCACATATACCAGGGGCGCCGGGAGACCGGTCTTGACCAGGGTGTCCACGTTCTCTTCCATGGAATTCTTCAGCATCCAGGGCTTGAGATTGGCCGCCGTAAGCAGGGGGCAGGTCTCCGACATCCCGTAGGCGGCGAAAATCTGGATGCCCATTTTCATGGCCTCCAGGGCCAAGCTCTTGGTGAGCCGGGCCCCGCCGATGATGACCTTCCAGAAGGAAAGATCGTACTGTTTCGCCGCCGGGCTGGACACCAGCATCTGAATGATCGTCGGGACGCAGTGGGAGAATGTGACCCGCTCCGTAAGGATGAGTTTCAGGAGCATGGCCGGTTCGTAACGTCCCGGATAGACCTGCTTTACCCCCAGCATGGTGGCCGCCCAGGGAAAGCCCCAGGCATGGACGTGGAACATGGGGGTGATGGGCATATAGACGTCATTGGATTGGCAGCGACCAATGGAGGCATACGAACCGGTGGCCAAAAGAAGGGCCTGGGCGTGGAGGACCAACTGGCGATGGGAGAAAAAAACCCCCTTGGGCAGACCGGTGGTGCCGGTGGTGTAGAAGATCGTCGCCTGGGTGTTCTCGTCCAGGTCGGGGAAATCATGCGCCGGCGACGACGACGCCAACATTTCCTCGTACTCCGCGTCGAAAGGCACTTTTGATGTCGGCCTGTTTCCGTCGTCGGTAATCAAGATGACCTTTTTGACCGTCGCCAGCTTGTCCCAGATCGCCTCGAGGAGGGGCACAAAATCCTGATGGATCAGGACGATCTTGTCCTCCGCATGATTCATCGTATAGAGGATCTGCTCGGGGGAAAGGCGCCAGTTCTGGGTATGCATGATGGCGCCCATCATGGGGACGGCAAAGAAGCACTCCAGATAACGGTGGCTGTCGTAATCGAAGATGCAGATCCGGTCCCCGGGCCCGGCGCCGATCTTTTCCAGGCCGTTGGCCAGGCGTTGAATCCGTTCATTGAGGGTCCGGTAGGTAAGACGCACCTTGTCCCGGTAAACGATCTCCTGGTTCGGGGCAAAAGCCAGGGGCATTTCGAGGATGTGTTTGATCAACAGTTGATACTTGTACGGTTCGCCGGGTGCATAAACTTTTTCTGCCATAAAATTCCCTCCTCTTTTTTAGGTTTTACATATAAGCGCAACTATCCGGTTACTTTTATCTTTTCATTTTGCATCCCCCCAAAGATAAAGGTTACCGGCCATTTTAGGACTTGATTAGAAACGGTGATTAGTACTAACAAAGGATAAGGTTTCCAACCCATCCGGAGCCCCGTCGCGGCCCGGAAACGCACGCACTTGCTTACGAGGAAGTTGACATCGTGTATGGGTGGAAACATTAGCATAACTCAATCGGTCAAGACAATAGAAAAGCAAGCTCTCATGCACATAATCATCGATGGTTACAATCTCATCCGCCAGTCGGAGCAGCTCCGGCGGGCGGAGCGTCTCACGCTCGAAGAGGGCCGCCAGGCCCTGCTTCGCTTACTTATCCCCTACCGGGAACGAAAAGGGCACCGCCTGACGGTGGTCTTCGACGGCTGGGAAGGGGGTTCCGCACACGAAGAAAGGGATCGGGCCGGGGGCATCGATATCCTCTATTCCCGCCGGGGGGAGAAGGCCGACGACGTCATCAAGCGCCTGGCGGAGAGATCGAGCTATGAGCTCGTGGTGGTCACCTCGGACCGGGACATCGGCAATTTTGTGGAACGGTGCGGCGGCACGGTGGTGGCGTCACCCACTTTCGCCGCCATCGTCGCCGGCAATCACGGTCCTTCTCCGGCGTTCACGCCGGAAAGCGGCCGCGACGGCCGGGACGAAGAGCCCGAGGCTGGTAGAAGAGGAACGAAAAAGAAAGGGCCGGCAAGAAAAAACTCCCGCCGGGAGCGGGAGTACCTAAAACGCCTCGTCAAACTCTGACGCCGGCGTTCCTGTCATTACAGAAATTTAGGATGAAGTTTTCGAGCAGGAGATGGGGGTTCCGGCCGGTGGTTTTCATCTGCACATCCAGACGGGCCAGCTCCCGCAGGCAGGCGATCAAGGCGCCTTCGGAGAAGTACCGGGCCCGCCGGCAGGCCTGGAAGATGACATAGGGATTTTCGTCCGCCAGATCGCCCGCCTCGCCCTTTTCCTCCCGGCCGGCAGCCAGTGCCTTGATCTCCGGCATAATTCTGGCCTGAAACTGCCCATAATCCATCCCCGACCGCCAGGACGGCAGGCGGCCACCGTGGATGAAGATCCGGGCATGGAGGAGAAAACGGACCTCCCGGACCAGCATAGCCAGCACGACCAGGGGCTGCACGCCCTGGTCAACAAGGAGTTCCCGGAGAATCCGCAGGGCCCGGGCGGCGGCCCTTTCCCCCAGGGCGGCGGTCAGATCGAAGACGCTTTCCTCCTTCGTCTTGCCGATGATCTCCTCCACATCTTCCGGCCGGATCTCCCGCCGCTCCCCGGTGAAAACCGCCAGTTTCTCCAGGGCCTGGGTGGAAGCGGACAGGTCGAAACCCGTCCTCCGGCCCAGTGCCTGCCAAGCCTCCGGAGTGAGGGCCTTCCCATATCCCTCCAGCAGCGCCCTCGTTTTCGCCATGACCAGGCTCTGTTGGCGGGCTTCGCCCCGGCCGGCGGAAAACTGAACCACCCGGCCCTTTTCGGTGAGGATCTTTACCAGGCGCTTGCGTTTGTCGATGTTCGGGGCGGTAAGGATCAGGACGTTCCCCGCCGGCAGCCCCGACATAAGGAGTTCCTCCAAACGGTCCGTGCCCGTTTTCCGCCCCGGGGAGAGGCCCTCCTGGCCGGCACAGATCTCCAGGACCCGGGGCAGCCATTTTTCCAGTTCATCGCTCCCGCCTCCCGGCAGGAGGCGGGTCCATTCCGCCGCATCGATCCGCCGCCAGCCGTCCTCCTGGAGATCGGCCAGGCTCCAGCCCGCCATCCCCAGCAAGGTAATGAATTCCCTGGCCGCCCGTCGAGGCTCCCCTTCCAGGCATTCCCGGATTTTTTCGACTATCTGCGCCGGCGATTGGCGGCCGGAAAGGAGAAACGGCGCCTGCCGGACCACGACCACCTTGGTTCCGGGGAGGAGGGACGCGGCGCTGAGCTCCGCGCAGAGCCGGTCCACATCCGCCTGCTCCGGCGTTATGAAGAAGAGATTGAACGCCCGATCCGCCTCGGGAACCAGGGCGTTGACGATCCCGTCCAGGGCCTCGCGGACGAGAAACTCCTCCCCCCAGAGGAGATAGGCCGGGGCGATCCTTCCCCCCTGAATCTCCCGGAGAATCCTGTCACCGTCGGCGTGGGGACCCTTATTGTCCGTGTTCATCAACGCTCCCTGTCGATCCGCTCGATCTCTTACCGGACCCGCCGATCCTTGGCCAACCAATGCGGGAAGGTATCGACTCGCCCCTTACCATTAACCAGTCACCATCATTGACGGCATCGTAAAAAGTCCGGATGCTTCGAAAGCGCTTCATCCCTCGTCACTGCGACGTACGTCCCAGTACGCCTCATTCCTCAGGATTCGCGCGCCTCGCCTGCGGATCTTTTTACGATGCCGTCCCAAATGGAACATTTTTTGA
>JAKQIZ010000190.1 GCA_029561465.1 Deltaproteobacteria bacterium | reverse complement strand
CACCCTGCGCATCCTCGATGTGGAAAGCGGCGAAGTCCTCCTCTCGAAGAAAATGAACGGCCGGCATAACATCGGCAGGATACCCTATCCCAATTACGATGTCCTGATCGGCGGCATCAAGAAGGCCGCCGGCAAAAGCCTACAGGCAGCCCGTCCGGAATTGTCCAAGTATTTCCCCCTCAAGGGTTATATAACCATGATCAAGAACAGTCCCGAAGGAAAAAAGAAGGCCGTCCGGATCAATATCGGAGAAAGCGAGGGGATCAGACCGGGAGACGAGCTCTTCGTCTATACCTTTGAAGAGGTGGATGATCCCATGTCGGGCGGGAAGGAATGTGACATCCAGCGGCTTCCAGTGACCCTGGTCGTGTCCCGTAACCAGTTGCGGCCCGATGCCGCCTGGGCGCTGGTAAAGGCAAAGACACCGGAGCAGCTTCGAACAATCAGGGTGGGACAACTCGTGGAGAGAAAAACTCAACGCTGACGGAGAATCTATGAGATAACCTATCGATATATCAAACCATCCAACCCACGGTTAGAATCAGCGCCACCGCAAATAAGATAGCTCTCCCTGGATTCGCTCACCTCACCCTGGGAGAGCTATCTATGCACCTGCACTTTCCATCCCTTCGATCAGGGCTAGGACGTTCTGCCCCAGGACCCGGTGATTATATCCCCCTTCCAGGATGGCAAAGTATCCCCCTTTGTTTCTTGCCGCCGCCTCCCTTACCAATTCTCCCATCTCCCGGTAATCGCCGGTCTGTAAAAGTCCACCCCAGTCATCCACGTGGTTGTCGAAGCCTGCGGAGATGCCGATAATATCGGCACGTCCTCCTTCGAGAAAGGACCGTACGCCCTGGAGATAATCCCGGCGACTGGATGACGATGGGTTGTAGATATTGACATAGCCTTTCGAACCCAGGATGTTTACTGTACCGTCACCGAAGTGGAGATCGAAGTCGAGGACCATGGCGGTGTTGATCAGGCCGTCGCGCTTGAGTTTCTCCAATGCGATGGCCATGTTGTTGAAATAGCAAAAACCCCAGGAACTGCCTGCCGAGGCGTGGTGACCCGGCGGTCTGATCAGGGCGAAGCACGGTTCCTTCATCCCGATTTGTGCCGCCTGCACGGCCCCGCCCGCCGCCAGGGCCGCAATGTCATAAATGCCCTCGCGTCGCACCATCTCCAGATGATTCTGGGTGTGAACGGCGGCGATATCTTCTTCAGCAGCCGGAACGGCATTAATGATCTTCACCCTGTCCTTGATTACGGAATAAACCGCCTCGATGCGACCAAAGGCGGCAGCCGGATCGGAACAGTAAGAAATGTCGAACTCCTTGGAATAAATAACTTTCATGGCATCACCTAAATACGTTGTAGGGACGGGACCTTGCCGCCCTCATTTTCGCTTCGGAAATATCCCGAATATTCACCCCGGTAAACACCCCATCTTCGTCCCTTTCCATGACCCGGAATTGTTCTGGGGGCGTCAACCGGTTATTACGGCGGTCAATTCCTTCCCGGTAAACCGTCATACTTCTTTTGTACACCTCTGTTTCCTCCAAACATAGCACGATGGGTTTGTTGAATCCCTGAAAGTGGAACCGCACAAACGACCATCGCCGCCGCTAAAAAAAGATCCGGCGCTTCATTGCGACCCCCTTCCCTCCATACGGATAAAAATGTTCTACATCATCCGGCATTAATTCGTGCTTACATGGGAAAACCTATTTCTCTTGGGAGATTTATAAACATGAATCACCTTTGGTGCTTGAATCGTTTGTGGGTGTTGGATAAACATGTCAACCCATTAAGTCAAAAAGCCCCGGCTGCGAAGAATCTTCGTGGTATTTGCCGATACGGGCAGGTCCGGCAATTCCGCCGGGGAAACCCAGCGGGCCGCCAGGGCGTCGTCGGCCGCCTGTACCTCCCCTCCCAGATATTCCGCCTCCACATCGACGATGACAAAATGGTACTGGAGACGCTTTCGGTCATCATACTGAATGAAGTCGAATGCATAGACCGGATTTCCCGCCTTGATGCGGATGCCGGTTTCCTCCAGGATTTCCCGTTCGGCCCCTTCCTGGATGGTTTCACCTGCCTCCAGGGAACCGCCGGGTATGGCCCACAATCCTTGGCTGGGGGGAGCCGCCCGCTGGATCAGCAGCACCTTGCCGTCCTTCAAGACAATGGCCCCGATTCCCACAATGGGTCGCTGAGGATATTCCCGGCGCGTCATATTTTCCTCCTTCAGTTTTCCAGGACGAAACCGGTCGACATCCAAAGTCCGTCCCCGCCCGCGTATTGCCGCTCCTCAAAATGAATCCGATTCTGGCGGTCCTTGAATACCACGGTGGAAGACCTCGTCCCGTAAATCGGACTGGCAATAAAGATCGTTGCGAGGATCCGTTCCCATTCCAGACCAACCCCGGTATCGGGCAGTTCCTCGTCACCCGGCTGCGACCGGTCAGCAAGAAGGGCAAATAGATCTTCGGTATGCAGACGCCCCGCCCTTGTCATTACCCGATGAAACTCCTCTTTGGCCTTAATCACCTTCGGCCACGAGGAATCGAGGAGATTATTGCTGAGTCCATATATGCCCGGAGGCAGGAGGAATGGTGCGCTCCCCCGGTTGGAATAATAATACAAATCGTCCTCATCGCCCAAGACCAGACTAAACCCGTTGTAACGTCCCCCCTCTTTTTGCAGATCCCCCAGATATTCCGCTGCCCCCTTCCCGCCGGTAAGGAAATCGCGGACCAGCCAGCCACGGGAAGGGGCATCCACATTGACGTGCCGTGGATCGCGATAATTCGTGAGGGCGGCAAAATGTCCCTTGCGTGTTATCCCCAGCCAGGTCCCTTTTTCCTTCAAATCCCGACCGCCAAGGATCTCCGGATGGTCATCCCAAAAATCGGCAGCCAAAGTCGGGCGATCATAAAATTCATCCCGATTGGCGGCCACTACGAGGGGATAATCGGCACGCTGCCGCCAGGCGAAAATGATCAGGCACATAGACCGCCCGTACGCTTCAAGTTTGCCACGATTCCCGTCATCACCTCGCCGGCACCGCCGCGAATGACCAGATCAGCGCTGGCATCATAAGAGGTTTCCGTCCTGTTGATGATCATCAATTTGGCCCCACCACCTTTGGCGTACATGGGAATATAGGCCGCCGGATAGACCACCAGGGAAGAACCTATGACTATCAGGAGATCGCAGTTGCTGGCGGCGTCACTGGCCTCCTTAAGCGTTTGCGGTGGCAGTGCCTCGCCGAAAAAGATGACATCGGGCTTCAGCAGCCCCCCGCAACGCTCGCAGCCGGGGATCTCGCCGCTTTCCCGGTACCTCGCCAGCATGACCGGCAAGGGATAACGTTCAAGACACGCCAGGCACTTCATCCACCTCATGTTGCCGTGCAATTCATAAACCCGTTCCGGAGAGTTACCGGCCTGCTGGTGGAGATCGTCGATGTTCTGCGTGATCACGCAGACGAGTTTACCCTGCTCCTCGAACCAGGCGATGGCCCGATGGGCGTCATTGGGGCGGGCCTGGGCAAAAATTCCTCCCTCGAAGAGGAACTTCCACTGTTTTTTTCTCGTTTCCGGACTGGAGAGGAATCGCTCGATGGTAAAATCATCGGGATCGAACCTTGACCACAGACCGCCGGGGCTCCGGAAATCGGGGATACCGGATTCCGTGCTGACTCCGGCGCCGGTAAACACGACAATCTTCCCTGCGGCGGCGATCATTGCCACCGCTTCATTAATCATGGTCTCCAAATCGATGTCGCTCATGAGCGATCTCCTCACAGTTGGAATTTGGGACGACTTCTACCTTTAAGATACACTATCTTCCGGAAAAATCAAAGGACGATGTTAAAACCCCTTCCGGAATGGACTGATCAAATAGGGTCTTGACATAAAAGGAACAACCTAATACTGTTCAGACGTTCGGCGATGCCACCGGAGGAATTCCATTCATTGCCGAAACACAGGAAATGGATCATTGATCTTAATGCAGCCCCTTCTCACCTTTGTCAACAACCTTCGCATTCAGGATGTCCTTGACGTAATCATCATTTCTCTGATGATCTACTTCCTCCTGGTGTGGTTCAAAAACCGGGCCTCCCGGTTTGTCCTCATCGGTCTCAGCGTCGTCGGCGCCGTTTACGTTACCGCACGGTTCTTTCAGCTTTATTTGACCACCGTCGTCCTCCAGGGATTTTTCGCCATCCTCATTTTTGTCCTCGTAGTCATCTTCCAGGAGGATTTGCGGAGGCTGTTCGAACGCCTGGCCATTATCGGCAGATTCGGTGGACAATCCACCGCCAGCACCAAGCGCGGAGATACGGAAATACTGGCGGCAACCGCCACCAATCTGGCCCGAAACCACATTGGCGCAATCATCGTCCTGAAGGGAAAAGACCCCCTGGAGAGACACCTCGGCAGCGGTACCGCCCTGGACGGTCTGATCAGCCAGGAGCTGCTGGAGAGCTTATTCGATCCCCATTCCCCCGGTCATGACGGCGCTGTCATCATCACCGGCAACCGCATCACCCACTTCGGATGCCATCTCCCCCTGTCGACGAATATGGGACGCAACGGTGCCACCGGCCTGCGCCACACCGCCGCCCTGGGTCTTGCCGAACGCGCCGATGCTCTGTGCATAGTGGTTTCGGAAGAACGGGGGAGTATCTCTCTGGCCCGGAACGAAAAGATACGGGTTTTAAGTAGTGGATTGGAATTGCGCAATGAACTGGAGAAATTCTACCGGGAACTGGCGCCAGAGAAACGAACTGCCTCCCGCATCTCCTTGGAACTGCGGAAGAACACCCGGGAGAAGATCATCGCCGTGGCCCTGGCATGCATCCTCTGGGTAACCTTTGGCTACCAGAAAGAAACGGTCCGAAGAGAATATCTCGTGCCCATAGAACATCTCGACTTTTCCCGCCATTTCGTGCTGGAAGAACCGCAGACCCGGGAGGTGAAGGTGATCTTATCCGGCACCACCCAGGCCTTTCAGCTCCTGGATTCGGGCAGTTTGAAAATTTCTCTCAAAAAAGCGGGGATCCGGGAGGGCCGACAGAGCATCGTCCTCACGGGCGATATGGTAAGAACTCCTTCGAACATCAACGTCGCCGCCATCATCCCTCCGGAAATCACGGTAACGGCAACCCGGTATCTACCCGTCTCCATTCCCCTGGAGGTGACCACCACGGGGAAACCGCCCCGGGGGATAGCCGTTCAGAAAATATCCGTGGATCCCGCCGCCGTGCGGGTCTTCATTCCCGGCGTCGCCGTCCCAGGAAAGATCAAGATCCAGACCGAACCCGTCGATCTCGCCCGCCTGTCCGAACAGACCAGCTTCGATGTCACGTTGCGTTATCCCCCCAACGTCAAGTTTCCCGACGACAAAGTTCCGTCCACGGTCGTAACGGTCAAGATCAGGAAGAAAGCGGGGGGCGGCGACCAGGACAGATGATTCCACCGTGCAGCGGGGCGAGGCCGCGGGAAGAGGTTTTTTAACCGAAATCATGACCAACAACGGGTTTTTCACCTGAAAATGCGTTCCTATCTTCCCGACGTCACTCACAAATATTTTTCCCCTTCAAAGGAAGTATTAAGGTGGGGATGGGTATTGTATTTTATGAATATTAAGCTACGCTTTCATCCCCCTTGGTGACGGGACACCTTTATGGGTGTTTCACCGGAACAGAGGAGATCCGGCCTTTCAATCGAACTCCAGCTTGTAGAAGAGATCGATGCTGCTCTGGCGGCCGGCCTTCGTTTCCACCTCCCAGAGTCTCGAAAAGGAATATTTCATCACGTAGAGAATGTCATCGCTGAACATGGCCCGGGCCAGCCCCACATAGAGCTGTGGCGACAGGTACTGCCCCATGGTGGATAGGGAGGTGGTCATGTCGGTTCTCCCCTGCTTGCTCCGGGACGGGGAGGTTATCCTGCCCACCTCCAGACCGGCGCTTTTGCGCAGGCTGTCCTCCAGCCCTCCCGACTTTCCCTGGGCAAGAAACATCCCCGCTGATTTCAGCAGTGTGGTGGCCTGAATCTTATCTCCCGTATAGCTCGTCCCAAAGACGATATAGGCCAGAACATCCTGATCGGGCAGGGAGGGGACGGAATAAAGGGTCGCTACCGGCGCCCGCAGCGTCCCCGTCACCAGAAAACCGGCCCGAACGTCACCGACCTCCTTGACCGCCAGGATGTCCAGGGTGGCCAGGGAGAAGGGCTTGTCCTTGAAGTAGATATGTCCTCTTTCTATGGGCAGTTTCGTATTGGCCGCATGCAGATACCCGTGGGTGATATGCATTTCACCCCGGGCCGGCAGATCTTCCAATTTCTTGCCCGAAGCGGTCATTTCCCCGGAGAAATTCCCCTCGATATCTCTAGTCCTCATATAGACCTGCTCCCCCAAAGAAATGGCCAGGTCCATGTCAACAACAAAAGGTACGGCCGGAGCCTTTTTTACCGGCTTGTCGATTATCTTCACATCTTTGCTGGCGCGGATCAGATCCGGTTCCCGGGGCTCGAGGTAGCGGCCTTCCGGGACGTGGATCGCCCCCCGGACAGAGAGGTACTCCCTGGTCCCCTCGAAGGTGATACGGGGACTGACCAGCAACTGCAGTTCCGGAAGATAGGAGGCCTGGAATCGCTCCCCCTCCAGGTGGCCTTTGATATCCTTGATGTTACCGCCACCATAGCGGATCGTCGCCCGGCCCTTTAGGTTTCCCGGTCCGGAACGGGCGGAAAATCCCTCTATTTCTATCCTCTCCGGGAAAAACCTGGCCTCCGCCTCCATATCTCGGAGACGGATCCCCGTTGCCGTTACGTAGGCCCCCGCCTTTAAGAGGCGTAGATGGCCTTCGTAACGGGGATTCTGCCAGACACCGGCAACGGCCAGATCGACGGCCAGCCGACCGTGAGTCTCCCGGACCGTCCCCGGAAACACAGCGCCCAGGATTCCCTTTTCCCTGATTTCTCCCTTTACCGAGGCGCTTATGGGGCCTTGAGGGTTTATTCCCACTGGGTATTGCGACCGGACCGGCAGGGAAAAAACGGCCCGCAAATGGCCATGATCGGTAAATGCCCCCTCCATGGTCCCCCGCAGGATGTCGTCCCGCCAGGTCCAACCGAGGGCCAGGCGTTCCTGAACGAACCGTACCATCCCCCGGCGTCCGGCAACCGTCCATATGCCTTTCACGGCCTCCGCTTGTCCGGTCATGGCAAATCGTCGTTGTGGCAGCAGCCTTCCTTCGAGACG
The DNA here is from genome assembly GCA_029561465.1 of Deltaproteobacteria bacterium. Classification (GTDB taxonomy): domain Bacteria; phylum Desulfobacterota; class Syntrophia; order Syntrophales; family UBA8958; genus UBA8958. The sequence continues at coordinate 5,058 of JAKQIZ010000190.1, read as the reverse complement.
GCCCGAGAGGATCCCCTCAGTGCGAAGGGAGGAAGGGAGAAAGGGGTTCAAAAGCTGGAGGTCAAGATCGGCCAGACTCGCCTCATAGCTGCCGGAATCGGGGAAAGAAAAGAAAGGCGCGGATGATGACGACAATCGGACGTTCAATCTGCCCATGAGGCCCAAATCGAAACTGCTGCTCACCTCCAGTCCCTTGGCCTGCCATTGGAAGCGTAATTGTCCATCCTGGACCTCCAGACGGTGTTCCCCCCGCACGATCCGCCCCTGGAGCCGTGCCGTTCCCACCGCCTGGAATCCCTCCCGGATCCCGCGCTGCTCTATCCGCACCTGACCGGTCGTCTTGCCGTTCAAATGCATATCGGCCGTGGGCAAGGGCAAACGGCCCAGAGGAAAATTCTGCCAGGAGGCCGTGGCATATCCGGGCTGTTTTTTGTCGCCCAGGAGAGCGGAAATTTCCAATCGTTCCCCCTGCGGTCCGGCCATGATAAAGTTCTCTATCCTCAGCAGGTGCGGGGATACGGACAGGGACGCCGGCCGGGAAAGCTGAAGGACACCGTATGATTTGCTGTCCGCCGCCGCGGTGCCCACAGCCCCCGTCCATACTCCCCGCTCATATCCTCCGTCCGCCCGTACCGCCAATCCTCCCTCCGGACCCGTGAGCCGCAGGTTCAACTCCTGACTCTTTCTCGTTCCCGTCACCGTAAACTCACCCTGGAGGCATTGTCCGGCTACATACAGGTCCTTGGCCGAGATCCAGGCCCGCAGTTCTCCCGCCTCGCCTTCACCCAGGGACAAAGACAACGCCATGTCATCTATCCGGTCCTGATCCCAGGATATCTTCTTACCTGCGGCAGTCAGCGCGCCGGAAAGGAGACGGTTTCGATACCGAACCCAGCCGCGGCCATACAGCCGGCCGTCGGCCTGGGGAATAAGGCGGGAAATCCTGGCAATCCGAACCTCAAAGCCGATCCGGTCCCGGAGATCTCCCCGAGCTTGAGCTTGAAAGCCTTCTCCCCGTACCTCCAGTTTTTCCAGAAAGAGCGCGTCCCCTTCCCAGCGCATCCCAACCCCGCCGGTCATTTGCCGCCCGGACAGGCGGCTGTCGAGAAAACGCCCCGCCAGCTTGCCGCTTGTCTCTCCCCCGGCCCCACGGCGCCATATTCCGTCGAGATCGGCATTGATCACCCCCCGGGCCTGCGACACCGCCAGAGAAGGATCCATATTCCGTGCCCGCAATGCCCAGGAAACCGTCCATCCCCTTTCCCAGGCAACCGTTGCCCGCCCGCGGGCGATCCCTTGGCCGACATTTATCTGCAACCCATCGATGGCAATCCGTTCCCCAGCGCCGGAAAAACTGCCCCGGACCGCCAGCGGCGGCCCGGCGACGAGGCGGGGCCGCAGATGGAAACGGCCCTCATAGGAGGACAAATTGCCGGCAAGCTCCAGGTCGCCGCCAAGAACCAGTTCCCGCCCGACTTCCGGAGACAGGTCGAGACGATCGATCTTCAACGTTGAGGACAACTGCACTGCGGGTCGGGAAAAATCGAGGCGCGCCTCCCCTTTCAAAGCACCGGCCCGGTTCTGTTCCTCTCCGGACAGTCCGGTTAGGGCCAGGATATGGGCGGAGGTGGCGGCCTGACCTTTCAAGATGAAGCGTTCCCGTTTCCCATCGACAATCACGACGGAAACAGGACCCTGAAGGTGGAGAGAATCGGCAGATGCCCGCAGGGACGCCCGCAAGGTCGTCTCCAGCCATCGCCCGTCATCGGGAGCAAACTTTAACTGCGTCTCCAGAAAAGGACTGGTAAGATGGAGTTGTAGGCGTCCGGACAGTTTTCCGCCCGGGACGGACGCAGCGAGATGGGAAAGACTCGCCAGTCCGTACGTGTAATCCAACGCCGCGGCCATATGGGGTATAGTTATTTCCCGGTCGGCACTTCTCCAGAGGATATTCCGGACATCCAGGACGTCGATGCCCCCGCGGAACCAGGAAAGGAAGTCGGGCAGGCGGGGCCAGGTTAGATCGAGGGGTGTGGCCGGCCGGTCGTCCTGAAAGTCCACTCCGTCGAGCATCAGCTTTCCCAGAAATACCTTCCCCGCCCACAATTCCCAGGGTCGCCACTGGACCACCGTCCGCCGCACCATCAGGCGCCATCCCTCTCCCCCGACCTGTAAATCCGCCACGGACAGTTCCGTGCCCAGGGCTCCCGAGATTTGCCCCGTCTCCACCCTAGCCGGGATCATCCCCAGGAAACGGCCGACCAGCCAGCGGGACCCGTTTTCGCTACCGAAGAGCCATGCCGTCGCCCCCAAAATTGTGAGGATGACCGCCGCCACCAGGAAAACAGCTAAAAACCTCTTCCCGGCATGAAGAGAAAGCATGCGGTTTTCTTCGCTGCGGTCATCGTTCGAAGGCGGGGACGGAAAGCGGCTGTTCATCATAACGTAAACCCGAAGCTTAGATGGAGGCGGAATACCGGTTCCGGTGTTCCGATCTGTCGGGCCAGATCGACTTTTATCGGACCGACGGGGGTATAGTAACGGATGCCGAGTCCCGCCGCCTGGGCGAGATACGCATCCCGGAAGCTGTTGAAGGCATTGCCCCAGTCATAGAAAGCCGCGGCGCCCCAGTCTTTGAAGAGTGTTTTTTCCATCTCCACGCTTCCCGTTACGATGTGCCGGCCCCCGACCACCTCCCCACGGCTGTCCTTGACTCCCAGGGATTGATAGGCATAACCCCGGACGCTGTTGTCGCCACCGGCAAAATGGCGAATGGCGATGGGAAGCTCCCGGAAATCTTCGTCCTGAAGCGTAACGCCAAGCTTGATCCTGCTCAGGAAAGAAAAGCCTCCCCCCAGGGCATAGATGCCGTTGGCCGTAATGGTTCCCTGGAGAAATCCGGTATAGGAACCAAGGCTCCGGTGGGCGCCCCGTATCTCCGCCAGATAGGAGTAGCCCTTTTCGGGCCGGGTCGGGTGGTCAAACCAGCGATCGAAAATGCGGACGCCGGGCATGAGGGAAAAGGTGTTGGTCTGGGCGTCGCCGGCCGTGGAATCCTCCCGCAACAGCTGGAGAAAGACGGACCCCGTTTTGTCCAAGAAATAGGGCCGGACATGCTGGAGCTCCATCGAGAACTCCTTGGTGTCGTATGTGTCGGGATTGTCCCGCTTGAGATTGACCCCCAGGGAGGAAAAGGTCCGGACATCCCGTCCCGGAACCGTATAGCCCAGGGCCAAGCCCTGGAAAACGCGGCTTACATTGATTCCCCCTTCCCAGTAATGGCCGGCATCGATAATATTTTTATCCCGGTAATTGATGGATGCCCGGGGACCCGTGTCGGTGCCGTAGCCGGCACCGAGTTTCAGGTGTTTCTCTGGTCCGGGCCGTAGCTTGATCTCCACGGGAACCCGGTGGTCCCGGGCCTTTTCCTTATCCGTCTCGATACGCACATCGGCGAAACGATCGGCCAGGGTAAGATTCCGCTGCGTCTCCCCGATTTTTTCGTAAGAGAACACCTCTCCTTCCTGGAAGGCCAGATACCGGTTGAGAAACGGCCGGGGATACAGCGGAGCGCCGGAGAAACTTATCGCACCGAAAAAATAGCGGGAACCGGTGTCATAGACGATCTCGATATCGGCGGTCCGTTCCCCGAGGTTAACCCGCACCTCCTGAACGAGAAAGTGGCCGTCGAGGTAGCCCCGGCGGATGGCGACATCGTGAATCCCCCGCTTTGCCTCTTCATAAACCTCATGACGCAATACCATCCCCGGAGCGAGGGGAAAGTTTGCCACCAGGGGACGAAAGTCCTCCTCATCCCTTCCCGTTCCTTCAATACGGACGGCGATACCCCGCACCAGGACCGGGTCCCCTCTGGTCACCGTGACCTGCACCTTCATGTGGCCTTCCGGCGCCGCTTCCTGGGATACTGTCGCCGTCCCGTGATAATAGCCGAATGGCTCCAGAGCTTCCTGCACCTTGCGGGGAATCTGGTCCAGAAAATGATCCAGCCAGGCCTCGTCGATTCGATCCTTCTTGACGAGACCCGGCGGCACGACAAGGGCCGTCTGGACATTTTTCAGTTCCTTGCCTTCCAGACCCTGAACAAGCACTTCCACGGGGGCGGCAGCCCAGGTCAAAGAGGCCGCCAGCAAGACGATCAGGAATGGAATAAGGCATTTATAAGGATCCAAACATTCCCCCGGCAGCGCTGAAAAATCAAACCACGGCATGCATGACGAACATGCGGGAAGGCTATGAACGTTAAGCTTCTCTCTGCTCTTTAATCTTAATATCGTTCATAAAACAATTGTTTCCACTGCCGCGGTCATGAGAAAAAGGTCAAATGTAACTTTTTCGAACTCATAAATACTTGTACCACGGTTTTACCTACTGCCGCCGATTTTGGTATTATACTTGTCGATATTTGTAAAGTACCGATCGGGACATGGTAAATAAGCGAGCATTCTTTTTTCCCCTGCAAGACCTTTGGCAGTTGACTTCCCGGTGGGCAATGCATAAGTCTCCCGGTAGGGGCGAACGGGGATTGAGCTATGGGAAGATGTTGCATGCCAGCAAGATAAAGGCAGGCATAACGACCAGTTATTAGGTCCGTGGGGAAGGTCACACAATGGTCACCACGGCCATGGGCATGTATTTCAAGAGAAAAAATGGGTTGTTAACGGCCGTGTTTTCATTTATATAGCGTTAATATGAAGTTCGGGGTGAATTTCACAAGATCTTTATAACTTTAGAGGTAAAATAGAAATAATGAATTCGGGGAGGTAACAGATGAGCGCTTTCAGGGGCAGTGACATTTTGGAAATCGCCGTGCGGATCGAAGAGAACGGGGAGAACTTTTACCGTTACGCCACCCAATTGGCCAAAGACGAAGAGGCGAAGAAGATCTTCTTGAATCTAGCGGAGGCGGAACGGCAGCATAAGAAGACCTTCGGCAGGATCTTTTCAGCCATGGAAAAGGAAAACCCGCCGGAGAGTTATGACGGAGAATATGACGCCTACCTCCACGATTTCGTGGACAACAAGATCATCTTCAAAAAG
>JAKQIZ010000161.1 GCA_029561465.1 Deltaproteobacteria bacterium | reverse complement strand
ACGGCATCGTAAAAAGTCCGGATGCTTCGTTGCGCTTCATCCCTCGTCACTGCGACGTACGTACAAGTACGCCTCATTCCTCAGGATGCGCGCGCCTCGCCTGCGGATCTTTTTACGATGCCGTCCCAAATGGGACATTTTTTAACCTTTTACGATGTCGTCAAAGGTTGCCTCGAGTGTAATGGGACTTACTCTCAGCCACCCCCTGATTCTCGCCTCCGCCTCGCCCCGGAGGGAGGAACTGCTGCGTCTGCTGGGCCTGGATTTTCAGGTCCTCCCCAGCCGGGTGGACGAAACCTTCTTCGTAAACGAAAGGCCCGGGGAGCATGTCCTCAGGCTGGCGGAAAACAAGGCCCACGTCGTGGCCCTGATGCACCCCCAGGCCTGGGTCCTGGGGGCGGACACCATCGTGGTCATCGACGGCGAGGTACTGGGAAAACCGGCGGATCCTCCAGCGGCGGCGCGGATGCTGGAGAAGCTCAGCGGCCGGACCCACGAGGTGTACACGGGTTTCGCCCTCCTCCGTCTTGCCGCTCGGATCACCGTCAGGCAGGAGGTCCGGTCCTCCGTAACCTTCCGGAATATTTCCCCGGATGAAAAAATGTGGTATATCCGCTCCCCGGAACCTTACGACAAGGCCGGGGCCTATGCCGTCCAGGGCCTCGGGGCATTTTTTATCAAGGAAATCAGTGGTTCCTATACGAACGTCATGGGCTTGCCGCTCTGCGAGGTGGTGGATGCCCTGAAGACCGTGGGCGCCCTTTCCTTCACCCCGCCCCCGGAGGGATGAAAACCCGGCGATCCCCAGCCGCTGCAAGCGTTGTTCCAGAGGGAAGGTGAAGATAATGAGACGAAAAAGATGAATGATGCCGCCATCATGGAAAATATCGAGCGGATCAGGGAGCGGATCGCCCGGGCCGCCGCCGGAGCGGGCCGGCGGCCTGAAGACGTGCGCCTCATGGCCGTCACCAAGACCGTGGACGACGAGCGGATTGCCGCGGCCATCGCCGCCGGGGTGGACATCATCGGGGAAAACTACGTCCAGGAGGCAAAACGCAAGATCGAGTTGATGGGCCGTCCCTGCCAATGGCATCTCATCGGTCATCTCCAGACCAACAAGGCAAAATACGCCGTGAAGCTCTTCGACATGATCCACTCGGTAGACCGTCCGGAGGTCGCCCGGGAACTCAACCGTCGGGCCGTCGGCGAGGGTCGGATCGTCCCGATCCTCATCGAGGTCAACGTAAGCGGCGAGGCCACCAAGCGGGGCGTCGCCCGGGAAGAGGCGCTGAATTTGGCGCGGGAGATCGCTCCGCTGGAACACCTCTCCATCCGGGGGCTGATGACCATGGCCCCGTGGTTCGACGACCCCGAAGCGGCGCGGCCGTATTTCGCCGCGCTGCGGATCCTCCGGGATCGGATCGCCGCGGCGGACATCCCGGGCGTGCATATGGAAGAGCTTTCCATGGGCATGTCGGGGGATTTCGAGGCGGCCGTCGCGGAGGGGGCCACGATCGTCCGGATCGGCCGCTCCCTGTTCGGGGAGAGACCGCCCAGGTGAGGAGAAGCAGCAAGGAGAAAACGGGTGTCTTTTCTTCCCCGCAAGGTCATTATCAAGCATTTCTGAACTGTTAGCGGATACTTAACGAGTTGACATTTACTCCCGGATCATGATAGGGGAGGCCCCTGATTCAGGACGGGGAGGTAGTGATGTTTCTAAAACAGATGCAAGTCAGTCAGATGGCCGTCTTCGCCTATCTGGTGGGCGACGAGGAAACCGGCGAGGCCCTGGTGATCGATCCCGCCGCGGATACGGCCCGGATCGCCACCCTGGCGGCGGATAACGGCCTGACGATAAAATACATCGTCAACACCCACGGGCATGTGGACCACATATCCGGCAACCGGGACATGAAGGAGAGCACCGGTGCCCAAATCGTCATCCATGAGGCGGACGCGGACATGCTCGTTTCCACGCCCGCCCTGTATCTGCGCATGTTCGGGGCCAAAGCGTCCCCGCCCGCCGATATTACCGTCCGGGAAGGCGATACGATCGCCGCGGGTCGGGTTGCCTTCCAGGTCATCGCCACTCCGGGGCACTCGCCCGGCAGCATGTGCCTCTACGGCGAGGGCCTGGTCTTCACCGGAGACACGCTCTTTGTGGGTGCCGTCGGCCGGACCGACCTGCCCGGGGGCTCGTGGAACACCATGGCCCGTTCCCTAAGGGAAAAACTGGCCATCCTTCCCGACGACACCAAGGTGCTGCCGGGACACAATTACGGACCGGCGCCCACCTCGACCATCGGCTACGAAAAGCGGTACAATCCCTATCTGAAGTTCTGACCGGCGGGCCTTGGGCCACCCCGGGGGAAACCGCGTCACCGCCGGTACCGGCAGTGAACTCGTAAACGTCGCCATCATGAACATCAAGCTTCTCCTTCGGTTCGCGGGAGTTGCATGCCGTTCATCAAATATTGGGGGGAAACATCATGACCACTCCGCTTGTCACCTCTTCATTGCCCGGTTTGCCCCTGGCGGGCCGGGGCAAGGTCCGGGACATCTACGATCTGGATGATCGGCTGCTCATTGTGGCCACGGACAGGATCTCCGCCTTCGATGTCGTCATGCCCAACCCCATCCCGGGCAAAGGACGGGTTTTGACGCTAATGTCCACCTTCTGGTTCGGGACCATGGCGGACATCATCGGCAACCACGTAATCTCCACGGATCCCGCGGATTATCCCGAGGCCTGCCGTCCCTACCGGGAGGTCCTGGCCGGGCGGAGCATGCTGGTCAAGAAAGCCCGGCCCCTGCCGGTGGAATGCATCGTTCGGGGCTACCTGAGCGGCTCGGGATGGAAGGACTACCGGCGTAACGGGACCGTATCAGGAATCCGCCTGCCGGCGGGACTGAAAGAATCGTCCCGGCTTCCGGAACCCATCTTCACCCCCTCGACGAAGGCCCCGGAAGGGGAACACGACCTGGCCATCACGAAAGAAGAGACGGAGCGGCTGATCGGCGGGGAATTGACCACCCGGGTCATCGCCGCCAGCATCGCCATCTACAACCGGGCCGCCGCTCTGGCCGTCGACCGGGGGATCATCATCGCCGACACCAAGATGGAATTCGGCATATACGACGGGGAATTGATCATCATCGACGAATTGCTCACCCCCGATTCCTCCCGTTTCTGGCCCCGGGACGGCTATGCGGAGGGAAGAGGACAGAGCAGCTTCGACAAACAGTTCCTGCGGGATTATCTGCTGTCCATCCCCTGGGATCAGCGCCCGCCGGCCCCGGAGCTCCCAGGAGATATTATTAGTAAAACCGCTGAAAAATATGAAGAGGCACTGAAAAGGTTAACATCCTGAAATAATTGCGCCGGCCTTGACACCACCGACGGCGCTTATTAAATTAGCGCCGTTTGCCTGGGACAGGCGCCTTCGGAGTGAGTCACCATAAGGAGCAGCAAGGGGATCAGACCAGCCCATGACCAAAAGATGCTATTACGAGATCCTTAGCGTAAGCCGCAACGCCACGGAAGAGGATATTAAGAAAAGTTACCGGCGGTTAGCCATGCAGTACCACCCGGACCGGAATCCCGGCGACCGGGAGGCGGAGGAAAGATTCAAGGAAGCCGCCGAGGCTTACGAGGTCCTGAGTGATCCGCAAAAGCGGGAGATATACAACCAGTATGGCCATGAAGGCTTGAGCAGTTCAGGATTCCAGGGTTTCTCCGGATTCGAGGATATCTTCAGCAGTTTCGGCGACATCTTCGGCGATATCTTCGGCTTCAGCAACGGCCGGGGCCGGAGCCGCACCTCCGCCCGGGCCGGCGCCGACCTGAGGTACGACCTGCAGATATCCTTCATGGAGGCCGCCTTCGGTCTGAACAAGGACATCGAAATCGAGAAGCTGGCCCGGTGCCATGAATGCGGCGGCTCCGGCTCGGCCCCCGGAACTTCTCCGGAGGTATGCCCCCGGTGCCGCGGCCGGGGCCAGGTGACCCAATCCAGCGGATTCTTCAGCATCAGCTCCATCTGTCCCAACTGTCGTGGCCAGGGCCAGATCATCACCCAGCCCTGCCGGAACTGCCGCGGCGGCGGTAGGGAAAAGATCAAGAAAACCGTGCAGATAAAGATACCTGCCGGGGTCGAGACCGGTTCCCGCCTCCGGCTCCGGGGGGAAGGGGAACAGGGGGAATACGGGGGCCCCAACGGCGATCTGTATATCTTCATCCATGTGCAGGAACATGAATTCTTCCAGCGCTCCGATGACGACATCATCTGCCGGGTGCCCATATCCTTCGTTCAGGCGGCCCTAGGGGACAGCATCGAGGTGCCGACGCTCACGGGGACGGAAAAGCTGAAGATCCCTCGGGGCACCCAGGGCGGCAAGATCTTCCGCCTGAAAGGCAAAGGCATCGCCCATCTCCGCGGTTTCGGCCGGGGCGATCAGATCATCGAAACCGTCGTGACCATCCCCACTAACCTCAACCGGCGGCAAGAGGAAATATTGAAGGAATTCGACCGGATCAGCAACGAGTAGGGATCGCCGCACCGGGCGGGGTTTCCCGACCGCCGTCTTTGAGGTCACAATGACCTTTACACAACAAGCCTAATAGGGTAGAAGAGTGGCAACGATAATATCCATGCCTGGGAGGGAAAAAGAAATGTACAAGAAGTTTCGCCGTTCCGCATCACTGCTTCTCATCGGCATGTTCCTACTGTCCGGCTGCGCCGCCGCCGTGGTCGGGGGTGCCGTGGTCGGCGCCGGTACCGGCACCTACATGTATATCAACGGTGTGCTCAAAACGGATTACAACGCCGGATTCGACCGGGTCTGGTCGGCGGTGGAAAAGACCGTCGCGGACATGCACGGCACCGACGTCGCCCCGGCGAAAGGAATCGGCACCGGCCATATCGATGCGGTGATCAACGGTGAGAAGGTCCGCATCACCGTTACCTTCAAGGAAAAAGCCCTTACCGAGGTGGGGGTCAGAGTCGGTATGGTGGGCGATGAAACGGCGTCCCGGATGATTCACACCAAAATCGTCGCCAATCTTACCGGCAGATAATGCCGCGAGAACCCGGATTGAAATGATCGATAAGCGAAGATCCGACAGGGAAGCGCCGCGGCGGGGGTCGGGAAGATGTGGTCATCGAGCCCGGCCGTGCCGCTTGTTGCGTCGGGGTCGGAGATGAAGTTCAGGGTGCGGTGTACCATTCCGGGAAAGCCGGCCGGAATGCCCGGATGGGTCCTCCTTCTCCTGTTGTTTTTTCTCCTCTCCTGTCCCGCCGGCGTGAACGGGCAGACCATTCCGGTCCATCACTGGCCGGACCGGCTGACCCTCTGCGGCGACCCCGTACCACTGGATCGCCGGGATGTCTGGGAAATGATGGATCAGGCCTTTGTCGTCTCGGTCTATAGCCAGCCCCAGACGATCCTCTGGATAAAACGTGCCCACCGCTATTTTCCTTACGTGGAAAGACGCCTCCGGGAGAGAAACCTGCCCGATGACCTCAAATACATCGCCGTCGTGGAAAGCGCCCTGAAGACATACGCCACTTCCAGCGCCCAGGCCGTGGGTCCCTGGCAGTTCATCAACGGCACGGGGAAGAGGTACGGCCTGCGCATCGATCGTTGGATCGACGAACGCTACAACTTCGAGCGGGCCACGGAGGCGGCCCTCGATTATTTGACCGCTTTGCATCAGGAGTTCAGGAACTGGCCCCTGGCCATCGCCGCCTACAACTGCGGTGAGAACCGCATGTCCGGAAGCCTGAAGGCGCAGGGGGTAAACAGCTTTTACGACGTTGATCTCCCGCTGGAAACGGAGGCCTACATCTTCCGCATCCTCGCCGCCAAAACCATTCTGGCGGCACCGGCAGCTTACGGTTACGCCATCCCGGCGGCCAAGCGCTATCCACCGCTGGAATATGATGTGGTAGATGTTTTGCTGTCCCAGGAGACACCCGTCACGACCATCGCCAGCGCCGCCGCGACCAACTACAAGACCATCAGGGAGATGAACCCGGAAATCCGTCAAAGCGCCCTTCCCCCGGGAAACTTCCGCATCTGCCTTCCCCGGGGCCAAGCGGCGGGTTTTCACGAACGGCTGAAGAGAGAACGGTCCTGATCGCCCCGACTTTCCCGTCACTTGCCTCCCGGCTTTCTTGGCGGGCAGGGGCAAATCAATCTCATCCCCGTTTACTCCGGCTCTGCATGACCGCCCCGCCCGAGCTTAAAAGTCACCGGTGGGGATCTGGAAAAGCTCGGCGATGACCCCGTCGAAATAATCGGGCAGGTAGCGGTCCCACAGCTTAATGGGAAGATCCGGTAGTTCCTCCCGGATCGAAAGAGAAAACAGAAACAGGTAACGCATCAGATATTCCACGTTCTTCGCCAGGTGCCCTCGGTACCGCTGGCGCAGGCGCTGGGCAATGATCCGGTCCTCGTGCATGCAACGTCCGATCTCGCTTTCCAGCATTTCCTGATAGTTGGAGACGATGATTTCCAGATAGACGGCTTTTTCTCCGGAAAGAACGAAATCGGCGAAATCGCCATCCACCTGGTGCGGCGGAACGCCCCGGGTGGCCATGACGGTCCGGATGCCCGCCGGCGCCGGCTCCCGGAGCACTTCGTCCAGGGACGGCTCGATACGGACCACGAGATTGACGGCATTGTAGCGTCCCTCATGGCGCTCCTCCTCCATTATCCTGCACGCTCCCATGGAGTCGAGCGCCTCGTGAAGCCGCCCCTGCTCCCCTTCCTCCAGCACGACCTTGATGCCGGCGACGTCGTTGATGAACAGTTCTCCGGTTCCCGAAATCTCCCGCTGCCGCCGGAGATCCTCGATAAAACGAGCTTCCGCGTCGATAAATTCGGCCTGCATCTCCTCCGGCGAGGAAAGGAGGTACTCCCGGGGAATGGAGAGGCGGGCGGCCCGTTCATCGGCTAAGATATCCGCCTTGCCTTTAATCGCGTCGAAAATCCAATCGATGATCCGTCGGGCCGCCTTCTCCGCCAGGCGCCGGATTCGCTTGATCCGCCAGGAACCCAGATAATCCTCGTTACCGTCCCGCGGCCGGAAAAACAGCATGGTCCGGCACGGTGTTTCCCGATAGAACCGGCCGGGATGGTCCTCATAATCCCTGATCAGTTCGGCGATGCGGGGATTGCGATACGGCGGACGGCGGACCAGAGCATCCTTGATTTCTCCCTTCAGACTGATGCCCTTCCACCGCAGGTCCGCACCGTGCAGTTCCCGGAACAGACAGCCGGCAAAATGGTGGAGGTACCGGGAAACGAAGAGCTGGTTGTAATGGACCAGGCGGGTGATGAGTTCCCCGTCGCCGGGCCGGACGTTGCCGTACATGGAACGACGGATGAGATCCCGCAGTTCCCGGCGGTGCAGATAACCGTTGATGGTGATCATCTCTCTCCTCCCGGGGGCCGCGATGACTGCCTGACCCCCTAATTAGGGTCCAGAAATAGCCGGAATGGGGTCTTCACCGGATATGACTTAACGATTACCGCCGTTATTCTACGCCGCAAGAGGTTATCTTTCAATAACCAATGTCGCCGCCGCGACGGAGCGACGGCGGGGAAAAGGTTGAACGGCGAATCATCAAACAACAGGCAGCTCAGAGGTGAAGAAAATGACACAAGACGACGTAGCGGAACGGACCTTCACGGACGTCAACATCGGCAGAAAAGTCCGGGAACTCCGGGAGAAGAGTCAGTTGACGATCATGGATCTGGCCGCCAGGTCGGGCGTTCCCAAATCCGTCCTGACGGAAATCGAGTCTGGGGACGTCACCCCCCCCGTGGCCACCCTCCTGAAGCTCGCCCGCGCCATGAATGTCGGCATGGCCTTTTTCTTTCAGGATGAAGCCGCGGCGGACAAGGTATCCGTAACCCGCAAAGACCAGCGGATCAGGATCCGGAGGCGGCCCCACCACCACGAAGGGGAGGTGGACTACATCTATGAATCCCTGGAAACGAGAAAACCGGACAAGCACATGGAGCCTCTCTTCGTGGAATTTCAGTCCATGGAAACGGGCGACATGGTCTTTTCCTCCCATGAAGGCGAGGAATTCGTATATCTTTTGGAAGGAAGACTGGAGTTCCGCTCCCATGAACGCCTCGAAGTGCTGACCCCGGGTGACGCCATCTATTTCGAGTCGGACCTGAGCCATGCCTTCCGGGGACTGGACAATCAGGCGGCGCGGGCCATTGTCGTCGTCTGGAACAAACCTTAGGATTAAGGATGAGGAATTCGTAAAAAGTCATGATGGAGACGACGAAGTAAAAAGCTCCAGAGGCAAGGCGCGCGAATCCTGAGGAATGAGACGTACTTGTGCGTACGTCGCAGTGACGAAGGATGAAGCGCAACGCCGCATATGGACTTTTTACGATGTCGTCAAGGATGGGAGGCGAAAAGATGCTGGAAATCCGGTTTCATGGACGGGGCGGACAGGGCACGGTGGTGGCCACGATCCTGCTCTCCAAGGCCTTCTTCCAGGCCGGCTGGGAGGTACAGAGCTTCCCCTTTTTCGGTGTGGAGCGACGCGGCGCCCCGGTGGAGGCCTACTTGCGCCTGGACAAAAAGAAGATCCTCGTCCGGACGAACGTTACGGCCCCCGATCACGTGGTGGTGCAGGACCAGACCCTGCTCCAGAACATCGACGTCACCCGGGGCATGAAACCGGGTGGCTGGGTCCTCCTCAACAGCCCGGCCCTTCCGGAGAACCTGGACCCCTACCGGGGCATGAAACTCGCCTGCGTGGACGCCACCCGGATCGCCTTGCGCCACCTCCTGGGAAGCCGCACCCATCCCATCGTCAATACGGCCATGATCGGCGCCTTCGCCCGGATGCTGGCAATGCCGCCCCTGGAGGCGGCCTGCGGCGCCATCCGTGAAGAGGCCCCTTCAGACCCGGAGGCAAACATCGCCGCCGCCCGGGACGCATACAATGAAGTAATTTTGCATGGTTCGATATCATAGGTGAGGCATATGGAAACACCGACCGCTTTGCAGAACATCCTTTACATGCCCCGGACCTCCACCACCACG
>JAKQIZ010000159.1 GCA_029561465.1 Deltaproteobacteria bacterium | reverse complement strand
TGGAACAGCAGGTGAAGGCGCTTCAGTCGGTAAGGACGCGAATCTCTTCTCATTTGTAAAATATCCGCCCTTATCCATCCTCCCAATCCGGACCGCGCCAGAATCCATCAATCCAGGACTGGTGGCTGAAAAGGCAGGCGGCCGGGGTGATGCTTCGCAGGGCATCATAGGCCAGAATCACCGCCGCCGCCGTCCAGGTCGTTTTTTCGTCCGGCCAGATTACGCCGTCGGGAAAGGTCACTCCCATCCAATATGCGCCGTCCGCGTATTTTTTATCTGCGAGCCAGGAGAAAACCGTTTCCGCACTTTCGAAATCACCAATGGCCGCCAGCGTCAGCACCAGTTCCGAGGTTTCGGCCATGGTCACCCATGGGCGCTCGCAGACACAGCGCACCCCCCATCCGGGCGCGGTGTATTTATCCCAATAGCGTTCAAGGCGTTTCCGGGCATCCCGTCCCGTCACGGCGCCGCAGAGAATCGGATAATACCAGTCCATGGAAAAACGGGCCTTGATCATGTTGAAATGACTGGGAGGATCGCTGATTGCCCGGCCGAGTCCGGTTAGGGCCCGGATCCAGGAAGGCGTCTCCATGCCGAGCTGCCGAGCGATGCTCATTCCACATTTCAAACTCATATAAATGGAGCTCGATCCCGTCAAGAGGGCCATGGAATCCGTATCGCCATGCTCGTTTTTGGCCCAGTAGATCTCTCCCGTCGGCGCCTGCATGTCCACGGCGTAATCCAGCCCCGCTTTCACCGTCGGCCACATCCACCGGAGGAATCCCGCATCACCGGTAACCAGATAATGATGCCAGACCCCGACGGCGATGTAGGCGGCAAAGTTTGTTTCCCTGGTCCCGTCTTCCACCGCCCCGTCCCGGAGTGCGGAACACCAGCTTCCATCCGAAAGTTGCTTGGCGGCCATCCAGGCGTAGGCCCGTTCCGCCGCGGCTACCTTGCCAGCCACGCTTAGGCCCATGGCGCTCTCCACATGGTCCCAGGGATCCGTCTTCCCACCCACGGACCAGGGGATCTCGCCGCTGTCCTTCTGTATCTTCATTATGAATGCAGCCAAGCCTTCCACATCGACAATCAACGGCTCCGGACAGGGTTCGGCACCCAGTTTCATAAATCAATTTCCCTTCTTCATGTAATATACGACGCTCTTGGCGATCAACGGATCGAGAAGTCTCTCCAGCGTCCGGACGGACATCGGATGGGTCATGATATCCCATTCGAGGAATTTTTGATAGAGCTTAACGAGGGGTTGATCATCGTTTTTGTGGCCCACCAGGCACTTGAGCCACCAGTAGGGAGCGTGGAGGGCATGTTTGTACCGGACGGCGGTGCAATTCGCTCCGGCATCCTCCAGGAGCCGTCGCAATTCCCGTTGCTTGAAGATCCGGATATGTCCTCCCGGCTCTTCATGGTAGGAACGTGACAAAAGCCAGCAGATCCGTTCCGGCAGATAACGGGGTACGCTGACCACCAATTCCCCTCCCGGCTTGAGAATGCGGACGATTTCCGCTGCCGCCTCATGATCCTCCGGGATATGCTCCAGGACTTCGGAGCAGATCACTACATCGAAAACCGCATCCCGGAACGGCAGGCGGGTTATATCTCCCTGGAACACACCCCACCGCCCTCCCTTTTCCGCCGCCAGGTGGGAGAGATAGCCGCGGGTCAGGCAGAGATCATCCCAGCGCAAATCCACGGCGCACACATCCACGCCGATCCGTCGGAAGGCCTCGCAGATATGACGCCCCTGGCCGCAACCGGCATCCAGGACCCGCATGCCCGGCGCCAGGGCCAGCCTATTGAAATCGACGGTGAGCATCGATGGCTTCCCGATATACTTCTACGGTCCTGCGGGCGGCATGTTCCCAAGTCAGGGAACTCATGACCCGCCGCAGCCCCGCTCGGCCCAGGAACTCCCGTTTTTCGGGGTTATCCAGAAGGTCCTCGATAGCCGTCCTCATGGCGTCGCTGTCCGCCGGCGGGACAAGGATGCCGGCATCGCCCACCACCTCCGGTAGGGCGCCGCCGGTGGTGCTGATCACAGGAACCCCGCAGGCCATCGCCTCCCCCGCCGGCATGCCGAAGCCCTCGTAAAGAGAAGGAATGACCGCCAGGGTACATTCGGCGTAGTACCGGGCGAATTCTTCATAGGCGATCCGCCCCGTGAAATGGACGCTCTCTTGGAGCCGCCACTCGTCGAGGAGACGGACGATGGTCCCGTCTTGCTTGGGCAATCCGACGACGGTAAGATGTATGGGGCGCCTTTTCCGGATATCCCGCACTGCCTCCAGAAGATAGCGTAATCCTTTCAAGGGGGTATCGGCGCTGTTGGTGGTTAGGAGGTGGTGGGGATGGCGCTCGACATGGGGAAGGGGATAGAAATAGTCCGTATTGATGCCGTTGGGAACAACCCGGAACTTTTGGGCGGAAACTTGAAAATCCCGGCTAATATCCCGTTTTGAACATTCCGAAACGGTGATGATTCGGGCCAGCCGCCTGGTTACCCGCTTCTGCATGCGGATGAAGGAATACCATCGATGGACCTTGATCTTCTTCAGAATCCCCTGAGAAGACATCAGCTCCACATCCCGGTCTACGGTGATGGGATGATGAATCGTCGCCAGGGTGGGGAATCCCAGCCGGGGCAGTCCCAAAAGTCCATAAGCCAGGCACTGATTGTCGTGAATGGTGTCGTAGTCCCGTCTCCGGGAGCGCAGGAAGTTGTAAACCCGCCAGCCGAAGGTGAATGGTTCAGGGAAGCCCCCGGCGCACATGGATAAATATTCGATCTGGTTCAGTGGTGAAAGGAGATCACGAAAACGCTGCACTTCGAAAAGATGATCGGGATTGTAGAGATCGAGACCGGGCAGGCGATGCAGCTTGACGCCTTCGGCCAGCACCGGATAGGGGGGGCCGGAAATAACATCTACATCATGATCGAGATCCCGCAAGGCCCGGCTCAGATAATTTATGTAAACCCCCTGACCGCCGCAGGTGGGGTTGCCCCGATAGGTCAGGAGACATATCTTCAGACGGCCATTCCGCTTAGCATTTTCAGAAACCACAATATACGTTCACCTGTCATGGAATGTTCCCCGCCTTTTTTGCCAATAATTCGGAATTTTTGAACATCGCGGCGACTTCCCCGTCGTCCATGCCCGCCCCCCGGGCGATGAGGATGGCCGTTTCCTTTTTTACCAGATCCTGGGGTCCGTGGGTATCGGTATTCATTATCAGCGGCGCCCCATAGTGTCTCGCAATCTTGACGACATGACCGTTGGCGAGACAGTGCCCCCTACGGGTCGTGACTTCCAGAAATATCCCCCGGGATGCCGCCAGGGCAACATCCTCCCCGCTGATCAATCCCGGGTGGGCCAGGATGTCCACCCCGGCCTCCAGGGCGGCGCGATTCGTTCCCGGCATGACCGGCTCGACGATGGTTTCCCCATGGACGACGACGATCCTTGCCCCCAGCGATCTTGCTTCCAGGGCCAGGGGGGCGATGTCGCGGGGCGGCACATGGGTAAGTTCGATGCCGCAGATTATCGCCATTCCATGGGCAGCGCCCAAAGCCCCGGTGACTCGGGCAATACGGGGAATGATGAAATCGATGTTCGACGCATCACCGTGGTCCGTCAGTGCGATGGCGCGATACCCCGCCACCTTGGCCCGACGCACCAGTTCCGCCGGAATCAGTTCGCCGTCACTGAAGATACAATGAGTATGGAGATCGATCATTTCAGATTCCCGTTTACGTCTTGCCGCCCCTTTAACAGATTTATGACCGGCGGTCAATAAAAGGTTGCGTTGCTTTCAAAATTATTTAGATAATTCCAGCGCTCCCGATTGAAAAATTATCTTTTCCGTAGTAATTATTTTTTGCATGAAAGGAGGGTTTGAACGATGCATACCCTAACGGTGAAAACCACATCTCAGTTCGAAATGATCGACATTACGAGACAAATAAGCGAAGTCCTCCAAAAGGAAACAATCCGGGATGGAATCTGTCACATCTTTGTCGCCCACACTACGGCGGCGGTAACAATAAATGAAAACGCCGATCCCGACGTACCGAAGGATATGATCGCCATCCTGGACCGCATCGTACCGCTGCAGGCCGGTTACCGCCACGGCGAGGGAAACGCGGCAGCTCACGCCAAGGCATCCTTACTAGGCGCCTCGGAAACGGTGTTCATTGCTGATGGCCGCCTGGTTCTGGGCACCTGGCAGGGAATTTTTTTCTGCGAGTTCGACGGACCCCGGACGCGCAAGGTGTTTGTAACGACGATCGTCGCCTCATGACCGCCCATAGCGAAGACATGACAATGCGGGCCGATAAGGAACGGACCCGCTGGATGGTCTTCAGTATCGCCTTCGCCGTGTTCATGGTGCGTCTGGACGGTTACGTGGTCAACATTTCCCTGCCCACCCTGGCCCGCCATTTCCAGGCCGGGGCCAACGAGGTATCCTGGGTCGTGCTTTCCTATCTCCTCGTCATGACGGGGTCCACGCTGATCTTCGGCAAGCTCGTGGATCGCCTCGGTTTGAAGAAGATCTTTCTCGGCGGCTACGGACTTTTTACGCTGAGCTCCCTCCTGTGCGGACTTGCCCCGACCATCCTGCTTCTGGATGCCGCCCGGGCGCTTCAGGGGGCCGGCGGCGCCATGATGGTTACCGCGGGAATGGCAGGAATCCCCCACTATCTGCCTAAGAATATCGTCGGGTGGGCCTTCGGGATCTGCTCCCTGGCCAATTCCCTGGGCATAATGGTCGGCGCCCCCCTCGGCGGATTCATCACCGGTTTTTTCTCCTGGCGTTGGATCTTTCTTATTAATATCCCGGTGGGGCTTTTGGCCTTGAGCATCGCCATGAAGAATTTACCCCCCGATCGCCGCCGATACAATGTTTCGGCCCTCACTCCTTTCGATGTGACGGGATCGTTCCTGAGTTTCATCGGTCTCTCCGCGCTGGTATTTGCCTTCAGTATGGGAAACGATATGGGCTGGACAGACAGGATCATTTTAATTGCGCTGACGGTAGGCATTATCTCCCTTGTCGCCTTCTTCTATCAGGAACATAAGGCTTCGGATCCGATTTTGAATTTGACGCTGTTCCGCGACTGGAACCTGACCCTGGCCATCACAATCACCTCGTTTGCCCTGATGCTCCTGGCGGGAGGTAACTTCCTCGTCCCCTTTTATCTGGAGATAGTCAAGGGCCTGCGTCCGGAGCATGTGGGGGCTGTAGTGATGATCTACTCGCTCGTTTACATGCCCATCGGCCCTTATGCGGGTAAGCTTTCCGACCGTATTGATCCCCGCCGTCTTTGCACGGTCGCCATGGCGCTGGCCTTCGCTGCCTGTATGCTCTTTGCTTTTACCATTCCCGAACCGGGACTGTGGCCGGCGGTGATTTACCTGGTCCTGCTGGCCGTGGCCTATGCCTTTTTCTTCCCGGCCAACAACAATCTCGTCATGTCCCTGGCGCCGCCGGAAAGCCAGGGGGCCGCAGCGGCTATTTACAACACCGTCATGAACGTCGGAATGGTTTTCGGGGTCTGTCTGTTCGAAGGTTCTTTTTCCCAGTCCCTGCCGCCGGGGTTATCGATCCGGGAACTCCAGGAGCATATCGGTGACGATACCATGTCCGCCGTTACCGGTTCCTTCCAGGGCGCTTTCTTTATCGGCGCCTTCTTCACTTTGGCGGCCTTCGCCCTTTCCTTCCTCTCCGGACGATGGAGCGCCTCGTCGCGCCGTCGTTAATTCGTTGCTCAGACGTCCCAGGGTTTCCACGGTAAGCATCTCGGCTCGGATCCGTCCATTCAGACCGCACTTCTCCAACATTTCCTCCAGATCCTCCTGCTTACAACCGAGTTCCGGGGCGGCACGGAGATTGTTGGCAATTGTTTTACGGCGCTGGGCAAAGGCCGCTTTGACCAGCCGAAAAAAATGATTTTCATCGGACAACTCCACCAGGGGCCGTTCCCGGAAGGTCAAAGAAATGACCGAGGACACGACCCGGGGACGGGGATGAAAGCATGGAGGGGGGACATCGAACAAGTGTCCGATCCGGGCATACATGGTGAGTAACACGGTAGGGATGCCGTAAGCCTTCGTCCCCGGAGCGGCCGTGAGTCGTTCGGCCAGTTCCTTTTGGACCATAAGCACCGCGGAGGCGATGAGGCGCCTGTGCGTCAGGAGGCGAAAGAGTATTTCCGTAGATATTCCGTATGGTATATTGCCGACAATTTTTTTCCTTTCTCCTCCATGCCCCGCCAAAAGAGTGGCCAGATCGAGCTTGAGAATATCTGCTTCCAGGATGAGGACATTGTCCCTGCTCCCGGTTTCTTCTTCCAGGACGGCAACCAATTGCGGATCGATTTCCACGGCCAGGAGATTCTTTACCCGCGGCGCCATGAGCCGGGTCAGGATGCCGTGACCGGAGCCGATTTCCAGCACCACGTCTTGCCCCCGCAGGTCCGCCGCTCCAACGATTTTCCGAGCCACATTGTCGTCCTTTAGGAAGGACTGACTGAAACGCCGGCGGGGTCGCACGGCATGTTTCTTCAGGATCTTGCCCGCGGGAATCAAGCCGCCTCCCGGTGCCTGCCCGCCACCGCGAGGCGGCGGGCAAAAAAATAGGCGGGAATGGCAAAAAAAGGCGCCGATACTACTCCTCCGACCAGCAGGGGAATGAGGATGTGCCAGCCGATATTCATGATCCCCGCCACGGTAAGTTCCGGCATCACCCAGGCGCCCGTCTGGATGCCCAGAAGAATACGGCCCAGTTCATATTGGTAAAAGTAGAATAACGGAATGGTCAGGGGATTGGAGATGAGCCAGGAGCCCAGATACCCCGCCATGATATTCTGTTTGAAAAGGACGCCGACAGCGATGATCAGGACGGTATGAAAGGGAATGGTGGGAGTGACGCCAATAAAGACGCCGATGGCCATTCCCATGGCGATATGTCCCGGTTCGCCCCGGAGGTTGATGAAGCGTTCATGGAAATCCCGGAGACGCCTTTTGATCGGATTCATAGACGTAATTCCAGCGGCCAGCGTGAAACGGCATTCAAATCTGGGCCGTCCCGGCGGCCTGTACTCAAAAGCCGTTCGCCGACCACGGCGATCATGGCGGCATTATCGGTACAAAACACTGGGGGCGGTATGAATACCTCTATTTCCTGATCTCCCGCGTCATGCTCAAAACGGGACCGCAGGTGGCTGTTGGCCGCCACGCCGCCGCAGACCACCACCCGACGTATCGCCTCCTGATTCGCCGCCTTCAAGGTCTTCCGGACGAGGACATCTACGATCGCCTCTTGAAAACCGGCGACGACATCGGGAATCTCTGCGGCGGAGAAAGGCCGCCCCTGTTTCTTCACCAAGTTAAGCAGTGAGGTCTTGACCCCGCTGAAGCTGAAGTCCAGGCTGTCCCGCATGGCCCGGGGAAACAGTACCGCGCCGGGATCGCCTTGTTTTGCCAACTGGTCGATAACGACGCCACCGGGATAACCTATGTCCAATAATTTTGCTGCTTTGTCGAATGCCTCGCCGGCGGCGTCGTCACGGGTCTGTCCCAAGGTTTGAATGTCGTCGAAATCCCGGACGAGATAGATATTGGTGTGTCCGCCCGAAACGACCAGAGCGACAAAGGGCAGTGCGGGAGGGGGATCCATGAGCATCGCCGCGGCTATGTGGCCGCTGAGATGATTGACCCCCACCAGGGGTAGGTCCCGGGCAAAGGCCAGGGCCTTGGCGGTGGAAAGACCAACGAGGAGTGAACCGATGAGTCCCGGTCCCCGGGTCACCGCGATCCCCTCGATGTCATTCAGCTCGGCGCCGGCTTCACAGAGCGCCTGGAGGATCACCGACACGATGGCCTCCGTGTGTTTACGCGAGGCGATTTCCGGCACCACTCCGCCGTATTTGCCGTGAATCCTCACCTGTGAGGCAATTACGTTGGAAAGTACCCGTTTACCGTCCCGGACCACGGCGGCCGCCGTCTCGTCGCAGGATGATTCGATTCCCAAAACCAGCATTTATCCTCCCCATAAATATCAATCGGCTTCGCTGATTTCCTTTTACAAATGCGGCAAAAATCTATATAGAAATTTCGCGAAGTTGTAAATATCTTTCGAGGCAAGGCTGAAAAATGGAAATACAAACAGATTTTCTTGTCCTGGGCAGCGGGATCGCCGGACTGAGTTTTGCGATTAAAGCAGCGGAGCTTGGCACGGTGGCCATCGTCACTAAAAAGGAAACATTTGAATCCAGCACCAATTACGCTCAGGGCGGAATTGCCGCCGTTCAGGACGAAGAGGACAGTTTCGCCTCCCATATCCAGGATACCCTCGCCTGCGGCGCTGATCTCTGCCAGGAAGACGTGGTCCGCTTTGTGGTCGAGGAGGGTCCGGCGCGCATCGAAGAGCTGGTCCACTGGGGGGTGCAGTTCACCCGTCGTGAGGACAGTGGGGGTTGTCGCTATGACCTCGGCCGGGAAGGCGGCCATTCCCGGCGGCGGGTTCTTCATGCCAAGGATCTCACGGGACGGGAGATCGAAAGGGCCCTCACCGAGCACGTGAGCAGAAAGAAATCAGTCCATATCTACGAAAATTTTATCGCCATCGATCTGATCATGGAATCGTTCCTGACCGGCCGCAAAGACCCCGCCCACAATCGCTGCCTTGGCGCCTATGTGTTGGATTTTCATAACAATCGCTTCCATACTTTTAAGTCCAAGTATATCATCCTCGCCACCGGCGGCTGCGGCAAGGTTTATCTGGTCACGACCAACCCCGATATCGCCACGGGTGACGGCATCGCCATGGCCTACCGGGCCGGCGCCCGGATCGCCAACATGGAATTCATCCAGTTTCACCCCACCTGTCTCTATCACCCGGATGCCAAATCCTTTCTGATCAGCGAGGCGGTCCGGGGCGAAGGGGCAATACTGCGCCTCAAAAACGGAGAACCTTTCATGGAAAAGTATCATCCCATGAATAGTCTCGCTCCCCGGGATGTGGTCGCCAAGGCCATCGACACCGAATTGAAGAAATCGGGGGATGACTACGTCCTTTTGGACATCACCCACAGGGACCGTGACTTCATCCGGAGACGTTTCCCCAATATCTACGAGCAATGCCTTCGCTTCGGCATCGATATGGCAGTGGATCCCATCCCGGTGGTGCCGGCGGCCCACTATCTCTGCGGCGGCGTCCAAGTCAACCACCATGGTGAAACGAGCATCGACCGTCTGTACGCCTTCGGGGAGGTATCCTGCACCGGTCTGCACGGGGCCAACCGACTGGCTAGCAATTCCCTGCTGGAGGCGGTCGTATTTGCCCACCGCGCCTTCGTGAGGTTGCAGTCAGCGTTCCCGCGTGTCAAGGATGAAGACATTGCCATTCCCCCCTGGGATCCCCGGGAAGCGACGGAAAGCGACGAATCCATTGTCGTTTCCCATAACTGGGATGAAATCCGACGCTGCATGTGGCACTATGTAGGCATTGTACGGTCCGACAAGCGCCTGGAAAGGGCACATCGGCGCGTCGAACTGATCTCCTGGGAAATAGACGATTACTACCGAAATTTCGTGGTGACCCGGGACCTTCTGGAACTGCGCAATATCGCCACGGTGGCGGCAATCATCATCCGCTGTGCCCGGATGCGTAAGGAAAGCCGCGGGTTGCATTACAACATCGATTATCCAGACCGGGATGATGTCCAATGGCTCCGGGACACGGTCATCGTTAAGTCATAGTTTCCCTGAACCTAACGACTCGGGGCAATGGGAGTATGACCTCCCGCCTGCCATACCAGATCGACCTTCCCCAGAACGCTGGAAAAGACCAGGTGCTGGTCGATATTCGTCTCTCCGGCGGGAAACTTCACGATATAACACCGACCGTAATATTTATTGACAAAGGGGAAAAATGCTTCGATCTCCGGGGTGATCCGTTCCACCCTCCTGATCTCCAGAGGTTCGTAACGTTTCCCCGTGCCTTCTCTCAAAAAAACACTCCACAGGGAACCCTGCCGATCGAGATCGTTGGCCTCCATGTTGTCGGTGTAAGCGTATACGAGGAATTCCCGGTATGCGGAATCGGTCTGCATCCAGGCCTCTTCCCGTTCCTTTACCCGTGCTTCCGACCACTGTCGGACCCGGGCCTGTTCCCGGAGGAAAGCCTCGTTGAAGGCCAAGGAGCGATAGGTAGCGCTGATGTAGAATTTCGTCTCGAACTGGGAGTGGGCCGTCATCTCCCGTGTCCATTCCCTGAGAATTCGTTGGTATTCCTCGGATACACCCTGTTCTTCGATCATCTGGAGATAACCCTGGAGGTAGCCACAACCCGTGAAGGTCAGGATCAGCATAGATATCCACAGTGGCATCACCTTTTTCACGCTCGTCCCTCCCCGATCATCCAGTTGCAGATGGCTCAACAACTATCATTTACGTCCCAAACAGCGGTAAATATATCTGCGCCCATCAGGATCATGTTTCCGTCCTTGAAGACATAAACCCTCCGCCCGCCGCTTCGGTTTCGAAGACCCGGCGGAAAATTAAATCCACCTGGCCCAGAAAATTTTCCGTCCGGAAGAGTTCCGCCAGTTGCACGTCGTCAAGGAACTCCCGTACCTTTTTGTCTTTTTTCAAGAGGGTCAGGAAATCCTTCCCCTCCTCCCAGGCCCGCATCGCCTGGCGCTGCACGAGGGCGTATGCGTCTTCCCTGGTCATGCCTTTGGCGATCAGTTCGAGAAGAACCATCTGGGAGTAAATGACGCCATGGGTCATCTGGATATTGGCCTGCATCCGCTCCGGATAGATCACCAATTTTTTTACCATCCTGGTAAACCGGCCCAACATGAAATCCAGAAGGATCGTGGCGTCGGGAGCTATCACCCGTTCGACGGAAGAATGACTGATGTCCCGTTCGTGCCACAACGGCACGTTTTCCAGCGCCGCCAGTGCATAGGAGCGCATGAGTCTCGCCAGTCCCGAAAGGTTTTCCGATAGAACGGGGTTGCGTTTGTGAGGCATGGCGGACGAACCTTTCTGACCGGGTGAAAAATATTCCTCCACCTCCCGGACTTCCGTACGCTGGAGGAGCCGGATCTCCTGGGCGAACTTGTCCAGGGAGGAAGCGATGATGGCCAGGACGGTAAAGTATTCGGCGTGACGGTCCCGCTGGACGATCTGGGAAGACACAGGGGCGGGTTGGAGGCCGAGCCGGACGCATACATATTCCTCGACGAAGGGATCGACGAAGGAAAACGTCCCTACGGCCCCGGCGATCTTGCCCACGCTAACCGCCGCGCGCGCCCTCTTGAGGCGCTCCCGGTTTCGCTGCATCTCCCCGTACCAGTTGGCGAGCTTGAGTCCGAAGGTAATCGGTTCGGCGTGGATACCATGGGAACGGCCGATCATGATGGTATCCTTGTGGTCATGGGCGCGCCGTTTGAGGACCTTGAGCAGTTCATCCAGATCGGCCAGGAGGATGTCGGCGGCCTCCTGGAGCAGGCAGGCCAGGGAGGTATCAAGTATGTCCGATGATGTGAGCCCCATGTGAAGGAATCGTCCGTCGGGACCCACCTTTTCCGTCACGGACGTGAGGAAGGCGATGACGTCGTGTTTCGTGGTCATTTCGATCTCGTCGATACGCTTCACATCAAACCCGGCCTTTTCCTTTATGATCGTCAGGGACGATTCGGGAACGAGTCCCAGTTTGCTCATAGCCTCACAGGCGAGAATCTCGATAGAGAGCCACTTCTGATAGCGATGCTCGGGGCTCCAGATCATCGCCATCTTTTCTCGGGAATAACGGGGAATCATGGTTGGTTCTCCTGAAAGAATTTCTAACGATCGATGCGGCTTTACTAATACACTCCCGGTCCCGCCGTCAAGCTGTTCCTTTTGACTTGACAAATAAGCCGCTCTCGCAATACCGTCTTATCAATAATGAAAAGGTGTCCCATAGGGTCATGAACAAAGAGATCCATTCCAAGATCGTCACTCCCTCCGAGGTCCTGGCTCTCCTGCGCCCAGGCATGAGCATCTTTTTGGGAACTGGAGCGGCGGAACCCCGGACGCTTTCCAAGGCCCTCCTTGCCGCTTCTGGAAACAATATCAACGATCTGGAACTGATACAACTGGCCAGCATCGGCGAGGCTATTGCCTTTCAGCCCCAAGCCGGACGTAGCAAATTCCGCCTGAAAACCTTCTATTCCGGATGGCTGGCCGAAGCGGCCATCACCTCCGGAACGGTGGATCTGATTCCCAGCCGGATCTCCCGCATTCCCGCTCTTATTGCCTCCGGTGCGATCCGGGTCGATGTGGCCTTTATCCAGATCTCTCCCTTCGACGACGCCGATTTCGCCAGTCTGGGAGTGGCAGTGGATGCCGCCAGATATGCCATGGAAAAGGCGTCGCTGGTGGTAGGAGAGATCAACCCCGCCGTCCCCAGAACAATGGGAAACACCTTCGTCCATGCCGACGAGTTCAATTACCTGGTCCGTGCCTCGGAAACGCCGATTTATCTGCCCCGCCCCGCCGTGGACCCCGTCATGGAGCGGGTAGCAGACCAGGTAGCCACGGTGATCCCCGACGGTGCCTGCCTCTCCTTTTATCCGGGCACCCTCTTCGAGTCTCTCGGTCGAAAGCTTACCAAAAAACGGGATTTGGGTATTCACACCTTTTTCTTTACCGACGCCCTCATGGACCTGGTCAACTGCGGCGCCGTAACCAACCGTTACAAGGGCTATTTCCGCAACAAGTCTCTCACATCCTACGCCTTGGGGACCCCGGAGCTGATGAAGTGGCTCCACGACAATCCCCGGGTGGAATTCCAGGGCATCGACATCGTCTCCGACCACTTCCGCATCAGCCTTAACGACGGCATGCTCGCCATTCTCCCGGCCCGCAAGATAGACCTGACCGGCATTGTCGCCCTCCATACCGGCCAGGGCAACGTCGGTGGCGGGCCGGGTCAGGCGGAAGAATTTTTTGCCGGCTCCTTACATTCCCGGGGCGGTCGCGCTGTCTTCGCCCTGCCCAGCCGCAACCTCTGCGGTGAAAGCAACATCCTGGTCTCCGCGGTTAGATATCCCAATCTTTTCAGTAACCGCGAAGTCCTCGATCTCGTCGCCACTGAATACGGTATCGCCTCCCTATCCGGTCGGACACTCCGGGAACGGGCACAGGCCCTCATCGACATCGCTCACCCGTCTGACCGCGCGGAACTGATCCGGCAGGCGAAAGCGCACCACATCCTCTTTCCCGACCAGATATATCTATCCGAGTCGGGCGCCATGTACCCTTTCGATATCGTGTCGGATTATCCTTTGAAGGACGGAAGGAAAATCCATTTCCGGGCCATCAAGCCGTCGGACGAAGAGGAGATGCGCCGCCTTTTTTACCAGTTTTCCGACCGTACCATCTATTACCGCTACTTCAGTGAAATCAAGGTTATGCCCCATGAAAAGATGCAGGAATACGTCAACATCGATTATCGCCGGATCATGTCCATCGTCGGTGTCGTGGAAGAGGGGGGGATGCCCAGAATCGTCGCCGAAGGGAGATATGTACGCCAGGAGGAATGTCCCTACGGCGATACCGCCTTCGTTGTGGAAGAATCATATCAGGGAAATGGGATAGCCACGGCGTTGCTCCAGATGATCATGACGGTGGCGAGAAAAAAAGGACTCCGGGGGTTTACAGCCGATGTTTTGGCGGATAACAAGGCCATTATCAAGGTGTTTGAAAAGGGGGGACTGCCCATGCAGGCCGTGATGGAACACGGCATTTATCATCTCACTATCCCCTTTCCGGATCTTACCGATCCGGATGATTACCGGCACACCGGTCAGGAGTTCAACTAATGGACATCCTTTTCCTTTTAAAAAAAATCGTCAGTAATTTTTTAATGCCCCTGTCGGTCATCATAGCATTTATTACCACCGGGCTTCTCATGCTCGGGAGAAAGAAAAAACGGCAAAAAACCGGTATATTTCTCATTGTCCTGGCCACGATCCTCCTGGCCGCCTTCAGCTACGGATTCATCGCCAATGCTCTTGTTGCCCCCCTAGAGAACCGTTATCCGCCGCTCCTGAACCCGGAAAACCATCCCCAGGCGCGTGACATCAGATATG
The DNA here is from genome assembly GCA_029561465.1 of Deltaproteobacteria bacterium. Classification (GTDB taxonomy): domain Bacteria; phylum Desulfobacterota; class Syntrophia; order Syntrophales; family UBA8958; genus UBA8958. The sequence continues at coordinate 13,749 of JAKQIZ010000159.1, read as the reverse complement.
TGGTGGTTTTAGGAGGCGGCAGCTTTCCTGAGGGAGAACTCCCCCTTTCCAGCCGGCTTACACCCGAGTCCCTGGCCCGCCTTCTTGAGGGCATGCGCATCTATCACCGCCTCCCCGGAACCAAACTGCTCCTGTCGGGCGGGGCGGTCTTTCAGGATGTTCAGCCGGAGGCCGCCACACTGACCAATGTCGCCCTTATGATGGGCGCGCGGGAAGAAAACCTGATCCGGGAAGATCAATCCCTGGACACCTCCGACCAGGCCCGTCTGATCGCCGCCGTGATCGGCAAGAGTCCTTTTATCCTGGTGACCTCGGCTATTCATATGCCCCGGTCCATGGCCCTCTTTCGCAAGCAGGGCCTTGCCCCTATTCCGGCGCCGACCAATTATCTGGCCGTCCCTCAGACGCATTTCCGTCCCGGCAGTTTTTTCCCCGGCACCGTTCCCCTGCAGAAGGCGGAAGCGGCCATCCATGAATATTTGGGCCTCATCGTCACATACATGAAATGAATGTTCATCGCTATCCGTTGTTAGGCAACCCCGCGCTTCCCCCATCGAAAAAATGGGAAGGTAAAAAGCGTCTTGAATTTAACCGGGGGGCATGTTACTGAGAACAGTAAAATTGGTGGCTCATCCTTGCACTGCGGGGATGGAACTTACTAATGCTCCGGCGGCAGAAACATCCATGGGCATTAAGATTCGTTTTCATACCGATCATGATGTACCGAATCATCGTACGAATAACGAGACTAAGCCTCGACTCCGCTGGCCATACCAAGCAAAGGATTTAAGTATATGAAGCAGTGCAATAGATTTTATTTCCTGACAATGGCCGGAATCTTCCTGGTTATCATCCTGTCGGCGCCCCTGGGGGCAAAGGACAAAAAAAGCGTGGCCGTATTGCCATTTGCCGTAAACAGCGCAGACAATATCGACTATGTGCAGCAAGGTATCCAGGTCATGCTCGCTTCCCGCATCGCCGCCAGCGACAAGATTGAAGTGGTGAGCAAAGACAAAATCACCGATGTCGTAAAGACGGTAAAGTTAAAAGAAATGACCCTTGCCGACATAAACGGCCTGGGGAAAAAGATGGCGGTGAACTACGTGGTGGCGGGCACGATCACGAAAATCGGCAACAGTGTAAGCATTGACGGCAGGCTGGTCGACATTGCCGCCGATAAGCCCGCCGTGACAGTCTCGACCCAATCTCAGGGCATGGATGACGTTATTGTCAAGATCAATGACTTTGCCCTGCGGATCGAGCAACACATCCTCGGAACCGCTCCTGCCGTCGCTTTTGGCGGTCCGATTCCGCCCGCCGCGACGACCGCCGCCACCCTGCCCCAAATTACCGCTCCCGGGGCGTCGCCGGTCCAAAAAGAAAGGGATGGGCAGATCATCGCCGGGATGCGGACCGGGAAGAAGGCAACCTTTACCGGCGCCATCAATCCGGATTTTATCAGCGGCGCCCAGCCCCGGGATAAGCGGGGCTTCTGGATGAGCCAGAAGTATCCCACCAACTACAAGGGGATCGATGTGGGCGACGTCAATGGCGACGGTCGGAACGAAATGGTGGTTATCGACGAAAACAGCGTGTATATCTACCAGAAAAAAGGCAATGACGCCCTACTGCTCGCCAAGATTAGCGGTGGACGCTATAACAATTACATGGGGGTCGATCTCATCGACCTCAACGGCAACGGCATAAAGGAGATCATCGTCTCCAACGTGCTCACGAAGAGAGAGGCGAATAACGTCACCAACACCATCTCCTCCTTTGTCCTGGAGTGGAAGGACGGCAAATTCGTCACCATCGCCGATAACCTGCCCTGGATGTTCAGGGTGATCGACACCAAGCCGGCGGGCATCCGCCTTCTCGGTCAGAAGATCGGTGTTTCCCGTCCCTTCGAGACCGATATCAACGAAATGGTGTGGCGCAATGGTAAATATCAGGAAGGTGCACGGCTCAAAATTCCCCAGGGCCTGAACATTTACGGACTTACCCTGGACAATCTCGGCGAAGGTGCTGAAAAAATAATCTCCTTCAATAATTATGACTATCTGTGCGTATATCATGAAACTGACAAACCTCTTTATGCCGTTCAGTCCATGTTGGGAAGCAAGGAGTTCATCTACAAGAGCGAAGAGGTATTCGGCGGAAGCAACATGTATATCGAACATTACGGAGAAGACATGCCGGGGAATGACTACACCTTCTACAATACCTATTTGAATGCCCGAATCATCCCCTACGACACTAACAAGGACGGCAAGCGGGAATTGATCGTCGTCAAGAACCTGACCACGTCCCGGATCCTGAAAAATGTGAAGATCTTTACGGCCAGCGAATTCTACAATCTCGAATGGGACTCCATGGGACTGGTGGAAAACTGGCACACCCGGAAGATGACCGGCTACGTGGCGGATTACCAGATTAAGGACATCGATAATGACGGCAAAGATGAAATCGTCATGGTGCTCGTGATCTCCGCCGGTTCCCTGGTGGGCCGGGAGAGCGTCATCGCCGCTTATAATATACACGCGCAATAAGGGTTGACAAGAAAGGGTAACTGTTATAGGAGCAGCCTCTATCCGGAATGATCACCAGGGCGGTGTAGCTCAGTCGGTCAGAGCATGCGGCTCATATCCGCAGTGTCCGGGGTTCAAATCCCTGCACCGCCACCAAGTAAACCAAAACGAGCTCGGCTGTAGGCCGGGCTTTTTTATCACCCGACGATGAACAACATCTTTGCACCGGGACTCTTTTTCCGTAACCCTCACCTCCAGACCTTTCTGGGCCGGAGCAAGTACCGCCTTAAGGACACGGAAGAACTCCACCGGTCCTCGACACCGATAATCCTCCCTTGCGGGGAGGGAGTCCGTCTCCTGGGCCTCCATGCCCGCCATCCGGAAGGAAACTCTCGGGGTCTCGTGGCCCTGATTCACGGCTGGGAGGGCAGCGCGGATTCCACCTACATCCTGGCCACCGCCGGTTATTTATTCCGCCTGGGTTTCGATATTTTTCGTCTCAACCTTCGCGACCACGGTGATTCCCATCATCTCAACGAGGGGCTCTTCCACGGCGCCCTGATCAGGGAAACCTTCCAGGCCCTACGGAATATCTCCCGGTTGCCAACTTATGGCCGTCTCTACCTCATCGGTTTTTCTTTGGGAGGAAACTTCGCCCTTCGGGCTGCCCTGAAGCATAGCCGAGAAGAGGAGATCCCTTCCCTAAGTCATGTTTTTGCCGTCAGCCCCGCCTTGGACCCCCACAAGGCCACCGTGGCCATCGATGCAGGATGGGGCGTTTACCGCCGTTATTTCTTAAACAAATGGAAACGTTCACTCAACAAAAAGCAGGCCCTGTTCCCCCATCTCTATGATTTCCGCCCCATGATGAAGACTCGATCCTGTATGGAACTGACGGAGGCGATCATGGTTTACTACCGGGAGTACAGAGATTATCTTGACTATTTCCGTCAATACACCCTCGACGGCGCCTCTTTTATCGGTTTGTCCGTGCCCACGACGATCATCATTTCCCGGGATGACCCGGTTATCCCCATAGAAGATTTTCATGCCCTGCCGACCCAGGAAAAACTGCATGTCGCGGTCCAACCTTATGGAGGCCACTGCGGATTCATCGATATGCCCGGTTTTTCCTGCTGGTACGAGCGGAAGATTTATGACATAATTGAGCGGTCATGATTAGGAACCACGATATTTTCGCCGCCGACGGCAATCTGCCCCTGCTGGTAAGATCCTTACTTTTTCGAAACCAAAACGATTTTCTGCCTAAATGGAGTGAAATAAAAGAGGAAAATAGTTGCCGTCACGGTCGTCAATTATCAGCCGGCGTCCTTCTCCTCCTCCATCGTCGTCCCCATGGCCACCCCGAACATCAAAAGGGTGACAATCCCTGGGTATTGCAACTGATCAAAAGATCATCTCAAACCGCCCAGGGAGGCGATATAAGTTGCCCGGGCGGGATGCTCCAGCACCTCATCGACTGGGGCTTCAGTCTCATCTTTGTCCGTAGCGGCATCCTGCCCATACCTCTCCTTTCTGTGGAAACCGGAGGGATGGGCACATGCAGTCGGGAGAGAAGGATCGTTTCCATGTTTTTTGCCAACGCCCTCCGGGAATCCTGGGAGGAACTCCATCTCCATCCGTTCCGTGTTTCGCTTCTCGGGGTATTGCCCACCTATTCCCTCCATCTCTTCCGCCGGACGATTTTCCCCCTTGTCGCTCTTACCGATCCCCATTGGACACCCAGTCCCAATCGCGAGGTGGAAAAGTTCATCGAAATTCCTCTGGAGTCTTTCTTCGCTCCGTCCTCCTACGGCCGCTATCTGATTAAGGCTTCGGACCGGGTGGCCACCGCCGATCCGGGGCCTTGGGAATTCCCCTGTCTGATTCATGGCGAAGACGGACGGGAAGAAATTCTCTGGGGCGCCACTTTCTACATCATCATGAATTTTCTGAAGATTGTCTTCAACCACCAATTGCCGGACCTTACTGATAAAAGGATCCGCAGCAAGGTTTTACATGCCGACTATCTTACCGGAAAGCGATAAAAAGCGTAAATCATGAATTCAATCCGTAGTTTGAAAACAATTGTTTTCGATTTTGACGGCACTGTCGCCGGCTTGACCATTGATTTCGCCGAGATGCGCCGCCGGGTAATGGACCATCTGCAAAGTTTCGGCATCAGCCCTGACGGACTGCGGAAGCTGTACATCCTGGAAATGATCGCTGCCGGAAAAAAACTGATCGCCAGTTCTATGCCCGGGCGGGAAACGAATTATGAACGCGGGGCACTGACTCTGGTCAGGGATATGGAAGTGGCAGCGGCACAAACGGGAGTCCTTTTTTACGGAATCAGAGAGATGCTCTCCCTGCTTCGGGCTCAGGGACGGCATACAGGGGTGGTGACCAGAAACTGCCGAGAGGCCGTCGAAGCGGTGTTCCCCGATATCGATGTATTTGTAGATGTAGTGCTGACTCGAAATGACACCCCCCATGTCAAACCCCATCCCGGACACCTTCACCAGGCCCTGAAGACTTTTGCCGCCCCGGCCGCTACGGCGGCGATGGTAGGAGATCACAAGATGGATATGCATCTGGCCAGAGATGTGGGCGTCCTGGCCATCGGCGTGCTTACGGGGCACGACACCGCCCGAGAGCTGAAAGAGGCGGGCGCGGAAGTGATCCTCGCCTCCGCCGCCGACCTGGCCGATTTCCTTTCCTCTGGTTCCGTATGATGATACTTAATAAAATATTATTGACATTATGTCTATATATTGCTAGAAATACATGCTTGGGAGGTTGGGTATGAATGCAGAGGTATTTCGGGAATACGATGTCCGCGGCCTCGTGGGCCGGGATCTCAGCGAGGATTTCGTCTATCACCTTGGACTTGCCATCGGTGCTTACGGCCGGCGGCATAACGTCGGCATTATGACCCTGGGGCGAGACTGCCGCCTCAGTTCGGAAGGTTTTTCTCAAATCATCGCTCGAGGGCTCTCCGACGCCGGGATAGCGGTGATCGATCTCGGAATGTGCGCCACCCCCATGCTCTACTATTCCATCCGGCACTATGAGACTCATGGGGGCGTCATGGTAACGGGAAGTCATAACCCGCCTGATTTCAACGGCTTCAAGATATGTATCGGTCCAGATACCATTTACGGCGACGAAATCCAGGAACTGCGCCGGATCATGGAAGCGGAAAGTTACGGCCGTCGTGGCGGCGGCACCGTCACGACCCGGGATATCACTTCGGACTACCAAGATTATCTCGTCGGCAATGTCAAAATCCAACCCGGCTTGAAGATCGTCGTCGATGCCGGCAACGGCACGGGCGGTCTCTTTTCCTTGCCCATTTTCCGCCGCCTGGGTTGCATCATCACGGAGATCTATTGCGAACCCGACGGACGCTTTCCAAATCACCATCCCGATCCCACCGTTCCGGATAACCTGCGGGAGCTGATCGCCACGGTGAAGGAAAAGGGGGCCGATGTCGGGATAGCCTTCGACGGCGACGCCGATCGCATCGGTGTGATCACCGACCGGGGGGATGTCCTCTGGGGAGATGAACTGCTCCTCCTCTTTTCCCGGTTTCTCCTCCGGGAAAAACCCGGCGCCGCCATTATAGGAGAGGTAAAATGCTCGCAGAAGCTATACGACGATATCGCCGCCCACGGCGGCCGGCCCATCATGTGGAAGGCCGGGCATTCCCTGATCAAAGGTAAAATGAAAACGGAGCATGCCCTGCTCGCCGGGGAAATGAGCGGACATCTCTTCTTCGCGGATCGTTATTTCGGTTATGACGACGCCATCTATGCCGCCATTCGTCTCTTGGAAATCCTCTCTCAATCCCCGGGAAAAAAGATCGGCGACCTCATCGCCGATGTCCCCAAGACCTTCAGTACCCCGGAGATCCGCATCGATTGCCCGGACGAAGTAAAATTTAAGGCAGTGGAAGCGATCAAGGAACATTTCCGGAAGGATTACGAGATCATAGATATCGACGGGGTGAGGATACCCTTTGCCGACGGCTGGGGGCTATTGCGGCCCTCCAATACGCAGCCCGTATTGGTGCTGCGTTTCGAAGCTGATTCGACCGCGCGCCTCGCGGAAATTCGCGCCCTGGTGGAGGGGGTTTTAAATCAGACGTTGGCAAAGATGATCTAAGGGCCTGGATGACGCTACCATCTCCGCCGCCGGGAGGTACCATTCATTCGACGACCAATACTTGCCCTGCCCGCAACTGAGCCTCTTTTAATCTCATATTGTTCAGTTCGCAAAGACGGTCGATTTCGATGTCATGACTCCTGGCGATCCGGAACAGACTGTCCCCTTTACGGACGGTGTAGGTTTTCTCCTTAACCTGGGCCGCGGAACGTGATTTTCCCGTTTTGGTTGTTCCAGCGCCCCGTTTGCCCTTCTTCCCGGTATCGGGTCCGCCGGCCGCATCGGTCTTGACGATCCTAATCACCTGACCGGTTCTGAGGACATTGCTTTTCAAGCCGTTGGCCTTCTTGATAGAACCGATGGTGGTATTATTCCTGGCTGCCACCGAGGACAGGGTGTCGCCTTTCTTTACCTGGTAACGGATGACCTTTTCTCCGCCTCCCGCTTTCTTTCCCGTTCCGGCCGCAACATGATAAGTAGATTTTTTTGTGGCTTTAACCTCCCGAATAGGGATGGAGAGATGCTGCCCCACGGTTATTCCCCGCTTTGCCCGGAGGTTGTTGCATCTTATGATCGCCTTGGTTGTGGTGCGATACCTCTTGGCAATCGAAGCCAGGGTTTCTCCCCTCTTTACTCGATGAACGATCACCACCGGTCGCGTCCTGGGAGTCGGCGGCGGCTGTTCCCAATGGGGGATGGAATCGGCGACACTGGCAAATTTTTCCACCGTTTCGGGAGGAACCTTAAGGAGATATTCCTTCTCCGGGGTAATCATATGACGCAATTCCGGATTGAGTTGACACAATGCCTCCTCCGGCACATTGAGATGTTGGGCAATATCCTTCAGGCGCATCGACTTGTTCGTCTTCACCGTTTCATATCCCCGGCCCTTGCCCTGAGCCTCCATGGGCACGCCTAAATCCATGCCATATTTTGCGGGGTTGCGGACTATGTGGATGGTCGCCAGAAAACGGGGCACATAGCGGGCCGTTTCATAAGGCAATTGATTATACAGATCCCAGAACCGATCCAGATAATTGATGTGTTGCCGGGAGATAACTCTCATGACCCGGCCTTCGCCGCAGTTATATGCCGCCAGGACGGTAAGCCAGTCTCCGAACATGCCGTGGAGATCGCTCAGGTAGGCGATGGCCGCCCGGGTGGATTTTTCCGGATCCATTCGTTCATCCACCCACTGATCTCTTTCCAATCCATACTTATATCCCGTGGAGGGAATGAACTGCCACAGTCCTAATGCCCTGGCCGTTGATAATGCCTTGATTTTATAGCCGCTTTCTACGAGAGGCAACCATGAAAGCTCTTCGGGAAGACCCAGCCTTTTCAGTTCCTTAACCATATAGGGTCGATAAAGACTGGAACGTTGATATGATGAAATGAAGAAATCCCGCTCCACGGTCTGAAAGGAGCGGATCTCCTTTTCCACATCGGCATTCATGATGAAGGGGATCTCCCCGCGCTTTCCCTTGGCGGCGGATTGCATCGCGGAATAGATCGCCAGAATTCTTTTGGAAATAAGCAACCTTAGATCGTCTTTCTGTCGGCCGATTTCTGGATCGCCATTTGTTTCCAGGATCAGGGCGTACGCCTGATCGAGCATTTCGATGGCGTTTTCCACATCTCCTTTTACCCAATAGGACTGGGATTCGGAAAGGAGTCGGAGAGCGGCCTCCATGATATCCTGTTCCTGTTGGTCCTCCTTGCCCTTTGCCCTGTTTTCCGGACTTTTCACCTCAGACGGTACATTCCCTTTCTCTCCGGACAGCGGCAGGACGGATCTCGCTGCCACCGGAACAGGGTCGTTGCCTCCCTTAGACCCCGTTTGGGCCGGCGGGGAGGAAATCGCCGTTCTCATCTCTCCTCCCCAGAGAGCTGGGGCCGAAAAAACGGGAAGGATCATCAAGAAAGCCAATATATTTAATGGCAGTTTCAGTCTCTTATGTCCGCGCATGGTTTTATCTGACTCCTTTCGTTTCCTGACGGGCACTGTCGTATCCTATACCACAAATAACCGGCAGCACGAAAATTTATTTCCCTGCCGAGACCGTCACGCTGTCATCTTCATCGGCTGTACCGGTCGTAGCCCTTGAGCAGGCTAATTTGCCAGCAGATAGGCCTCAATAAAATCGTCGATATCCCCATCCAAGATCCGGGTCACGTTGCCAACCTCCAGGTTAGTACGGTGGTCTTTGATCATCTTGTAAGGATGGAGGACATAGGAACGAATCTGGCTTCCCCAGGCGATGCCCTTTTTGGTTTTCTCCACCTCGTCGAGCTTCTCGTTCTGCTCCTGGAGCTTGATCTCAAAAAGTCTCGATTTCAGATATTTCATGGCCATCGCTTTGTTTTTGTGCTGGGACCTTTCATTCTGACACTGGACGACGATTCCGGTTGGTAGGTGGGTGATCCGCACGGCGGAATCAGTCTTGTTGACATGCTGTCCCCCGGCCCCGGAGGAACGATAGGTGTCGATCCGGAGATCCTTCTCGTCAATCTCGATGACAATGCTATCGTCCACTTCGGGATAAACAAAGACGGAAACGAAGGAGGTGTGCCGCCGGGCCCCGGCATCGAAGGGGGAAATGCGCACCAGCCGATGAATGCCCACCTCCGCCTTGGCATATCCGTAGGCGTATTCTCCCTCGATAGCGAGGGAGACACTTTTAACGCCCGCCTCATCACCGGGCAGATAATCGATAATGGTGGCCTTGTAACCCTTTCTCTCGGCCCAGCGCAGATACATCCTCAGGAGCATTTCCGCCCAGTCCTGGGCCTCCGTGCCACCAGCGCCGGCATGGATGGACATGATGGCATGGAGACGGTCCTCCGGGGCCCCGAGCATAAGGCGCAATTCTTCCTCCCGGACGGACTTTTCCAGGGCCTCGATATCCCGGCCCACATCCATTAGGGCCGCTTCGTCGCTCTCTTCCGCCGCCATGTCGTAAAGCATGGCCAGATCTTCATATTGTCGCTGCTGGTTTCGCCAGTGCGTTACCGCTTCCTTCAATTTTGTCTGCTGCCGCAAGACCGCGGATGCCTTTTCCTGGTCATTCCAGAAATCCTCCCGGGCAGCGGTTTTTTCCAGTTCCCGAATTTCGTTTTCCTTGGTGGCAACGTCAAAGACACTCTCCGAGGTGAGAAATTCTTCTTTTCAAATCCGTCATCTTTTCATTTATCCCTTCCAGCATCTCTCTTCCTCCTTATGGGTATGATCATAAAAAATAAAACCGCGGCGATGATGCACAGATAGACGAATAAATCGCCCCAGACGGCATAAAAGGTCCCTTTGTTGTAGAATTGAACTTTAATGTCTTGAAAGGCGGTCTGGAACAGTTCCGTCCGCCCGTCTATCCTGCCGGCGGCGTCGATCCGGGCGCTGATGCCGGTATTGGCGGCCCGCACCACATCGAGGCGATTTTCCACGGCCCTAAACACTGTCATGGACAAATGCTGATAAGGGGCGGAGGTACTGCCGAACCACGCATCATTGGTAATATTGACCAGGAAATCCGCTCCCCGGCGCTTGTAATCTCGGGCCGCCGCTGGGAAAATCCCCTCGTAACAGATAAGTACGCCCAGGCGCCGGGAATTCATCGTCAAGGGGTAATAACCGGGGCCGACGCCGAAATCGCCGATGCCGGCCACGAGTTTATTGACGAAGGGAAAGAACTTCCGTAACGGAACATATTCCCCGTAGGGCACCAGATGCACCTTGTCGTAGCGCCCGGCGATCGCGCCTTCCGGAGTCAGCAGGAAGGCGCTGTTGAACAGCACCGTTTCCCCGCTCTGTGTCGTGTAGGCGGGACTACCGATGAGAAACCAGGCTGCCTTGTCCTTCACCAGTCCCACAACTTCCCTCTGGAGGTCGTTGACATCCTGGAAAAAAGCCGGATAGGCGGTTTCCGGCCAGACGATCAAAGCCGGTTCGGTCACGGCTTCGGATCGTGAAAGGGCGGCATAGGCCGCAATGGTTTTCAACTGATAGGCCGGGTTCCACTTGATACTCTGGTCCACGTTGCCCTGGGTGATCCTGACCGTCATCGACGGCGCCGATGCCGCCCTATCGATCTCCTTGAGGCGCATCAGGCCGTAACCGAACAGGAGGACCATAATCCCCAGGACGGCGATGATTTTTACCACCCTTTCTTTCCTTTCCTCTTTCCCCTGGTTGATGAAAACCACCTCAAATATCAAGGCATTGACGAAAACGATCAGAAAGGATACTCCATAGACGCCGGCAACATCAGCGATCTGTAGAATCGGTGAATTCAGGTATTGTGAATAGCCGAGATTCTCCCAGGGAAAGCCCGTCAGCAGATGTGATTTCCCGAACTCCAGCACCGTCCAGAGGACCGGAGCGGTGAGACAGAAAGGCAATCGCCACCCCAGCAGGTACGCCGCCGCGGCCGCGAATACCCCCGTAAAAAGCCCTAAATAGCCGGATAAAAGGAGCATGGCGGCGATGCCCACCGGGTATGGCAGGTAGCCGTAATTGACGACTACGTAAGTTATCCAGTACATGACGCCGATCTGGGAAGTGATACCGGTTGCCAGTCCCAACAGGAAACCATGGGAGGCATTCTTTCCCCGCAGGGAATAAAGAAGGGGCAGGAGGCTGATCCAGGCCACGAGACCCGTGCCGAATTTTGGAAAGGAGAAGATCAGCAGCACCCCCGATCCCAAGGCGAGCAGGAGGTCAAAAGAATCGAGACGACTCGACCTGCCGCCTTCAGGCTTCCGGAGAATTTTGCTCATCTTCCTTCCTGATTTTACGAATCCTTACCTTTTTTATTCGGCGTTCATCCGCGGCAACAATTGTCATTTCGAAATTATCGACGATTATCGTCTCTCCCGCAGCGGGGATGCGTTTGACGGTGTTGAGGATCAATCCACCCAGGGTTTCATATTTGCCTTCATCGAAGGTCACGCCGAAATATTCCTCGAGTTCCTCGATTTCCACCCGGCCGTCCACCAAGGTATAACCGTCCGTTTCCTCCACAATGCCGGGTTCCTGGGTATCATGCTCGTCATGAATCTCCCCGATGATTTCCTCCATCAGATCCTCCAGCGTCACCAGTCCGGCCGTTCCCCCATATTCGTCGATGATGATGGCCAGATGATACTTTTTCTGCTTCAGTTCATGAAGGAGTTGGCTGATGTTTTTGGTCTCCGGGATGTAGTAAGGTTTCCGCAGGATGGAGAGGAAATCCTTTTCCGTCACCTCCCGGGACCAGAACTTCAAGAGATCCTTGACATTGACCACCCCGATTATGTGGTCGATATCACCCCGATAGACAGGCATGCGGGTGTGCCCATAAATAGAAATGATCCGTACGATTTCCTCGATCGTGGCTCCGGCGCTTACCGCGACAATCTCCGTTCGGGGGACCATCACCTCCCGGACCACCGTATCCTTGAATTCCAGGATGCTTTGGATCATCTCTCCGGATTGAGGATCGATCAGCCCATCCTCCTCACCGGCATCTATGATGGCCTGGATTTCCTCCTCCAGCCGTGAGGCGTCACGCTCCTGGAAGATCTTTTTTATCAATGAGATGAGTTTCATGTGCGTAACCAGTTTCGGAACTTACAGTGCCCGGGCATATTCGGGGCGCAGGAGTCCGGGATTTGCTGCACCGATAACCTTTTGGATGAGGGCGACGGTCTTTTCCTTCTCTTGGGGAAGACGGGCGCGAATGGGCAGATAGTTGGAGGCATGGTTGGAGGTGAAAAAGCAGTTCGTGAACGTGGAATTGGCGATCATGATGCCCAATTCATTCAAAAAATCGAAAGTGTCGGGAAGGATGAACTTTCCGGTGTCATATTCGTCATGGAGGGGGGTGCCGGGAATGAGCATCAGGGTAAGTGCCCCCACATAATCCGGATCGATATCCTTGAGGATACGGGCCGTTTCCCGGGCATGATCGACGCTCCGATCTCTCCCCCCCAATCCGAGGATAACCGTCACGGACAGACTTATCCCCGCATCCTTGACGCGGCGGCCGGCCTCCACCAACTGATCATAGGAAACCCCCTTCTTGATGTCCCGGAGAACATCACGATGGCCACTTTCCACTCCGAGGTAAACGATCCCTAACCCCGTTTCCCGTAGCTCCCCAAGTTCCTCCCTGGATTTGCGGAGGATGCTCTTGGCGTTTCCGTAGAGTCCCACCCTCTTGAGGGCCGGCAGGCTTTCTTTCAGTTGGTGCAGCATATCCAACAACCGTGCATGGGGAACGATGAGGGCATCGCCGTCACAGAGAAAGACCTTTTCCACCTGACGATAACGCCGTGCCGCACGGATATCCTCACTGATTTCCTCGGGAGATTTGATCCGGAACTTTACGCCTTTGTAAGTGGGACAAAAGGTGCAGCGGTTATGAGAACAACCTACGGTGACCTGTAACAGGAGGCTGTAAGCCTCGCTGGGAGGTCGGATGATTATCCCTTCGTACTTCATCTTTCTGTTGATATGAAAAAGGGGTTAACCGCATAGGCCAACCCCTGACATATTTGGCGGGGCCGAAGGGACTCGAACCCTCGCCCTCCGGCGTGACAGGCCGGCGTTATAACCAACTTAACTACGACCCCGTTTTTTTCAATCAATACTAAATGCTACTTCGCAATCCGCTCCCGCTTCGCCGATGATTCACTCCGGCCGTCGCCGCCCGCGGCTTCCGTTTTTTTAATATGGTAGGCGGAACAGGATTTGGAAAGTTGTTATAACTTACTGGAAATAGGATAATTTTTAATAGCTCAAGCCGGTCGCTACTCCTAAAGCTACTCCTTCCAACTCCTTCCTCAAATCGTGTTCCTCAAAAGCGATATGCATATGCCACACTGCCCTTCATGCTGTCAAGGCAAAAATGCGTCCTTGCAAGACTCCTTGGTTGCTTTAGGCATGTACCAGTTTAGGTATCACTGCAAGACGGCGGCGAGCCAATAACGTATTGATAGATTTTTCGTGATGCCGTGACTGTCCCACAGCACACAACTCCAATCACCTTTTTTCGCTTCGCTTTGCCTTGTATATCTT
>JAKQIZ010000105.1 GCA_029561465.1 Deltaproteobacteria bacterium | reverse complement strand
GTCAAGGAAGAGCAACTGGACGCGGTGACCGGCTTGAGCGGCAGCGGGCCCGCCTATGCCTTCATCATGATCGAGGCCCTCGCCGACGGCGGGGTGCATATGGGACTCAGTCGCGACACGGCCCTCACCCTGGCCGCCCAGACTCTGCAGGGCGCGGCACGGCTCTTTCTTTCCGGGGAAAGGCATCCCGGCCAGTTGAAAGACATGGTGACCTCGCCGGGAGGAACGACAATCGCCGGAATCAGAGCCTTGGAGGAAGGAAAGCTCCGGGGCACCCTCATGGCCGCGGTGGAAGCGGCAACCCTGCGTTCCAAGGCCCTGGGAAGCTGAATCGCCAATCCTCCCCTTGAAGGGGAGGAGATTTTTTAATCAATATATTCAACTATATACTCTTATGAGTCAGCCCGCTCCCATTACGACGGAGGGGAGGAAAAATGGCCGTGAGTGAAGTCGGCATCACTGAACAGGCGGTTCTGCCGGTATGGTGCTCAGGGGCCTGCCGCTTCCGGCGGTACTTCGTCTAGGGCATCCGGAAATTCGGCAGGGACTTCCTTACCCGGCGGTGTTTCACCGCCGGTTTCCGGAGTTTCGGAAGCTGCGGCTGCCGGCTTTCGGCGCTGGGAGGTACGGCCCGGGCTCCGTCTTTTTTTCCGGGGCGCCTTAGCGGTCTCCCCTTCCTTTTCCGGCAGGTCACCGGTCGTCTCCACGGGTAAAGGGCCATCCGATGCCGGCGTGGTTTCCACGGCAGGGGCGACCTTCCCAGTTTTACGCGACCGCGTCCTTTTGGGCGGCGGCTTTTCGATCTTTCTGACATCCTCCGGCATCTCTGCGGTTACTACCTCACTCCCCACTACCGCTGCGATTCCCGATCCGTCGGTACCTTCCTTCGCTTCCATTGCCGGCGCCACCTCCGAAGCCATGAAGGGCGAATCTTCCGCCACCCCTTGGCCAGCATCGTCATCGATGTTGGATGGTTCTCCGAATGTTCCGGCATCCGTCTCCATGACCGCCGCCGTCGCCGTGGTCTCCGTTTCGCCGGGCTCCGCCACCTTATTCACGGCCGAGGACGCCCCATCGGCGGCGGATTTTTTCCGGCGGTGCCGGGAGCGCCGGCGTGATTTCTTCTTCGGCGTTTCACCTGGGGCGGCCGCCGCTTCCGCCTCCGGTCCTGCCGCTGCCCCCTCGGTCTCCTTCCCCGCGACCCCGCTTCTAACCCCACGGGGGGCCTCCCGCTCCCGGGGTTTCCCCGCGCCGCCGGGATGGTGCTCCTTGGCCGTCTCGGCGCTTTTATCCTTCTCCGTGACGCCCTCCGGCGCCCCCTCCCGGGCCTCGTACTCCATCCGGACCTCGTCCCACGGCATGTCCGCATGCCCGGAAATATGGATCGACATCTCGCACATGGATTCGAGCCTGCTTATCTCCAGACGCTTCTGGTTCAAAAGATAATCGGACACGGGATGGGGCAGGCTTACCTTCAGCCCCGAGTAGATTCTCTTCACGGCCTGGGACTCTATTTTCCGGAAGGCGCTCAAAGCTATATATTCCAGAGACGGTCGGAAACCGGTGCCCTTACAGTGGGGGCAGGCGGTGTAGCTTATCTCCTGAATCGTCGATTGTTTCTTCTGCCTGGAAAGCTCCAGCATGCCGAATTTCGAGATCTTGGACATTTGAATGCGGGAACGGTCCACGCTCAGGGCCTTTTTGAAGGCCCGCTCGATCTCGAGCTGATGCTGGCGGTCCATCATGTCGATGAAGTCGATGACGATAAG
>JAKQIZ010000066.1 GCA_029561465.1 Deltaproteobacteria bacterium | reverse complement strand
CGTGTCGCCGTCCCGGGACTCGCGGCTGGCCAGCTTGTAAGGCTTGAGGATGGGCATGACCTTTTCCACCCCCGGCAGGTGCTCCGTGGCCTTCAGTTGCGCCTTGCCCCGGTCGTCGCCCACGATGCCGATGATCGTCCTTTCCACCCCCTGGGAGGGATGGGCCCGGTAGCCCACCGACTCGATCCAACTGATGACGTGGTCCACCTGATTTTCCGTGGCGTTTTTCTTCATGATGATAACCATTGTTTCGACCTCCAAAAGGAAAGGCCATGGGAACCGCCGCCCCATGGCCTTTCAGAAACAAAAAAGCCACGGGGGAACTGCCGCTCCGCCCATGGCTCATTTTTTATTTTCTTGAGGTTTTATCCCTCCCTGAGCGACAGGCAGACCGGCGCGCCGTAAAAATAATACCAGTAATAAAAGCTGGAAAGCGCGTTGTGGTTACCCATCGTGTCGGTTGATAGACTCCTTGCCTAAATTTGTGCCGTGAGAATTACTCACAGTTTTTCCCCCATGTCAACAAAAATCTTCGCTAGATTTTCGAGGGTGATGAAGTTATTTCATCTAAAGAGATGAGGAAGTCCCTTGGCCTATAACATCATCCTCAGGATCGGCAATCGGAAGGATGTTTATAAAGGCGAAATCTAATCGGGTAGCCGGGGGGCTCTCCCGGCCCCCACACGACCCGGCATGCAGGTCCGCATCTGGCGGTACATAGAGATTCGGGCCATAGCCGGGTATTGCAGTGGGTAGTTGTACTTATCTAAAGTACCCTTCATCTGCAAAGCGTGAGCCTGGATTACTTGGTCAAGTCATTGAATAATGGAGGAAAGCAGCACATTTTGACTCTTATAAATTGTTTTGGTCCACAGCTTCAGAATTTCCTGAGAACAACACTTCACCAATTTCGGAAGCTGATTACCATGGCTTGTTGCCATATTTGCTACATATTACCTTCCTGTGCACATTATCAACTAACTATAAAGGGCTGGTCAATACAAATACTGGTAAGATTTTGAGAATGGACTTGACAAAACAGGTACTATTGCATACATTGTAAGACATCAATGACAGGAGGTACGCTATGAGCACAGCAATATCAATTCGGCTTCCAAAAAGCCTTGCCAGCCAACTCGACAATATATCTAAAGAGACCGAAAGACCTCGCTCTTTCATCATTCAAAAGGCACTAGAGTCCTATATAGAGGATTACGCGGATCTCCAGATCGCCTTGGACCGACTCTACGACAAGGGTGATGCAGTTATTTCATCCAAAGAGATGAGGAAGTCCCTTGGCTTATAACATCGTTTACAAGAAATCGGTCTACCGCGACCTCAAGAAACTATCGAAGACAGAAGCAAAACGAATCCTTGACCTCATTGAGACGGAATTGATCAAAATGCCTGAATCCAATCCCACGCTCAAGGGGCAGTTTGCCGGACTTCGCAAGTACCGCATCGGTGACTACAGGGTGATCTATGCCTTGTTGGGCCTTGACATCATCATCCTCAGGATTGGCAATCGGAAGGAAGTTTATAAAGGCGAAATCTGATCGCGTAACCGGGGGTTTTTTCACCCAGCCCCACATGACCCGGCATGCATAGGTCCGCATCGGGCGGTACATAGAGATTCGGGCCATAGCCGGGTATTGCAGTGGGTAGTTGTACTTATCTAAAGTACCCTTCATCTGCAAGGCATCATCCTTGACAACCTTGCAGATGTATTGAATGTTGATGAGAAGTTACAAATTTCTTCCCGTGAAAAAATTCGCTAACTGAACGGGGAGAGATTAACTTTTACACCTAATTAGGTCCGCACTTTTCCGAAAAAAACACCGTCATTCAGAATGGCCTCAGCACTGCCGGTACAACTGGCCGCTATGCATAAGCAATCAATATAGGCCGTCTTCTTTAATTGTTACAACCTGGCGTTAACGGTCAATCCTATTCTTTATGGACTGAAAAAAATCTTGACATATTAGAATGTCTATTCTAATATAACGCCCAAATGGGAAGAAATGCGCATTTCCAGAACGAGGATTTTATCAAGGCGGTCCTGACGATCGCCGCGGAACACGGGCCTGCCGCCGTAACCATTACCGCTGTGGCCGAAGCGGTGGGCGCGCCGGTGGGATCGGTGTATCACCGGTTCCCGTCCCGCGACGTCCTCATGGCGGAGGTATGGCTGCGGGTCGTCGCTTCTTTCCAGGAAGAATATCTGGCCTTCCTGGAAAAAGGAGACGGGCTGGGAGCAGCGCTTCACACACCAAGGTGGGTGCGCCGGTATCCTGTAGAGGCCCGCATCCTCCTGATGTACCGGCGGGAGGAACTGGTGGCGGGCGACGGGCCGGAAAGCCTGAAGTTCGAGGTGCAGGAGATCGCTCGCAGGCTCAGTGACGGAGTCGTCGCCTTTGCGGCCAGGACCTTCGGCCGGACGGGGCGCGAGGAGGTGGGACGGATCGTTTTTGCGACCATAGATGCGCCCTATGCGGCGGTCCTGCGCTACATCCGGTTGGGAAAGAAGCCGCCACGGGCGGTCGAAGACTATCTGACAAAAACATATGATGCCATTATAGGAGGTAGTTATGAAGATATTCAATAGACATGACCGGGTAATCCCTGTGGACAAGGATACCCTGGGTTCCGTTCTCAACACCCTTTCCGGCCCGGAAGATGCCCTGTGGCCGCGGGAGAGCTGGCCGCCGATGGTCCTGGACCAGGGTCTGCGTGTCGGAGCGGCAGGTGGTCACAGCTTAGTAAAGTACCGGGTAGCGGAGTATGTTCCGGGGCACCGGGTGGTATTCCAGTTCGACCCGCAGGGTCTTATGGACGGTGTGGACGGCCGGCATTTCTTCGAGGTTGTACCTAGACGCACGGACGTTATCATCCGTCACGATCTGGAGGGCAACTGCAACCTCGGCATGTGGCTGAGATGGAACTTTCTGGTCCGGCCGCTCCACGACACGCTGATCGAGGATGCCTTTGACAAGGTGGAAAGCAGGTTCCGGGGCACGGTGGTAAAGCGCTCGCACTGGGGGCCGTGGGTCCGTTTTCTGCGCTGGATGGTGCGGCGGCGCCGCGCGGAAGCGGCTGCCAGGGAGCAGGGGACGTCCAAATAGCAGCAGACCGCATCATCCCACGACCTTCCTCTGGCCGGCATCCGTTCCCTGCCGTAGGAAAATGCGGCAACCTCCCCACCCAAATAAAGGTCATTCGACGGATGCGTATTTTATCTCTTAGATGTACAAAGGGAGATGTTGGCCGGTAAGTCCGAATCTATTATAATGGGTCGAAAGGTTCACATTGATAATAGGTTGATTCTGATTCAAATGGCCTCTCGTATCCTTCATTTACTCAACAAATGATGGAAAAGGGCTTGAGTAGTAGCGGCTTTTAACCAATACTATTTAGACAAGACCAGGGAAAATATAGCGGGTGAAAAATATCGTCTCCATCTGCAAAGCGTTACTCGTGATACATTGGTCAAGGCATTGAATGCGGGGCGTAATGTGCACGTTTTCAAACATGAATTTTTCATTGGGAGGTGGTAAAATTTCCTTTCTGCATATACGCAGCAAAATGAAACTTCTTTGAGATACCAATCTTCGAATCATTATTTTTCTCATGTGATTATATATTAGCAAAAAATATCTTGACAGCCGATTGAATGAAGGATAATTTGAACCTCAATCTGGAATGGTTCCGAGTAAAACATGTTGACAAAAGAATCAATTGTTCAAAAGCTTAAAGAAAGAGGATTAAGAATCACCCCTCAAAGACTTTCTATTATTGATGTGCTGGTCAAGAAGGGGCATCTTCATCCAAGTGCAAGCTTCATATACAATGAGGCGAAAAAGAAGGGCATCCCTCTAAGCCTTTCATCCGTCTATGAAAACATAAAGGAGCTGTGCCGGTACAAGATCATCAAATCACTTGAGTTCGACGGCAGGGAAAACCGCTGCGAGGCTAATCTTGGAGAGCACATCAATCTTATTTGCGAACATTGCGGGAAGATTATTGATTACGAACTGCCCGTTTCCATAAATCAAACAGATGTGGCAAAAAGAACGGGCTTCATGATCACCCATAACAGACTGGAGTATTACGGATACTGTGCAGAATGCACCAAAGGTAAAGGGTGGCCGATCTCCGATCACAAGCCGCTGGGAGCGCCTCTGTAGATCGGTTTCCGTATTCAAATTTTTTTACTCTTTTATCTGGAATGATTCCAGATAAAACAATCGGATTGGTTGGAGCATAAAAACAGACATAATACAAAAAAATGAAAGGAGGACAAATTATGAGCGAAGACAGCAAGTGCCCGGTAACGGGCAGGATGGGCAAACCAATTTCAGGTGGCGGCACTTCGAACCGGGACTGGTGGCCGAACCAGTTGAACTTGAAGATTCTCCATCAGCACTCCCGGTTGAGCAATCCGATGGAGGAGGCGTTCAACTACGCCGAGGAATTCAAGAAACTCGACCTTGAGGCCGTGAAGAATGACCTTTATACGCTGATGACCGACTCGCAGGACTGGTGGCCGGCCGACTGGGGTCATTACGGTCCGCTTTTCATCCGGATGGCGTGGCACAGCGCAGGTACTTACCGCATGGGCGACGGCCGTGGTGGCGCGGGGTCAGGCTCCCAGCGCCTGGCACCTCTCAATAGCTGGCCCGACAATGTGAACCTAGACAAGGCACGCCGCCTGATCTGGCCCATCAAACAAAAATACGGCAAAAAGATATCCTGGGCCGACCTCATGATCCTTGCCGGCAACTGTGCCATCGAGTCGATGGGATTGAAGACCTTCGGCTTCGCCGGGGGGCGTGAGGACGTATGGGAGCCGGAAGAGGACATATATTGGGGCAGCGAGGATACCTGGCTCGGCGACAAGCGATATACAGGTGACCGGAATCTCGAAAATCCGCTTGCCGCCGTGCAGATGGGACTGATTTATGTGAACCCGGAAGGGCCGAACGGTGAACCTATCCCATCCGCTTCTGCTCATGATGTTCGTCAAACTTTCGCCCGTATGGCCATGAACGACGAAGAGACCGTCGCGCTGGTCGCCGGCGGGCACACCTTTGGTAAAGCTCACGGCGCCGGCCCGGCGTCCCATGTGGGGCCTGAACCAGAGGGGGCTCCTATCGAAGATCAGGGGCTCGGATGGAAAAGCAACTTCGGCAGCGGCAAGGGTGGAGACACGATTAGCAGTGGCATCGAGGGCGCCTGGAAGCCAAACCCGACCAAATGGGACATGGGCTATCTGAAGGTATTATTCAAATATGAATGGGAACTTCTCAAAAGCCCGGCAGGGGCCTATATATGGCTGGCAAAAGATGTAGAAGACGAGGATATGGCTGTTGATGCCCATGATCCATCTAAAAAACGTCGGCCCATGATGACCACGGCAGATCTTTCCCTCAAGTTTGATCCTGCTTACGAGAAAATCGCGCGGCGTTATCTGGCTAATCCTGATGAATTTGCCGACGCTTTTGCCCGGGCGTGGTTCAAGCTGACCCACCGCGACATGGGACCCCGCTCGCGCTATTTGGGCCCGGAGGTCCCGGCCGAAGAGCTTATCTGGCAGGATCCCATCCCTGCTGTCAATCATAAACTGATTGATGCCAAGGACATTGCCGTCCTCAAAGGCAAGATATCGGCTTCCGGCCTCTCCGTGTCGGAGCTTGTCTCTACTGCCTGGGCTTCGGCATCCACTTTCCGCGGCTCCGACAAGAGAGGAGGTGCGAACGGCGCCCGCATTCGGCTTGCCCCGCAGAAGGATTGGGAGGTCAACCAGCCTGCCCGGTTGGCAAAGGTGCTTAAAACCCTTGAGGGGATCCAGAGCGATTTCAACGGCGCGGAGAAAGACGGTAAGAAGGTATCGATGGCCGACCTAATCGTTCTGGGCGGCTGTGCGGGCCTCGAACAGGCTGCCAGGAATGCGGGGCATGAGGTGTCGGTTCCTTTTACACCGGGGCGGATGGACGCCTCGCAGGAGCAGACCGATGCGGCCTCCTTTGCCGTCCTGGAACCGAAGGCAGACGGCTTCCGCAACTACCAGAGGGCCAAATATGCCGTATCGGCAGAGGAGATGCTCGTTGACAGGGCACAGCTTCTGACGCTGACCGCGCCGGAAATGACTGTACTTATCGGTGGCATGCGCGTACTCAACACCAACTTCGGAGGCGCTCGGCACGGTGTTTTCACCAAACGGCCGGAGGCGCTGACAAATGACTTCTTCGTTAATCTGCTCGACATGGGAACGGAATGGAAGGCAACATCCGAAGACAAAGATCTGTTCGAGGGTCGTGATCGCAAAACCGGCGAGCTCAGGTGGACAGCCACCCGAGCGGACTTGATCTTCGGTTCTAACTCACAACTCCGGGCATTGGCGGAGGTTTACGGATGCGAAGACTCTCAGGGAAAGTTCCTGTACGATTTTGTAGCGGTGTGGAACAAGGTCATGAACCTTGATCGTTTCGATCTTGCTTGATCATAAAAAACGTCTTCGTGCTTCTCTGACAGGGAGAAGCACGAAGCCAGTTAAAATAACCGATTCCAGCGGACGGCTTAACACCGCCGCTTGATAAGAATGGTTCACACATCTGCCCTTGATCCGCTCCTTGGCAGAACATGGGAAGATTTTGATAAACTCGAGGAATGGATAAAATATTATTCCTTATTTATGTCGATAATATCTTTATGCAAAGTTACAATGAGTATTTTTAAAAGGAAGCTGTGGAAAGGAGGCAAAAACATATGACGGAAGAAATCAAGGCCGGTTGCGCCAGACCAACCGGCGGCCCGGTCGGAGAAGAACCCGCGGCAAAACAAGAAACCCCGCAACACACTGTCAAGGAGGTGAAAAGCATGGTAACCGTCGGCAAGAAGGCTCCCGATTTTACTGCACCCGCGTATCATAATGGTAAATTTATCAACGTTCAGCTGTCCGAGTATCTCGGCAAATGGGTGATCCTGTGTTTCTATCCAGGAGATTTTACTTTTGTCTGAGCGACCGAAATCTCCGCGGTCGCGGAGAAATATCACGAATTCAAAGAGTTGGGCGTTGAGGTGCTTTCCATGAGTGTGGACAGCATCTTCGTCCACAAAATGTGGAATGACCATGAGCTCTCCAAAATGGTAAAAGGCGGTGTACCCTTTCCCATGCTTTCCGACGGTGGAGGCAAGGTGGGCAGCATCTTCAGCGTATATCTCGAAGATGCCGGCGTAGAAGCCCGTGGACGGTTTATCATCGATCCTGACGGGGTAATTCAGGGATTTGAAGTTCTTACGCCACCGGTGGGACGAAATATTATGGAAAGCATCCGGCAGATTCAGGCTTTCCAGCATGTCCGTGACAGCAAAGGCACGGAAGCTACGCCTTCCGGCTGGCGTCCCGGCAAATTGACCCTGAAACCAGGACCGGACCTTGTCGGCAGAGTCTGGGAGGTTTGGACGACCGACATGGCCTTCGAATGAGAGTGAATCTGCAACCAGGGGGCGGGTTTATCCCGCCCCCATGGCGTTTCCTTATTTGCAGCCGGTGAAAACATAATTTCCTTTTGATATCCTGAGCATTACAGGTTCAAAGTTACATCAACAACATGTTCTTCACAAATCACCATTACAAGAAGAAGCGGATCTACTCTAAAGGGAAAAATTGGCATTCAGATGTATGCGCGCTTTCCAATGGGATTCATTGGATGACCAAATTCATCTATGTGAGGACTTGTATTTGATATGAATATTCGGTGATCGGAATAAACTGTCAACGAAAGTTATGATTTGTGGATCGGTTGATTTATCCCGCGCGGCCACAAATCGATAAATGCATTGACAAGAAAATACGGGTGTGTTCTGTGTTGTAAAGTAAAATTAAGAATCAGGAAGAGCAATGAACGTCCTCTCGGCTATCAAGCAATCCGCGGGTAAAAAGCAGGGCATAAAGCGTATGGGGCAACCCATGGTTTTGAGGGCGTGCGTGTACTGACAACGAACATATGATTTCCTTAAAGCCATGGGTCAGCCCCCATGGCTTTTTTTTTGCCTGAGAGGATGTCATGAATATTACCGATAATCATTTAACTGTAAGAAAGGAGAACATATGCAAACACAGTCATGGGCGGGATGCCATGTACCGATAATTACCCCCTTCAGGGACGATTATTCCGTTGACGAGGCGGGGCTGCGCAAACTGGTTAATTATTATATCGAGGAGGTGAAGTGTGACGGGCTTGTTCCCTGTGGAACGACGGGGGAATCGCCGACACTGGACAGAGACGAGCACAACCGGGTCATCGAAATCGTGGTTGAAGAGGCCGCGGGGCGGGTGCCGGTGATGGCGGGAACGGGTTCCAACAGTACGAAGGAAGCGATCGAAATGACAAAGCACGCGGAAGGTGCCGGGGCCGCGGCAAGCCTGCAGGTATGTCCCTATTATAACCGGCCCACGCAGGACGGCCTGCGCAGGCACTTCGAGGCGGTTGCCGCCGCGACCGGGCTGCCCCTTTTCATCTACAACATTCCCGCGCGGACGGGACGGCTCATCGAGGCAAAGACGATGATCGCCCTTTCCGAGATCGACAATGTCGCAGGAATGAAGGATGCTTGTGGCGATCTGATGATCACCATGGACATAATCGGCGCCACGCGGGGCAGTGAAAAGAAATTCTACGTCCTTTGCGGGGAGGACGCACTGACGTTTCCCATGCTGGCTTTGGGCGGCGACGGGGGGATACTGGCCGTGTCCCATGTGGTCGGGAAGGAGTATATTGAGATGATCCGTCTATTCCACGCCGGGAATATCGATGCCGCCCGGGAAATTCATTTCCGGACTCTCCCGGTGGTCCGGGCCCTGTTTATCGAGACCAATCCCGTCCCGATCAAGGAAGCCCTGGCAATGATGGGGTTGCCGGCAGGAAAACTGCGCCTGCCCCTGGTGCCTCTCAGGCCGGAAAACCGCGAATCTTTGCGAAAGGTTCTGGTTCGGCACGGATTTCTGCAAGGGTAGCTTTCAGGCAAGCGGGTCGGAAACAAAAGCTGGTTGAAAACGTTATTGTGGGCCGCCTCACCCGACCGTGGGGCGGCCCTTTTTTCATGATTGCAATCTTTTAGGGCCGCAATTTAAGGAAAGATCGTTTTTTGCCGTCGATATCCGCCGGATTGGCGACGGAATGCATTCGCCTTGCGCTGCCCGGCCGTTGATGGCTGTTGAGCTATTATCAAATAATTATGAAGTTCATCTATTTACTTCCAAATGAATTATCCCGCACGGGACTCACAAAAAGTGGTTGACAAAAGTATCCATGTGCTTTATATATCCCCTCCAGGGGGATAGGATATGAAAAATGATGCGCATGAACATACTGATGAAGTCATAAAAAGGCTATCAAAGATTGAAGGCCACATTCGAGGCATAAAAAAAATGCTTGAGGAAGGCAAATCCTGCGATCAGGTTCTCTTGCAATTATCAGCAGTAAGATCTGCATTGAATAGGGCAACAAAAATCTTGATTGAAGATCATTTTGATCACTGTGTACTCAACAAGAATAAAGACAAGGCACTCGAAAAGGAACTGATAGAGTTCCGAAAAACTTTCTATGGTTTTCTCACTTTGAAATAAGGACTGAAAATGCATCAGGAACATATAGAATTGTGGCAACATCACCATGTATTTAATGCCGAAAAGAAGGCGATAGAAAAGCGGACTCTCATAGTGGTCATCATTACATTCATTACAATGTTTGCCGAAATCTTTTTTGGATGGTTTACAAATTCAATGGCGTTGTTTGCTGATGGTTGGCATATGGGTACTCACGCCTTTGCCTTGGGAGTATCATTGCTTGCCTACATATTAGCAAGGAAATATGCATGCGATGATCGATTTACATTTGGAGCATGGAAGATAGAGATTCTCGGTGCCTATACAAATGCAATTGTTTTAGGGATTGTCGGGCTTCTCATGATTTTCACTTCTGTGGAAAGAATAATAAATCCACTTAGCATCCAATATAATCAGGCGCTATTTGTAGCGGTTATCGGATTGGTGGTTAATGTGATTTGCGCGGTAATTCTTAATTCAGATGGATGGTCACATGAACACCACCACGGTGAGCATCAACACTCGGAACATAATCACGATCATCAGGACTTAAACCAAAAATCAGCGTATTTGCATGTTCTTGCTGATGCCTTGACATCTGTATTGGCAATTGTTGCCTTGCTTGGAGCTAAGTATTTCCAGTTCAATTGGCTTGATCCATTTATCGGGATCGTGGGAGCCGGTTTAATTATACGTTGGACAGTATTACTGCTTAAAGACACCGCTAAAATTCTGCTTGATCGTGAAATGGACTCACCTATTGCAGCAGAGATCAAAAAAGAGATAGAATCTGATGGTGACACAAAAATCAGTGACTTACATATTTGGCAGGTTGCACAAAACAAATACGCTTGTATAATATCTTTAGTAATGGGTGGTAAATATTCAATTGAAGAATATAAGAAGCGCTTGGAGAATATTCATGAATTAACGCATATAACGATTGAGATATATCAATGCAAAGCAGGGACACTTCAGCAATGTTAATCACCTCAAGGTCGCTACGTGAGGCGTATACAATACTTCAAATGGTTATCCCCGAAATTCGGACAGGCATGATGGTATAGATACGTAGGTGATGTCAGTAATTGCCGGCCTTGATTTTTTGCTCTGGCTCGCCTGAGTAGTACTGGTTGAAAGCCTCTACTCAAACCACTTTCCCTTATTTGTTGATTACAAGAAGAAGTCATTTTTAAAGAGTATGCAAAAACCGGATGAACCAAATAATGAATGTTGGCATACATGCAGACCGACGGTTATTTAGACATTTTGGCAATTCTCCATCCGGTGGCAAAAAGTGCTCCCCGGGGTTTTGACGTTCACCCCGGGACTCCTCTCCCCTCGCCGTAAACCAGCAGGCGATAGGTCTTCTCGATGCGGTCCCAGTTTTCCTCCCGGTCCATGGACCAGAACCGGCCGATGACGGAGACTACCTGCCCCAAACCCAGGGAGGCGCATTTTTTTTCCACTTCCTGGATATAGCGGGCGCCGCTTTCCGGCTGCTCCCCGCGGCGGCCCAGCATGGCGTGGATATAAACCTCCGGTACGGATTGCCGCCGTGCCATCTCCAGGAGGGCGAAGAGATGGGGGAGGGAGCCGTGGGAGCTGAAGAAGGAGACGATGCCCATGAGGTGCAGAGCGGATTTCCTCTCTTTGGCGGCGTTCATGACCTTCAGGAAGGCCTCGTTCTGGAAGAAGGAGCCGTCGGCGATGGCCCGGTCGATGCGGACCCGGTCGGAATAGATCCGCCGGCCGGCGCCGATGTGGAGGTGTCCGGCCTCGGAGTTGCCCACGGTGCCCGGGGGCAGGCCCACGGCTTCGCCGGCGGCCGCCAGGACGGCAAAGGGACGTTCCGCAAGCAGCCGGTCCATGACGGGCGTCCGGGCGGCCGCCAAGAGGTTGCCGTAGGCGTCTTCCCGGTAGCCCCAGCCGTCGAGGAGGAGATACAGGAGACGGGCTTTGCCTTTCCCCTCGCCCGTGCCAGGATTTTTTTCGATCAGGGATCGGCCCGTCATGAGCGGGGAGGGGGGGAGCCCCAGGAGATCCAGGACCGTCGGCGCCGCGTCGGCAAGCTCCCCCTGCCTCCGCAGGGTTATCCGCCCGTCCGGGGAGATGAGGGCGAAGGGGACGGGACTGTCCGTATGCCCGGTGTCCACGGCGCCGTCGGGGTAGAGCCATTTCTCCACTGTGCCGTGGTCGGCGGAGACGACGACCGTCATCCCCGCCTCGGCGGCGGCGGCGATGGCGGCGCCCGCCTGGAGGTCCACTGCTTCGATGGCCCGGATGATGGCCTCCCGGTTTTCAATGTGTCCCACCACATCCACATTGGGAAAGTTGGCAAAGATAAAGGAATAGCGCTGGTCGTGGATCGCGTCCGCGATCGCCGCCCCGATCTCCCCGATGGACATCTCCGGGGCGGCATCGAAAAGGGCGACGTCCTTGCGGGTCGGCACCACGATCCGGTCTTCGCCGGGGAAGGGCTCCTGCCGCTTGCCGTTGAGGAAATAGCTCACGTGGACCGCCTTTTCCGCCTCGGTGATCTTCACCTGCTTCAGACCGGCCCGGGCGATCAGGGCGCTCAGGGTATTCTCCAGAGTCTCTTCGGGGGGAAAGGCCACCTCCACGGGAAGGTCCCGCCGGTACTCGATCATGGTGGCGTAGGCCAGCCCCAGATCCGGGGCGGTGGGGAATTCGGCGAAGCCCTTTTCCGTGAGGCTCCTGGTTAGTTCTATTTCCCGTTCGCCCCGGATGTTGTAAAAGATTACGGCGTCGCGCTTGCCGATCCTGCCCAACGGCGCGCCGTCCTTTCCTCCGGCGACCAGCGGCTGCAGCGTCTCGTCTTCCTCGCCGGCCCGGTATGACTCGCGGACCGCCTCGGACAGCGGATAATTCCCGGTTGGTTCCATAATGACGATCTCCCCGTGTGGATGTCGCGGCCGTCCGTTCCTGTCTGTCGGGATGTCCGGCGGTCCGCTGTTTTTCGGCTTGTTGGCCGGGACGGGCCAAGGGTGCCGCCCGCCCGTGACTTGTATAGAAAAGCGCCGGGTCTGTAAAGGAAAAATCATAACAATGTCGGCTATTCCCTGGTTCGGGTCGTGCTTTTTAATTGATCGTCAACAACTTAAGTGATAGAATACCTTATATGAATTAACATCGGGAAGGCATCGGCGGCAAGATGAAGGGAAAAACGATTGATGATATCCTTCGGGAGGAATTCCTCAAAGAGCGGGCCGTGGTTCTGGGGCGGACCGGGGAGAGCGTGGCCCGGGCCATTGCCAGGCTCCAGCATCTGGCGCAGATCATAGAGAATCGTCATCAGGAGCTCCGGCGCCTGGACCGGGAGCCGGACGGCGCCACGGAATGCCATGAACTGAGGACGGCGAAAGAAAGCGCCGTAAACGATATCAACAGCAAGATCGCCCAGTACAACCGCCTCTGGGACCACGCCCAGTTGCGCTACTATTATCTCATCGTCACCAGGGAGGCCATGGGTTTGCGAAGCCATCACCGCGCAGAGGAGATATATCGCATTCCACCGAAGAAAAAACAGCTTTCAGGAGGATAATGGACCGATTCCAGAAGCTACGGATCAAGATGGTGGAGACCCAGATCCGGGCTCGGGGCGTGACCGACGAAAGGGTCCTGGCCGCGATGGCCAAAATACCCCGCCATCTTTTTATCGACGAAGCCCTCATCGAACAGGCATACAACGACAACCCCCTGCCTATCGGAAAGAGCCAAACGATCTCGCAGCCTTACATTGTCGCCCTGATGACGGCGGCGCTGAAGCTGACGGGAAAGGAAAAGGTGCTGGAGATCGGTACGGGGTCGGGTTATCAGACCGCGATCCTGGCGGAACTGGCGGAACAGGTCTTTTCCATCGAGCGGATTGCCCAGTTGGCGGCGGGGGCGAGGAAGCGACTGGATGCCCTCAACTGCTTCAATGTGGCCATGCGGGTCGGGGACGGAACCTACGGCTGGCGGGAGGAGTCTCCTTTTGACGGCATCATGGTCACGGCGGGGGCGCCGAAGGTTCCGACAATCCTTCTGGAACAGCTTGCCGTCGGCGGCCGCCTCGTCATACCGACAGGAGGACGGATAAGCCAGGAGTTGCTCAGGGTTACCCGTATGTCCGCCGATCTGAATGAGGTCAAGACGGAGGTCCTGTGTGGATGCCGTTTTGTCGATCTCATTGGCGAGCATGGTTGGAACAATTGAGCATGCCTCCCGACCCCGCCGTCTTGAAGAAACTCGCCATGAGATATCTTGCTGTATTGATGGCCCTTCTGAGCCTGTTAGTTTTTTCCTGCGCCGGTCAAAAGAATGTCGTCCGTCCGGGTAAGGGGGTGTATCATCTGGTAAAAAAGGGGGAAACCCTCTCGCAGATAGCCCTGGCCTATGGGGTGAGTCAACGGAAGCTGGTGGAGGCAAACAATATCCGTCACCCCGATCACCTGGAGGCGGGCAGTGTAGTCTTCATCCCCGATGCCGTCCGGGTGCTCGATGTCGGCAAGGTTTTGCAGGCGAAGGCAACGGTAGATCAGCCGGAAAAGGGGCCGGCGAAGAAAAGCGGGGAGAAAAAACCGCCGTCCGTAGCGGGGAAAAAGGAGCGTAAACCCGCGGAATTACCCCGGGAGGGCACGCCCAAGCCAGGGGTTGATCATCGGAAAGGGGGGGCGGGAAAGCCGGCTAAGGAAAAGAACCGGGACGCCGTTCCCACTGCCGCTCCCCCGCCGCCGCCTCTGCCGGGGACAGCGGCGAGCGCGTCCCCGGGCAAGGTTTCCTTCGCCTGGCCCGTGCGGGGTCGCGTAGCATCCCGTTTCGGGAGGCAGCCCAACGGAATGGTCTTCAATCATATTCGGATTGCTACCCGGGATCACGCCCAGATTGTCGCCGCCGCCTCGGGGACGGTGATCTTCTCCGCTCCCCTCCGGGATTTCGGAGAGACGGTCATCATCAAGCATGACGATGATTTCGCCACGGTTTACACCCATCTGGGCAGCAGGTCCGTCCGGGCGGACAGCCGCATCAAGAAGGGGGAGATCGTCG
The DNA here is from genome assembly GCA_029561465.1 of Deltaproteobacteria bacterium. Classification (GTDB taxonomy): domain Bacteria; phylum Desulfobacterota; class Syntrophia; order Syntrophales; family UBA8958; genus UBA8958. The sequence continues at coordinate 899 of JAKQIZ010000066.1, read as the reverse complement.
GTCAGACGGGAAAATCGGAAAAGAAGGGGGAGGGATACATGAATTTTGAGATCCGCCGGCACAACAAGGCATTGGACCCGCTTTTATTTCTGCCTTGAATATGAAGGCCCCGATGCATATATTTATCATTGAGCATCCGGAGATAATGCGGGAAGACAATAATAAGGAAAGTCAGACATATAATGGAATTGACGTTTGAACAGGGACCCATTCGACCGCCCAGCGAGGCAAAAAGCCTGCTGATTCGGGCCACGAGAAATTGCCCGTGGAATAAGTGCGCCTTTTGCCGCACCTATCAGGGGAAGAAATTCGAACTCCGGAGCCGCGAGGAAATCAAGGACGATATCCGGAATGCCCGGATGATCGCCGATGAGATCCGGGCCCTGTCCTGGAAACTCGGCGGCGGAGGTCGGGTGACCGATGCGGTGGTCCGGCGCGTTTACAGCGGCGGCAACGGTTACAACGACGCCTTTCGCTCCGTTTGCGCCTGGTTTTACTGGGGAGGGGAGTCGGTTTTTCTCCAGGACGCCAACTCCCTGATTCTGAAGACCGATGAACTGGTGGAGATCCTCTCCTTTGTCAAGGAGCAGTTTCCCGGCGTCAACAGGATTACCTCCTACTGCCGCTCCAAGACAGCGGCCAGAAAAACCGTGGCGGAGCTGGAGAAGATTCGCGAGGCGGGGCTGGCGCGGATTCATATGGGCATGGAGAGCGGCTACGATCCGCTCCTCGAATTCATTCGGAAGGGCGCCACGGTGGCCGACCATGTCGAAGGGGGGAAAAGGATCGTCGCGGCGGGCATTTCCCTCTGCGAATACATAATTCCCGGCCTGGGCGGCGAGAGCTGGTCTCGGGAGCACGCCGTCGCCACCGCCGCGGCCGTCAACGCCATCAATCCC
>JAKQIZ010000065.1 GCA_029561465.1 Deltaproteobacteria bacterium | reverse complement strand
TACTGGACCATGGTCGTCATGAGCACCCTGGGCTTCGGCGACATCACCTTCCATTCCGACGTGGGGCGCATCTTCTCCATCCTCGTGCTTTTATCCGGGGTAATCTTCCTGTTGATCCTCCTGCCCTTCGCCTTCATCAAGTTCTTTTTCGCCCCGTGGATCGAGGCGGAAACCAGGAAACGCTATGCCCAGGAACTGCCTCCGGGGACAAAAAATCACGTCATCATCACCGCTTACGATCAAGTAACCATGGCCCTCATCGAAAAGCTGGGCATTTACAAACGGGATTATGTGGTGATCGTGGACGAATACGAGCGGTCGAAGGAACTCTATGACACAGGGGTCCGAATCGCCGTGGGCCACATCGACGATCCGGAAACCTACCGGAAGATGCGGGTGGAACAGGCCGCCATGGTCGTGGCGACGAACCGCGACGAGATGAACACCAACATCGCCTTCACCGTCCGGGAGACAACGGAAACCGTTCCCGTGGTCGCCACCTCCGACTCACCCCACTCCGTCGATATCCTCTATTTGGCGGGATGCACCCGGGTCCTGGAACTGACGGAGATCCTCGGTCGTTCCCTGGCGGGCTGGACCCTCGGCGGCGATTTTCGCGCCAATGTCCTGGGGCGTTTCGACAACCTCATCATCGCCGAAGCCCCCGCGATCAGCACCCCGCTGGTGGGTAAAACCCTGGCGGAAAGCCGCCTTCGGGAAGAGATCGGGGTAACGGTCATCGCCGTATGGGAACGGGGCAGATTCGTGGCGCCGACCCCGGAGGCCGCGATCAATCGCTCCACTGCCCTGGTCTTCGCCGGCACGGAAGAGCAGATCGCCCGTTATGACGAGGTGTACGGATTCTACCAGTTGACCCGCCACGCCGGCGACCCGGTGATCATCATCGGCGGCGGACGGGTGGGAAAGGCGATCGCCCAGCGGTTCAAGGAGCGGGAGGTGGATTACCTCATCGTGGAAAAGAACCCCCGGCGCACGGAGGACGACACCTGCTACATCACCGGCGACGCCGCCGATATCGGCACCCTGAAGCGGGCCTGGATCGAAAAGACCCCCGCCGCCCTCATCACCACCCACGACGACGCGACCAACATCTATCTCGCCAAGTACCTCCGGAGCCTCCGTCCGGACATGCAGATAATCTGCCGGGCCAACACGGACCGGAACATCTCCACCCTGCACCGGGCCGGGGCGGATTTCGTCATGTCCTACGCCTCCCTGGGCGCCAACGCGATCTTCAACTACCTCCGGAAGGAGGACATGTTCATGCTTGCCGAAGGCCTGAACATCTTTACCATTCCTCTGCCCCCCGCCCTGGCGGGTAAGACCCTGGCCCAGTCCCGGATCCGTCCCAAAACGGGCTGCTCCGTCATCGGCATCCGCCGGGGGGATAACGTCGCCATCAACCCCGATCCCTTCCTCCCCGTGGAGGCCGATTCCGAGCTGATCCTCATCGGCTCCCCCGAAGCAGAACTCAGTTTTTCCCGCACCTATCTGTGACGACATCGTAAAAAGTCAAAAAATGTTCCATTTGGGATGGCATCGTAAAAAGATCCGCAGGTGAGGCGCGCGAATCCTGAGGAATGAGGCGTACTTGGACGTACGTCGCAGTGACGAGGGATGAAGCGCTTTCGAAGCATCCGGACTTTTTACGATGCCGTCATCTGTAAAGAACGGGGTTTATCTTTTGTATTGACAGCCGGGACGATTCCATGTAGAGACCATCGGCAAATGATTGCCGATTGCCGATGGGAACGAACCTAACCGACCAGAGAGATATCGAGAGAAAAACCCTCATGATCCTGAGGATCCTCAACGAGGTCCAGGGGCCCGTGGGGTCACGCCTCATCGCCCGGCGCATGCAGGAATTGGGCGTGACCACCAGTGAACGGGCGGTGCGCTATCACCTGAAGCTGATGGACGAGAGGGGACTCACCCGGCTGGTCGGCCAGAAGGACGGGCGGATCATCACCACGCTGGGGATCGAGGAGCTCCGGGCGGCCCGGGTGGAAGACAAGGTCGGCCTGGCCATCTCCCGAATCGAGACCCTGGCCTTTCAGACCACCTTCGACCCGGAGCGGCAGGCGGGCCTCCTGCCCGTCAATATCTCGCTGTTCAACGAAGCGGACTTTCCCCAGGCCCTGCGCATCATGGCGCTGGTCTTTGCCGCCGGTTTCGCCGTGAGCAACCGGGTGGCCGAGGCCGGGGCAGGGGAAAGCCTCGGCGGCTGCATCGTTCCGGAGGGAAAGATCGCGCTGGCCACGGTGTGCAGCATTGTCGTCAACGGTGTGCTCCTCAAACAGGGGATCCCCATGGACTCCAAATTCGCCGGCATCCTGCAGATAAAGAACCGCCGGCCCCTGCGGTTCGTGGAACTCATATACTATTCCGGTTCCTCCCTGGACCCATCCGAGGCCTTCATCCGGGCGAACATGACCTCCGTTCAAAGCTCATATCAGGACGGCAACGGCACGATCCTGGCTAATTTCCGTGAAATTCCCGCTATCTGCCAGGAACTGACCCGGGAACTCCTTAAGAAATTGACCCAGGCGGATATCCGGGGCGTCTTCGTCATGGGCGAAATCAGCGAACCGGTCTGCCAGATCCCGGTGGACATGAACAAAATCGGCTTCATCCTCATCGGCGGGCTGAATCCCGTGGCCTGCGTCCAGGAAAACGGCATCGGCGCGGAAAACCGGGCCATGTCGGCGGTGATGAACTACGCGGAGCTAAGCCCATTCACGGAAATCTATAAAAAATACATCAAATAAATTAAAGGGGGTGTTTTTTATGTCAGTCATCAAAGATGTTATCGCCAAGGCCAAGCAGACCGATCCGGACCAGCCGGAGTTCCATCAGGCGGTGGAAGAGGTCCTCGAAACCCTGGAACCGACCACCAAGAGGCATCCGGAATTCGTGAAGGCCAATATTTACGAACGCATCATCGAACCGGAGCGGACCGTCATCTTTCGCGTCCCCTGGGTGGACGACAAAGGGAAGGTCCGGGTAAACCGTGGTTTTCGCGTCCAGTTCAACAACGCCATCGGTCCCTTCAAGGGCGGGCTGCGCTTCCATCCCTCGGTGAACCTGGGGGTCATCAAGTTTCTCGGCTTCGAGCAGATCTTCAAGAACTCCCTGACGACCCTCCCCATGGGTGGCGGCAAGGGCGGTTCCGATTTCGATCCCAAGGGCAAGTCGGACGGCGAGGTGATGCGTTTCTGCCAGGCCTTCATGCGGGAGCTCTTTCGCTACATCGGGGCGGAATGCGATGTCCCGGCCGGGGACATCGGCGTAGGGGGCCGGGAGATCGGGTATCTGTTCGGCTACTACAAGAAGATCCGCAACGAGCATACCGGCGTCCTCACCGGCAAGGCCTTGGAATACGGCGGCAGCCTCGTCCGTCCCGAGGCCACGGGCTACGGTACCACCTATTTTGCCGCCGAGATGCTGGCGACCCGGGGGCTGGATTTCAAAAACAAGATCGTCGCTATCAGCGGTTCCGGCAACGTGGCCCAGTACACGGTGGAAAAGGTCAATCAGTTGGGCGGCAGGGTCATCACCCTGTGCGACTCCACCGCCACGATCGTGGATGAAAAGGGCATCGACGCCAAGAAATGCGACTATGTCATCGAGCTGAAAAACGTCAAGCGCGGCCGGATCAAGGAATACGCCGACAAATACAAGACGGCCTGCTTCGAAGGATGTAGTGTCTGGGACGTCGTCCGTGACCAGGGCATCAAGGTGGATATCGCCCTGCCCTGTGCCACCCAGAACGAGATCGACGCCTCCCACGCGGCGGCCCTGTTGAAAAACGGCTGCTACTGCGTCGCCGAGGGGGCCAACATGCCATCCACCCCCGACGCTGTGAAGATCTTCCAGGAAAACAACATCCTCTACGGTCCCGGCAAGGCGGCCAACGCCGGGGGCGTGGCCACCTCCGGCCTGGAGATGAGCCAGAACAGCCTGAAGCTCTCCTGGACCCGGGAAGAGGTGGACAACCGCCTCATCATCATCATGAAGAGCATCCACAAGGCCTGCGTGGAAACCGCCGAGGCCTACGGCCGGAAGGGGGACTACGTGATGGGGGCCAACATCGCCGGTTTCACCAAGGTCGCCCGGGCCATGCTGGCCTTCGGCGTGGTGTAGGCAGGCGAGGGAAACTGTCGTGATAGAATGTTTGACAATCGGTTGAATAGTCTCAAGCCACCCTCACCTTGAAGGTGAGGGTGGCTTGAGAGCGGAAAATAAGATTGACATTATTAATGCTTTGCCCTATGGTCCCGCGGATTTTAATTTCGAAAGGCCAAACGACATGAACGATTCAGCTCCTTACGAAACCGGCGCATACCGGGAAACCATCGAACAGGCCGGGGCATATGTCACGGACACCATCCAGCGTTCCATCCTCTTTGCTGACGCCCTGCGCCGGCGCGGCAACACCTATATCGAACACCTGAAAAACGGCCAGCCGCCCGTGCTGACCTTCAAATACGAGATGATCCTGGACGGGCGGGAATTTTCGCGCCCTGTCAACTACTCCCTGGTGCGCATCAGCGACCGGAGGGCCCGTCCCCGTTCTCCGGAAGACAAAGAGGCCCAGCGCCGCCGGGAGCGGCGGGGAAAGAAAGAGGCGCCCAAGCGGCCCATCGTCATCATCGATCCCCGGGCCGGGCACGGACCGGGAATCGGCGGCTCCAAACGGGATTCGGAGATCGGCATGGCCCTCGAACACGGTTATCCTGTCTATTTCATTCTCTTCTACACAGAGCCGATGCCCGGACAGACCCTGAGTGATGTGGAGGCCGCCGAGGTGAGGTTCATCGAGGAGGTCGTGAAGCTCCATCCTTACGCCGACGCCCCAGCCATCATGGGCAACTGCCAGGCGGGCTGGGCCGCCGCCCTGCTCTGCGCCGACCGTCCCGACATCACCGGGCCCCTGGTCCTCAACGGGGCGCCGCTCTCTTACTGGGCCGGGGTGGAGGGAACGAATCCCATGCGCTACCGGGGGGGGCTCCTGGGGGGCTCCTGGCTGGTTTCCCTGATGAGCGACCTGGGAAACGGAAAGTTCGACGGCGCTCATCTGGTGAACAATTTCGAGGCCCTTAATCCCGCCAACACCGTCTGGACCAAACAGTACAACGTCTATAAGAACATCGACACCGAGGTGGAGCGCTACCTCAATTTCGAAAAATGGTGGGGCGGGTTCTTTCTCATGAACACCGAAGAGATCGAATTTATCGTCAACAACCTCTTCGTGGGCAACAAACTGGAGAAGGGGGAGCTGGAGATCCGCCCGGGGATGAAGATCAACCTCCGCAACATAGAAAGTCCCATCATCGTCTTCGCCTCCCAGGGAGACAACATCACCCCTCCCCAGCAGGCCCTCAACTGGATCACCCGGGTTTACCGGACCACGGAGGACATCAAGAGGGCGGGACAGGTCATCATCTACATCATCCACGAGGACATCGGACACCTGGGCATTTTCGTCTCCGCCGGCGTGGCGCGGAAGGAACACCAGGAGATCATCGCCAACTTCGACATGGTCGATTTCCTGCCGCCGGGTCTTTACGAAATGATCATCGACGGCGACGTAAAGACCGGCAATCTGGATTTCCGTTTCGAGGAGCGGTCCATAAACGATATCCTGGCCATGGACGACGGCACCACCGATGAGGAGGACTTCTGCGCCGTGGACCGGCTGTCGGAACTTCTGGACAACCAGTACAAGATCTACCTGCGCCCCTGGGTCCGTTCCTGGTCGTCAGAACTTACCGGCCTGGTCACCCGCCTCCTCCATCCGCTCCGGACCCAGCGCTATCTCCTCTCCGACATCAACCCCCTGTTGCGTCCCCTGCCCTATGCGGCCTCGCTGGTAAAGGCCAACCGCAAACCGGCGCCGCCGGACAATCCCTTTGTTCGATATGAATACGCCGGGTCGGATTTCATGATCCAATGGCTCAATCAGTACCGGGACGCCCGGGATCGTTACATCGAGTGGACCTTTCAGGCCTTCTACGAGCATCCATGGGTGCGGTTCTTCTGCATGCCCGTGAAAGAAGAAGAGGAAAACGTCGCGGCGGAAAAAGACCAGGGATCGGTCCCGGCGGATGCGCGCTGGCAATATCTGGAGGAAGGGGGCGTCGCCGAGGGGCTGATCAGGATCATAATGGCGGTGGCGCGGAAGAATTACACCATCAAACGGCGGCTCTTCGAGGTCGGTCAGGAGATATCCATGACCCACAAAGTCCTCGGCAAACTGCGACCGGCGGAGTTCAAGCGCATTGCCCGCGCCCAGGCCCGGATCCTCCAAGCCGATGAAGACGCCGCCCTGGCCGCCCTGTGCAAGCTCATCAAGACCAAGGAAGGGCGATCGGAGGCCGTCACCATCGCCCGGCGCATCGCCCTGGCCGACGGCAGGCTCATGACCGAGGAGAAGGAGGTCCTGGACAAGATCCAGCAGGCCTTCGCCGCGGCGTAAAGGGAACTCGCCGCCGAACTAATTCCCGTAGCAGATCAGCCGCTGCGTCACCACGTCGGACAGCAGGAGCAGGCCCCGTTGCCGGGCGTCGCAAACCCGGACCACTTCCTCCAATTGCCGGTCCCGGGGCGCCAGTTCCCCCAGGAGGTTGGCCATCCCCGCCAGCCATTCCCGGTTGAAAAGCACCCCTTTCTTGTCGGGATAAATCGCCATGTAAAAGATGTCCATCTCCACCAGATCCTGGAAGAAATGGGTCCCGAACGACAGGTCGGGGATCAGGCTGCCGTCCTGGTAGGCGATCTCCGCGATGGCGGCGATGTTGTTTATTTCCGAGAAGGTGACGGGAACGCCCATGGCCGGAGTGGTGGTCCCCCAGCGTCCCGGCCCGAAGAGGGCGGTGGGTGTATTTTCCCGGTCTTCGATGAGCTTGTTCAGCCGTCCGACCAGCCGGGCGACGTCGTACTTCTCGGAAAGGGAAAGACGGGCGTAGCCCTGGGGGTCGATAAAGATGATCCTGTTTAGTGGCTGGGAGACGCTGCCCCCCATGAAGTTCCCCTCCTGACGGAGGAGGATGCGCTGTTTCTTGATCTTCCCCGGGATTGCCATCCGCACGTTCTGTCCCTTGGTCTGGAAGGGCCGACACTGGAGGAGATTCACCTGCAGCCGCCCTTCGGCGTTGAAATTGGCGGTAAATTCAATATCCACCGGATACGAGTAAACCTCTTCCAGGGTCTTGAGCATCCGGGACATGATCTCCGTAAACGGCGTGGCCGTCATGAACTCATCGAAGGTGAGGACCCAGAGATCGGGGACCCTCCGCCCGGTGGCCCGGAGGCGCTCCGCCGCCTCCGTATCCCGGACCCCGATCAGGTCCAGCCGGGCATCCAGGCCCTCGCCGACCACCTGGGAGAGGGAAAGGGAGTGAAAGCGGTTGTCTTCCAGATTCAGGACATCCACGTCATGCTGGGAAAAGCGGCGGATGTCCTCCAGGGCGCCGTGGGGTTTGACCAGGGGGGCGTCGAGGGCGACGATGCGGGGATAATCGTTCTCCACCCGGTTGACCGCCCGGGTGCCCAGGCCGAAGACAATGCGCAGCATTCCGGCCCGGGGATCCATGCCCTGATTCCAGACGAAGGTGTTGTAGGAGAGACCCACCCCCGCCACTTCGGGAAAGAAATAATGCCGGCGGTGGGATCCGGAGACGCGCTGCACCAGGAGGGCCATCTGTTCGTCGTGCTGGTCGAGACCCCGCTGGAGGCGATAGGTGAGGGCGTCTTCGTTCATGGTGCTGGCGAAGATGCGCCGGACGGCATCCTCCAGGGCTTCGTATCGCTGCTCCGGCGTCCCCTGGTTGACGCAGAAGAAGCTCTCGTACTTGCCGGCGAAGGCGTTTCCGAAGGCATCCTCGAGGAGGCTGCTGGAGCGGACGATGATGGGCGACTGGCCGTAATATTCCAGCATGAGCTGGAACTGCTCCTTGACCTCCTCCGGAAAGACGCCCCGGAGCATCCGGGCCTGCAGCTCTCGGGCATTGGTGAAGTAGCCCTCCTTGGTCTTCTGGGCCATGAGGATCTTCCACCAGCCGTTCTGAACGATATAGGAATAGAAGACGTCGGAACCGATATAGAAGGAGTCGTGGAGTTCGAGATGGCGCGACCAGTCGAAATCCCCATCCCGGCGGAGGATATTGCGGGCCAGGAGCATCCCCACCGACTTGCCTCCGATGAACCCCGTCCCGATGAGGCGATCCTTGATGTTCAGCAGATCCTCCAGGGTGAAGTAGTCCCGGGCCAGGGCCAGCATCCGCCGCTCCCGGCCGATGAGGACCCGGGAGAGCTGGACGATCATCTCCTGCTTTTCCACGCCGGCCTCTGTGTCCGCCAGGACTTCCCGGGCCCGCAGGAAGATCCGGTCCCAGTAATCCAGGTGCCGCTCGGCGTTGACGGAACTCTTCTGGGCGAGAAACGAAAAGAGCCGCGAGGCGTCCATGCTGTTCATGATGGGGAGGTATTTGTCCCCCTCGGTGATGTGGGGCAGAAACATCGTCGGGGTATAACGGTGCCAGGCCTTGAGGGGATGGACGCAGATCTGGCCCTGATAGTTGTAGATATCCAGGAGGACCTGGGTCGTCTCCCGGATCCGGGCCACGGTCTTGAATGAATGGCGCCCCCGGAGGATGGCGAAGTAGGCCACCGTGTTGAGCTCAAAAAGATAAGGGCATGTAATAACGAAGAAATTTCCGATCATGAGGTCAGTGGCCCAGGCCAGGAGGAGATCGGAGAGGGAATCGAATACATAGAACACATCCCGGCCTTCCTGGCGGATGATATTGTGCACCTGGGTGGAAAAGGATTCAAATCCCGTATCCGCGTTGAGTTTATAGACGGTCGCCCGGCCGGGATCGATCAGGGGGGCATGGCGGGCAAAACGCATATAGACGACCCGCTCGCTGTTCCTCAGGGCCTCCTCCACGAAGGGGAGGACAAAGCAGCGGTAATCCTCGATGTCGTCCACCTGGAGGACGACGTTGTCGCCGCTCCGGAGGTAATTGAGGACCTCGTCCAAACCTTGAATGCCCGAACTGACACGGGAAAAAGAGACCATGGGCGACCTCCCGAAAGAATTTGGTACGATATTTGTTTCAAAATCCATACCAGAAAAGATCGAGGCCGCCCATTGCTATTTTTAACTAAATTGTATAAGAGATGAATAATTTTTATCGTTGTCCATTTTTGTACGAAATGACCACTCACTCCTACGAAGAACTGGCGGCCCTCCACGCCATCGCCAAGACCCTGGCCCAGCCCTGGGAACTAAGGGACCAGCTCGAACAGGTACTGGGGGAGTTGAGCAGCCGGCTGGGGATGAAGCGGGGGATGATCTCGCTTTTGGACCGAGACACCGGCGAGGCCTGGCTGGAAGTGGCCCACGGGATCAAGCTGGACGGCCTGGAGATCACTTACCGGATCGGGGAGGGCATCACGGGGAAAGTGGCCCAGACGGGCCTGCCGCTGGCGGTTCCGAACCTGGAAAAGGAGCGCCTCTTCCTGGACCGGACCGGGGCGCGGCGGCATCTGGACCGCAACGCGCTGTCCTTTCTCTGCGTCCCCATCATGTACGATTCCCGGGTGGTCGGCATCCTCTCGGCGGACAAGGGGACCCAGGAGGTGACGGACCTGGACCGGGAAATGGCCATCCTCTCCTCGGTGGCGGAACTGATCGCCAAGGCGGTGCACATCCTGGGACTGGAGGAGGAAAACCGGCGGCTGCGGCGCCTGGTCAACTCGCAGCGGCCGCCCTCCCTGGACATCATCGGTCATTCCAAAGGGATGCAGGAGGTGTTCGGCCTGATACGCCACGTAGCCGACTCCGGCACGACCGTCCTCATCCTCGGCGAGACCGGCACCGGCAAAGAACTGATCGCCAAGGCCATCCACGTGAACAGCGGCCGGAGCAACGGTCCCCTTGTCCAGGTCAACTGCGCGGCCATTCCGGACACCCTGATCGAAAGCGAGCTGTTCGGCCATGAAAAGGGGGCCTTCACCGGGGCGATGCGACAGCATCATGGCCGCTTCGAGGAGGCCAACAACGGCTCGATTTTCCTGGACGAAGTGGCCGAACTGTCCGCCGCCGCCCAGGCCAAGCTCCTCAGGGTCCTGCAGGAAAAGCGGTTTCAGCCCCTGGGTTCCCCCCGGCTCGTGACCACCAACGCCCGGATCATCGCCGCCACCAACCGGCGCCTGGAGGAATGCGCCGCCGCCGGCTCCTTCCGGACGGACCTCTACTATCGACTGAGTGTTTTCCCCATCTACATCCCCCCCCTCCGGGACCGGGGCAACGACATCATCCTCCTGGCCGACCATTTCGTCATCAAGTACGCGAAAGAGATGAACAAACCGGTAAAGAGGATCGCCACGCCGGTCATTGAGGCCTTTCTGGCCCACAACTGGCCCGGAAACGTCCGGGAACTGGAAAACTGCATCGAGCGGGCGGTGCTTCTAACTGAAGGGGATACCATTGAAATCGTTCATCTTCCTCCTTCTCTCCAGACCAGGAACCGGGATGAGGGAGAAAGGGATGGGGGGAGATTCAGCGTCGTCATCGAGAGCCAGGAGCGGGCCATGATCGTCGAGGCACTCAAGGAGGCCCACGGCAACCAGAGTCAGGCCGCCCGTAACCTCGGCGTCACCAAGAGAATCATCCAGTATAAAATCCAGAAGTTGGGCATCGATCCCTGGAAGTACCGAACCGGGAAGAACAACCACTCTTCCGAGACCTGAGCGGCGGGGGGATTACGGCCACATCTTTCTATACTTTCGATCTCGTGTCGTCCGGGAAAATCGGATTTCGTCCGGGCCTGGCGGGAGGGGAAAACGGGTACTTGCCATCGGCGGGAGACGCCTTTTTCCGCCGGTTCCACACCCCGGTAGCTTTTTTACGACGCCGCCGGCAAAGATAACGACGTCGTAAAAACCCTCATTTTATTCCTCCCCCTTCAAAGGGGAGTTGAGGAGGGGGATACCGAACAATTATGTGCGGAGAGGTTGTCCAAAGTTACAAATATGTACCGCCACCGGGAAGAAGGGGAATCTTTTTCGTGCCGCGATTCAATTTTTCCATGCCTACATGGCCTTACATCCCCGCCGCCTCCTTCCCCCTTCCGGATCGTGGCATATTTTTCGCACAATGGATCATGCCCGCTACGGGCAGAAAACTTTAGTGCCGGAAAGAAGGTTTTTAATGTGCCGTCTGTTCGCCATCACCAGCAAGGAACCGCTGTCACCCATGGCGGCCGTCAACGCGCTGAACGTCATGAAGGAAGGTCATGACGGATCGGGGGTGGGCCTGTTTCTCACCGATCTGGGCGGTAGCTTCGAGCGCTTCAAGGGCGCTCCCATCCTCTCCGGCATCTTTTCCAACGAGGGCATCCGCACCTTGGACCGGTACATGCTGGACCTGGATTTCATGGTAAAATACAAGCTCTCCATCCGGCCGGCCAAGACGCCTCCTCCGGGAACTCCGAAACGCGACAACTATCTGGTCCGGGTTTACGACTACCCGCCGGAGTGGCTGTCCCTGAGCCCGGAGGAGATCGAGCACCGCCTCATGCTCACCCGGCTCAAGCTCCGCCGGATGGGCGAGGAGGACGGGTCCATGATCATCTTCAGCTTCTGGCCCGACGTGATCATGATCAAGGAGGTGGGGGACCCCATGGTCCTGGCGGAATACCTGGGGCTGGACAACGAGGAATTCCAGGCCCGGATCATCATGGCCCAGGGGCGGCAGAACACCAACTACTCCATAGACATCTACGCCTGTCATCCATTCTTCATCCAGGGTTTCGCCACGATGACCAACGGGGAGAACACGGCCTTCGTCCCGATCCGGGAATACCTCACGTCGCGCCGGTACGAAGGCTACCTGGGCTATCAGTCCGATTCGGAGGTCTTTACCCACATCCTCCATTTCTCCCAGAAAAAGCTCGGGATGTCCCTGGATATTTACAAGCAT
>JAKQIZ010000049.1 GCA_029561465.1 Deltaproteobacteria bacterium | reverse complement strand
CCCCGGCGATCCCGCATCCCCGGGTAATCCAGGGACGTCATTTCGTCTCCTCGGGGGTTTCGGTCACCATGCCCAGTTTATCGACGCCGGCCTTGCGAATCTCCGACATTACCTCCACCACGAAGCCGTAGGCCACGGTTTTATCCGCCCGCAGGAAGATCTCCTTGTCGAGGCGGGCGGCAAAGATGTTCTCCAGCTTCACCTTGAGATCCTCCTTGAGGATCTTGGTACGGTTGATAAAGATCTCCCGGTCTTTGTTGATCGTCAGGACGAGTTTCTCCTCGTTGACGTCGATGGTCTTGGATTTGACCCGGGGCAGATTGACGTCGATCCCCATGGACAGCATGGGCGCCGTGACCATGAAGATGATCAGGAGGACCAGGATCACATCGACCAGCGGGGTGACATTGATCTCGGCGACGAGCTTGCTGTCGAAGAAACGGCGTTTTCTCGAAAATCTCATCGTCCCCGCCCGCTATTTGAAATAGTTCCGTTCCATGATATTTACCAGTTCCGTGGCAAAGGCTTCCATCTCCATGGCCAGGCTCTTGACCCGGTTCGTATAGTAGTTATAGAAGATAACGGCGGGGATTGCCGCCGCGAGGCCCGCCGCCGTGGCCACCAGGGCTTCGGAGATACCCGGGGCGACTACCGCTAGGGTCGCGGATCCCCGGGCACCGATATCCTTGAAGGTGTCCATGATCCCCCAGACGGTGCCGAAAAGACCGATAAACGGGCAGGCGCTGCCCGTAGTCGCCAGGAATCCCAGGGCCTTCTCCAGTTTATCCGTTTCGCTGCCCGTGGCCCTACTCAGCGACCGTTCGATATTGTCCAGACCCTTGAGTTCGAAAACCGGCTCGCTCTGGGGGACCGATTCTTTTCCCGCCACCCGTTCCCGAATCGCCTTGGTAATTTTTACCAGTTCCCCGTATCCGGAACGGAAGACCTCGGCCAGGGTCGATTCGGGAAATTTTTTCGCTTCCGAAAAGATATCGGCCAGGCGGGTGGACTTGACATAGGCATCGAGAAACTGTTCATTTTCCTTTTTTACCTTGCTCAGGGTCCGGTATTTCAGCCAGATGATGGCCCAGGAAACGACGGAAAAACCCAGGAGGAGCAGGAGGACGAATTTCACCATCAGGCCCGCGTCCAGGATCATGCCGAAGACGCTTCCTTGAAATTGTCCGCCCAGCCCGGCCATAGCAACATAAGGAATTTCTTTCACTTTTGTCCTCTCCAAAAGTTGTTTTACACTTGGGGCTTACCTGTAAAGGAAAAGCCGCCCCTTGTCAACAAGACTTTTCATAATCTATTCATAATGTTTCCGGGGTGAAGGCGGTCACCGCGTCTATATCCGGGGCATCGGCAAGGATCATCACCAGGCGGTCCACCCCCAGGGCAATCCCCGCGGCATCTCCAAGATCAGTCAACGATTCCAGAAACTTATCCGGAGAAGGATAGTGGGGTTTGCCGGCCCGCCGACGCGCCTCCTCCTCCCGGGCAAAGCGGCGGCGCTGCTCCCTCTCCTCCGCCAGCTCCGTAAAGGCGTTGGCCAGTTCGATGCCGGCGATGTACAATTCGCAGCGCTCCGCGACGGCTGCTTCCCCCCGTTTCCCCCGGGCCAGGGAAGCCAAAGGCAATGGATAGTCACACAGAAAGGTCGGCCTCCCCCGTCCCAGCCGTGGTTCCACATGAATCGCCAGGAGCTCGTCGAAGCAGTCCCCGGCCAGGGCCTCCGCCACCGGCAGGGGGGCGAAACGGGCAAATGCCTCCGCGACGGTCAGGCGTTCCCAGGGTTTCCCGAGCCGTAGCGGCTCGCCTTGATAGGTCACCACGTCGCCGTAACCGAGGGCGGCGGCCGCCTCGATAAGGAGATCCTCGCATTCGGTCATAAGGTCCCGGTAATCCGCCTCCCGGCGGTACCACTCCAGCATGGTGAATTCGGGAAGATGGCGGGCGCCCCGCTCTCCCTTGCGGAAGCACCGGCAAATCTGAAAGATCCGGTCGTAACCCGCCGCCAGGAGGCGCTTCATGCATAATTCCGGCGAAGGCTGGAGGAACCAGCCTTCGCAGGCCAGGGTATCGATATGGAATTCCGGCGCCGGGGCGGGGATCAGGCAGGGGGTTTCAATCTCCAGGTAATCGCGAGCGGCAAAGAAGCGGCGCAACTCCCCCACGATCCGGGCCCGGAGCGCCAGGGTACGACGTTTCTTGGCCAGGGGCCAGGGATCATGCATGACAACCCCTCACGAAGGGGGACCGAGGCCATCCCTTCCTTGCCGCGGCGATGGTCAGGGAAATACTTCAGTCCTTGACCCGGGTGAGATATTCCCCGGTGCGGGTATCCACGCGGATCTTTTCCCCCTCTTCGATGAAAGGGGGCACCTGGAGGACATAACCGGTTTGGACCGTCACCGGCTTGGTGTTCCCCGAAACACTGTCGCCCCGGGCCCAGGGCTCCGCCTTGGTGACGATGAAATCCACGAAATTGGGGAGGCTGACCCCCAGGGGACGATCCTCGAAGAGGAGGATCTCCACCTCGATGTTCTCGATGAGGTAGTTCCGGGCATCACCCACCTGATCCTCCGAAAGGAGGACCTGTTCGTAAGTCTCGTTGTCCATGAAGCAGTATTTACCCTCCTGATCGTAGAGGTACTGCATCTTCTTCTCCTGGAGATCCGCCGGTTCGAAGACGTCCACGGACCGGAAGGTACGTTCGAACTGGGAGCCGCTGATCATGTTTTTCAGTTTGCACCGGTAGAGGGCCTGTCCCTTCCCCGGCTTGGTGAAATTGAACTCCGTGACGACGTACGGTTCATCGTCTATTTTAATCCGCAGGTTTTTTCTCAAATCGCTCGCTGTGTACATCCGCTACCCCTTTGGGAAAAAGCCCGGCGGCGACAAGTCCCCTTTCGCCCCCATTTCCGTTCCCTTTCCCTTTTTTTGATTTCGAACTGAGGAGGACCTCATAAATTATTTTCCCGTTTATGTCAAAGAAATTCGACTCCTGGACGATCTACGCCCCGGAGTCGTCGCAAAAGAAATCGTTTGACCTCCGGAACGAAAGTGCATATTTAGGGACCATCATGAAGCGGCGGCATCTCTATATCCTCTATCTCGGGCTCTGGATTCTGGCGGCTTTCCTCCTCCTGTCCGGGTTCCCGAAAGAACTGGCCCACCACTGGGCCGGCCGGGGGTCCCTGGCCCTGCCGCTTACGATCATCTACGGCCTGCCGATTTTCCTCCTCTACCTGCTTACCGCCTTTCTCTTCGACTTCCGCGGCGATCCGGCCGGCAAGGATCAGTTCCTCCTTTTCTTGCGGCGGCGCCGGATGGTGGTCATCGGGTTCCTGTTCGCCCTCGCCGCCCTTATCCTCCTGATTCTGAAGACCTTCACGGCTTAAGCCCGCCCCGCTGCCCCTTCAGGTCGCGCCTTCCCCCCGACCCGCGTTCTTTCCCTTGTAGAGGTAGCGTTCGAGGAGACGGTGGAAGGGGGTCCAATCCGAATCCTCATTGCCGTCACCGGCGACGAAGGTCTGCATGGCGTTGATCTTGGCGTCCAGATCATCCACATAGTGGACGAGGAGGGCCTCCAGGGTCTTGGGCCGCTTCGGGGAGCCGAACTCCAGGACGCCGTGATGGCTCAAAAGGACATGTCGTAGCTCCATGGCCAGTTGAGCCGGAAAATCGGGAAGCGCCGCTATCTTGCGGTCCACCATCTCCACCCCCATGACGATGTGGCCGATGAGGCGTCCTTCATCGGTGTAGTCGATGAGGCCGTCGTAGGAATACTCGTAGATCTTGCCGATATCATGCAGGATGCCGCCCGTGACGAGAAGATCATGGTTGAGCCCTTCGTAGTGGCCGCTCAGCAGGTCCAGGATCCGCACCACCGACAGCGTGTGTTCGAGCAGACCGCCGATAAAGACATGGTGAAATCCCTTGGCGGCGGGGGCGCGCCGGAGGAGGGCGGCGATCTCCTCATCGGCCAGGAAGGTCTGGAGAAGATCCCGGAGCGCCGGCGTCTGCACCCGGTCGGCAAAGGACTCCAGTTCCCGGAACATCCGTTCCGGATCTTCCTTGGCCACGGGAAAGAATTCCGCTGCATCGATCTCCTCGGGGGCGGCCCGGCGGGCGCTCATCACGGCCAGTTGGATGGCGTTTTTATACTGCACCGCCCGGGTCTGAAGATAGACGAAATCACCCTTCCGGAAGGCCCGGTCCAGCTCCTGGACGTTGTCCCACACCTTGCCGTCCAACTCCCCCGTCTTATCCTTGAGGCGCAGGTTCAGATAGGGAGCGCCTTTCTGGGAATAGGCCAGGTTCTTTTCCGTCACGAAGAAGAAGTCGTAAATCTTTTCCCCCGGTTTGATGTCTCTGATATAGATATTTTTTTTCATGCTCCTCCCACCCGTTCCGGATGCGTGTAAACCGTCAGGGACGGCGCCCGGACGGCGCCCACCAGGGTGATGCCCGCCCGCTCGGCGATCCGGACGGCCAGGGCCGTCGGCACCGAAAGGGAGATCACCGCCGGGACGCCCATCCGCCAGATCTTGATGACGATATCCGAGGAAACCCGCCCGGTCCTCAGGATCATTTTATCCGCGCCGGCGATACCGTTCAGAAGGGCGTAACCGCTCAGCATGTCGAGACAGTTGTGCCTCCCGATGTCTTCCCGGACCGTGATGATCCCCGCCGTGCCGGCCAGGGCGGCGCCGTGGGTCCCCCGGGAGCGGCGGTGGATGTCCGCGGCCTCCACCATTTGCCCCATGAGGGTGAAGATCCGCTCCGGAGAAACCGTCGCCGCTCCGGCCGCCGGCAACGGCAGCGGCTCCGGCTCCCCGCTCGGGCCGGCGCCGGACCAGTCGGCGGCGGTCCGGACGTCCACCGACCATCCCTCCCGGCCGGCGGTCGCGGCGGCGATCTCCCGGGCGTTCCGGATTATCCCTTCGCTCCGGAGCCAGCCCACGGCCAGTTCCTCCACGTGCAGGCCCGCGCAGGCGATGGCCGCCAGTTTCCGGCCGTTGAGACAAACATCCAGGGAAATCTCCCGGACTACCTCCGCTTCCTTCTCCCGCCAGGAGCCCCCGGTAAAGGAGCGGACGGAACATCTCTCGGTCCCCGCCGGGCGGCGGTCCCCGCCGCTCATCGCTTTTCCCTCAGGAGGCGGTAATCCCCGGAACGCACCGTCATCTTTGCCGTATCGAAATACTCCATCAGGGGGATGATGAATTTCCGGCTCAGGTTCGTCAGTTCCTTGAAGGTAACGGGCGTCGCCCGGCCGTCCCGGAGCAGCATCTCCCGGTAGTCTTCCTGGAGTTTGTCCAGAACGGCCCGGTGGTAGAGGAGGTCTTCGTTTACCTTGACGAGTTTCCCCTCCCGGAGCAGGATGGTCCGGACGCTGTCCACCCCCTTGGCCCGGTCGGGGAACCGGCCGTAAACCTCCCGGATTGTCGGCGGGGTGAGACCGGCCTGGAGATACAACTCCAGGATCCGCCCCTTGAGGGTTTCCAGGTCCTCCTCCAGCCGGACCTGGTGCTCCGGCAGCCGCACCGCCTCCCGCTCCAGGACCACCTTGCCAACCTTCTCCAAATCCTTCAGGGCCTTGTTGAAGAGTTTCGCCTGGATGAAGGCGCCTACATTCATCCGCAGCTCCTCTTTCGGCATCCCCTCCCGGAGGGGGTTTTTCTCGTGATAACCGCCCAGCTTCCGGAGGAGTTGCTCCTGCAGAGAGGCGTAGGCGGCGGCGGAAACGACGAGGAGGGTTTCCGAATCCAGCAGGACGACCTGCCGGGCGTTGAGCATGGCGTCGATTATTTTCCGCAGGCGGCCCTCCGCCAGGCCGGTCCGCATGACCAGGCGCGTGATATTCGCCCCCTCGGAACCCGCCCGGGCGACGATGACGGCGACCCGTTGCTCTTCCGTCCCCGCGGCCAGCAGGCGGAACTCCTCCCCCACCGCCGCCTGCATCCGTTTGTGCTTCCGGGGCAGGGGATCGAGGACAATCCCGCCGCCGGAGGTGGTGATGGGAGAATAGCTCCGGATCACGAAGTGATCCCCCGCCATGACCACCACCGGCTCCGCAAAGATCATCTGGCCGTTGACCCCTGCTCCGGGGAGCGCCTCATCCCGGTCCAGGAGGATGATCCGGCCGATGTTCTCCCGGGTGCCCACGTGGAACCGGACGAGGCTCCGGTTTTTCAGGGCCTTCTCATTGCTCTCCAGGTAGTTCAGGAGCACGTCGAGGCGCCGGGAGACCGCCACGGTCCCCGGCCGGATCATCACTTCGCCGCGCTCCACGGCGGCCCGGTCCATCCCCTGGAGGTTGATCGCCGTCCGCTGGCCCGCCTCCGCCCGCTCCACCCCTTGATTATGGACCTGAATGGTCCTGATTTTGGCCTGCCGACCCGAGGGAAGCAGTTCGATTTCGTCGCCCACGCCCACCGTCCCGGAGATGAGGGTACCCGTAACCACAGTGCCGAAGCCGCGCATGGAAAACACCCGGTCCACGGGCAGACGGAAGACGCCGTGATCCCTCTTTTCCTCCACCGTCGCCGCCAGGGCGTCGAGGGCGGCCACCAGTTCCGGCAATCCCGCCCCGGTCGCCGCCGACACGGGAACGACCGGCGCCCCGGCGAGGAAGGTCCCCTGGAGATAGTCCTGGACGTCGTCCCGGACCAGGGCCAGCCAGTCCTCGTCCACCATGTCGATCTTGGTGAGGGCCACGAGACCCCGGCGAATCCCCA
>JAKQIZ010000037.1 GCA_029561465.1 Deltaproteobacteria bacterium | reverse complement strand
GTGAACTCATAATTGACCGGGGAGCCGAAGAGCGGGGCCTTGGCACCGGTCAGGGTCACTTCCGGATATTTTTGCAGGGTGCCGTCATTGGTCGCCACGGTATAATCGTCGGTGTTTTTCACCAGGGCGGTAAGATTGAACAATTTCCAGTTCTTGACGAGGCGCACCGTGGAATCCAGGGAGGTAAGCGCCTCGTTACCCACAAAGGCAACCTTCTTGAAGGGCTGCACCCGGTCGGCGGCATAATTGTCCAGGAAGTAGTTGTGCGAAGAGAAGTCCTTGAAATACCAACTGTCCGATACCTTGGCGACATCGGCGCGAAAATAGAAGCTGGGGTCGAAGCGCGTTTCCTGATTCCAGTAGAAGGCCCAGCGCTTTTGGTTCGATTTCCAGTTTCTGCTGATGTTGCCGTTGGTTTCCGTCACTTCCTTGCTGTCGTTGAGGAAATCCCCGTAAATGGTTCCCGTGGTGGTGCTGCCAAGGGCATAGCGCAGTTCCGCACCCTCCTGGAATCCCCGCTGGCTCATGTAGCGCTGATAAAAGGTGGCATCCGCATCTTTGGAGATGGCCCAGTAAAAGGGGATGCCGATGTCCCAGCCCAATTTATCTTGGGAATAAGTCAGGCGATGGGGAAAGAGGAATCCCGACTGTCGGGTGGTCTTGGCGGGGAAAAGCAGGTAAGGGGTATAAATCACCGGCAATTTGCCCGCGTAGAACTTGCCGTGGGTGATCGTTCCGTAGCCATCGACGGTGACATCGAGGGTTTTGCCCGCCAGATGCCAGTCGGGTTTCTCTCCGTCACATGTGGTCGCCTGGGCGTTTTCTACCGAATATGTCGCCTCGCCCTTCTTTTCGATACGATCGCCGCGGATGTACAAATGAGTCTGGGCGATGAACATCTTTCCTTCCTGTACCTCGCCTGTATGGGAGGGAAAGTGGATTTTCACCCGCTCTCCCGCCAGGACATCATCCTTGCTCTTCAACACCACTCCCCCCTGGGCGAATGCTTCCTCCGTCGTTCTGTTGAGGGTAACGGTAGCGGCGTTCAGGATCTTTTCTTGATAATGGATGATGACGTTGCCGTCGGCCTGGTAGGAATCCCTATCCTGGAAATAACTCATGGTGTCGGCTTCGATGTCCACGGGAACGGCCGGAGCCTTGCCACCCGGAGGGGACGAAACAGTGGCCAATGGGGAAGGTAAAGGGGATAAAAGAATCACCCGCGCATCTTTGCCCCACTTGTTAATATCGCAGACTTCATAATGGGGAAAGTAACCATCCCGGTTCACGGTCAGGAGAAACCGGCGCTGCCCGGTGGGAACCACCAGGGAAAACGTCCCGTCAGAACCGGTCGCCACCCCTCTGTGGGGATCTTCCCGGGTCTCTACAAGGGCTCCGGAGACGGGATTTCCCTTTTCGTCACCCACTAATCCTTGCAAGACGGTCGTATCCTCGCCGCGGGCCGGACCGGGAAACAACAAAACAACCAGCAGCAATGTTGCCAGGAAGAACCGGCGGTGGCCCGCCTTCTCGATCCCGGCCGGAAGCCGCAGCGTTATCATCCTATGCATGACGGGGATCATTTCCCTCTGGGAGCTATCATGGTTCGCAGGGAAGGGAAAGTTTTTTTTATCTCCCCCACCAGATACAGGGAACCGGTCACCAAAATTAGGTCCTCGGCATGGGCAACGGCAAAGGCACGCCGGAGGGCCGCGACCGGTGATGTGATCGTCTCGACCTCCCGGGTCGCCCCCCCGGTGAAAGGGAGGAGCTCCGTCGGCGGCAGGGAACGTTCGCTTTCTGGACAGGTAAGAATCATCATGGATGCAACTGAGACCATTCTCTCCGCCATCTCGCGGTAATGCTTGTCCCGGAGAACGCCGAACACCACAATGAGGCGACGGAAAGAAAATTCCTCCCGCAGGGCCCGGCAAAGGACTCGTATCCCCGCCGGGTTATGGGCGCCGTCGATGAGAAGAACCGGATCGCGGTGCAGGACCTCCAAACGCCCCTCCCAGTGCACCCCCGCCAACCCCCGGCGGATGGCTTCGTCCGACACGATGATTCCCCGGTCCGCCATGGCCTCCACCGCCGCTACGGCCAGCGCGGCATTCTGACGTTGATGCCCTCCCTTCAAATTGCAGGGCAGGGCGTGCCGATACCGGCCCTCGCAGCGATAGGAAAAGGTTCCGTCCCGGCGACGGCGGATCTTGATTTCTTTGCCCAGTCGCCACAGGGCCGTCCCCCGTTCCCTCGCCATGTCTTCGATTGCCTGCCGGGCGCCGGAAGGACGGACGGCGGTCACACAGATGCCGCCGGCAGGAATAATCGCCGCTTTTTCAGTGGCGATATCCCGAAGGCGCTTTCCCAGATACTCCTGATGATCCCGAGCCACATTGGTGATGACCGCCACCGGCGCCTCAAAAACCCTTGTCGCATCCAGTCGGCCGCCCATGCCCACCTCGATCACGGCGATGTCGATCTTTTTCTTTCGGAAATGAAAACCTGCCAAAACCGTGAGAAATTCAAAATAGGTCAGCGGTTCGTCAAGCCAGCGGTCAATCTCTCCGATTGCCGATGCCAGATCCCGCTGGGTAATCATTTCGCCATCAACCCGGATCCTTTCCCGGACATCCACCAAGTGTGGAGAGGTGTAAAGACCGACGGAATACCCGGCCGCCGCTAGAATCGCGGCCGCCATGGCCGCTACGGAACCTTTACCGTTGGTTCCGGCAATAAGGAGTGCGGGATAGAATGACTCCGGGTGGTCCAGGGCCTCCAGGGCCGCCCGAACGGCGCCAAGATCCATGCGGATGCCCAGAGCGGTCAAACGTTGTAGATAGGAATGGGGATCAAGGGAAGACGTCATCGAATAATAAAGGAAAAGCCATGGAAAAACAGGTAAAAGTCAATCCATGGCTTCAATCGCCGCCATCTGTTATGCACATTAATCACCTACTAGAGGCGATTTAGGCGCCGGTTAATCCGGGAGTATGCGGAAAACCTCGTCCCCGGGACGGACGCGGTCGGGAACCTTCACACCGATATAGTCTCCGGGAACGGCCTTTTCCACTTTCTGGTTATTGACCTCCATGGACTCTATGGTATCGGTTATGTCGGTGGTATGACCGGTAATCTTAATCGTGTCGCCGATCTTTAGTTCGCCGCTGACGATCTTTACCGCCGCCACCGAGGGTTTGGCAAAAAATTTGACCACTTCGCCGATTTTTTCTTCCGCCATAATCAGACCTCCTTTCGTCGCATAATTCGGGGATTAAGATGCGGCGAAACTCTATCCTTTTTTCCCGAAAAAGACAAGGATAAATAAAAAGGGCCGGGATTAGACCGGCCCTTTGGGTTCACCGTGATACAGCCGCTGCTTCTCAGGCCTTTTTGGCCGCGCCCGCCTTTTTCTTGCTTTTCTCCTTGTCCGTGTCTTTAACGAATTCCACCAGGGAAACCGGGGCGTTATCGCCGATCCGGAAACCAAGCTTGACGATGCGGGTATACCCCCCCGCCCGTTCCCGGTAACGCACCGACAACTCCTCGAAGAGCTTTTTCACCGTCTTTGCACTGCGAACATACCCCAGGGCCTGCCGGCGGGCATGCAGGCTGCCTCTCTTGCCCAGGGTCACCATTTTTTCCGCCACCCTTTTCAGTTCCTTCGCCTTGGCATCCGTGGTCTGTATCGATTCATGATCGATAAAGGATGTGACCATGTTCCTCAACATGGCCTTTCTGTGGCTGGTTGTTCTTCCGAGTTTACAGTCCGCCTTTCCGTGACGCATAGTTCCTTGTCCTCTCTATTTGCTCTCCCCGAGCTGCCCTGCCTGCCCGGGGCAACGTCATTCCCGGTTATCCTCCTTAGAGTTCCAGGGGTGAAAATCCAGTTTCATGCCGAAACCCAGTCCCTGTTCGGCAAGAATCTCTTTGATTTCATTGAGTGATTTTCTTCCAAAGTTCTTGGTTTTCAACATTTCCGCTTCCGTTTTCTGGACCAGTTCGCCGATCAGGTTGATCCCGGCGTTTTTCAGACAGTTCGCCGAGCGCACCGACAATTCCAGATCGTCCACGTGGCGGAGGAGCTGCTCGTTGAGGTTGTCCTTTTCCTCGATCTCGGGCTGCTCGGACTCCTCTTCCTGTTCGCTGAAATTGATGAAGATATCCAACTGTTCCTTTAGGATCTTCGAGGCAAACGCCATGGCATCCTCGGGCAGAACGCTCCCGTCCGTCCAGACCTCAAGAACGAGGCGGTCATAATCGGCGATCTGGCCCACCCGGGCATGGGTCACGGTGTAATTCACCTTCTTGATGGGTGAAAATACGGCGTCGATATTGATGGTCCCTTCGGGCTGATCGTAATCTTTCTCCTTTTTCGCCTGTACATACCCACGTCCTAGCTTGGCGACCATTTCCGCCTTCAGATTCGTCTTTCCGGAAAGGGTGGCCAGATAGTGGTCGGGATTGAGGATCTCGACGGTGCTATCATGGGCAATGTCGTCGGCCGTGACGATTCCCTCCCGGGAGATGTCCAGATTTAGCATCCGGGGGCCATCCTGATGGAGCATCACCCGGACGCCCTTGAGGTTGAGGATGATATCCGTCACATCCTCCTTAACCCCGGGGATGGTGGAAAATTCATGAAGAACGCCGTCAAAACGTACCGATACGATGGCCGCCCCCTGGATTGAAGACAGCAGGGTCCTCCGCAGGGCATTGCCCAGCGTGACGCCCATGCCCCTTTCCAGGGGTTGACAGGTGAACTCTCCATAATATCGTGTATGGGTAGTCTCGTCGATTTCTATCCGCTTTGGTCGTATTAAGCCGCGCCAGTTTCGCTGCATTGTCTTAGTCCTTATTGTCCCCGGCCTCGGTTACCGCGCCGGGAGGTTATGTTCATTTTGAATAAAGCTCTACAACCAGCTGTTCCTGAACCGGCATCGTCAACTCGTCGCGGGTGGGAAGCATCTTTACGGCGCCTTTGAAACTATCCTTGTCCAGAGCAAGCCACTGCGGCACTCCTCGCCGGGCAACCGACTCCAGGGCCTCGACTATCCGGGCTATCTTTCTGCTTCCCTCCCGGACTTCGATCTCATCCCCCACCTTGACCATGTAGGAGGGAATATTGACCTTTTTGCCGTTGACGGAAAAATGGTTATGCCGGACCAGCTGCCGGGCTTCGGTACGGGAATTGGCGAAACCCATGCGGAAGACCATGTTGTCCAGTCTTCGCTCCAGAAGAATCAGCAGATTGGTTCCCGTAATCCCCTTGATCCGGTCGGCCTTTTCAAAATAACCGTGGAACTGCTTTTCAAGAAGGCCGTACATCCTGCGCAATTTCTGCTTGGCCCGCAACTGCACGCAATAATCTGTGGGCTTTCGTCTCATCTGGCCGTGGTCTCCCGGGGCGTATTCCCGGCGTTCGAAGGCGCATTTTTCGCTGTAGCAGCGATCGCCCTTCAAAAACAACTTCAGGCCTTCCCGGCGGCATAACCTGCATACGGATTCTCTATACCTTGCCAAAGTTCCTCCCTGTCAAATCATATTCTGCAATAAAGACAAAAACAAATCCTATACCCTTCTCCGTTTCGGGGGCCGGCATCCATTATGAGGAATCGGAGTAACGTCACGGATTAGCGTGATGTTGATTCCGGCAACCTGCAAGGCCCGCAGGGCCGATTCCCGACCCGACCCGGGTCCCTTGACATAAACCTGAACGCTTCTCATCCCGTGCTCTTTCGCCTTCTTCACCGCATCTTCCGCCGCCATCTGGGCGGCGAAGGGTGTACTTTTGCGGGAGCCCTTGAATCCCTGAATGCCCGAAGACGACCAGGAGACAACATTACCGCTGAGATCCGTAATGGTCACGATGGTATTGTTGAATGTAGACTGGATGTGGGCAATTCCCTCGGGAATATTCTTTTTTTCCTTTTTCTTGCCTGTTTTTCTCGCCGGCCTCGCCATTGTTCCTCCCCGTTACTTCTTCTTTCCTGCTATCGCTCGCCTCGGGCCCTTTCGTGTCCGGGCGTTGGTGTGGCTCCGCTGTCCCCGGACGGGGAGTCCTTTGCGGTGCCGCAGTCCCCGGTAGGTACCCAGATCCATCAATCGCTTCAAGTCCATGGACACTTCCCGCCGCAGATCGCCTTCCACCTTGTGGTCCTTGTCGATTATATTACGGATGGCTGTGATCTCCGCGTCGGCAAGATTATCCGTCTTCACGTTGGCGTCCACCCCCGCCTTCTCGAGAATCTTCTGTGCGGTCGTTCTGCCGATACCATAAATATAAGTCAAGGCTATTTCCATCCTTTTGTTCTTCGGTAAATCCACTCCTGCAATTCTTGCCACGCGTCTATCCTCCTGACCTCATCGACGGTTTTCAGCCTTGTCGTTGCTTGTGTTTGGGATTCTCACAGATCACCCGAAGAATGCCCTTTCTCTTGACGATCTTGCACTTGTCGCAGATCTTTTTCACGGAAGCCCTTACTTTCACGATCTTCACTCCTGTCTCGTCCGGTCAGGCGGTCCGCCGCCTGCCGTCTATTTCGTCCGGTAGATGATCCGCCCCCGGGTCAAATCATAGGGGGACAACTCCACGGTAACTTTGTCTCCGGGGAGGATCTTGATGAAGTGCATCCTCATCTTCCCGGAGATGTGGGCTAGAACCCGGTGGCCGTTTTCCAGTTCCACCCGGAACATGGCGTTGGGCAGGGGCTCGATCACCTTTCCTTCAACCTCGATTGCCTCTTCTTTCACCATAAAAGTGATCCCTGATATCAGCGGAACTGATCAATGTTCATGATTCGGTCTTTGATCCTTTTCGATCACTGAAGCCGGCTCAAGATTTCCGGACCGTTTTCCGTAATGGCGATGGTATGTTCAAAATGGGCCGAAAGCTTCCCGTCGGCCGTCACCGCCGTCCAGCCGTCGGGTCGCATCTTTATCTTGTATGATCCGACATTGACCATGGGCTCAATCGCCAGGACCATCCCCGCCTTCAGTTTTATTCCTCTGCCCTGCACGCCGTAATTGGGGATCTGCGGTTCTTCATGCAGGTTCCGGCCGATGCCGTGCCCTACAAAATCCCTTACCACCGAGAAGCCGGCCGTCTCGACGTGACCCTGGACCGCCGCGGAGATGTCCCCCAGCCGGTTGCCGACCCGCGCCTCCCTAATGGCCAGGACCAAGGATTCTTCGGTCGCCTGGAGGAGCCGCACCGCCTCCGGAGAGATCGTTCCCACTGGAACCGTTAAGGCGGCATCACCATAATATCCTTTATAACAGGCGCCAAAATCGAGACCGATGATATCGCCGTCCACCAGCACCCTTTCCGAAGGAAGGCCGTGGATGATCTCGTCATTCACCGAGGCGCACAGGGAAAAGGGATAGCCCCGATAGCCCTTGAAGGCTGGTTTGGCCCCTTTTTTCAGTACCAGTTCCTCGGAGAGGCGATCCAACTGACGGGTGGTAATTCCTTCTTTTACCTTTTCTTTCAACGCGACCAGCACTTCCGCGACGATGGCGTTGCTGGCTCTGATCTTGTCTATCTCGCTTCGCTGCTTTAGAATGACCATGGAAAAGAGCTCACCCACTTGTCGTGATGGTTTTTTCACCGCCGCTTGGCGATCTTTCCCTTCTTCATGAATCCTTCGTACTGCCTGGTCAGCAGATGGGTTTCGATCTGCCCGGCCGTATCGAGCGCCACACCCACCACGATGAGGAGCGCCGTACCCCCGAAATAAAAAGGTACGTTGAAATACGAGATCAAAATACTTGGCAGCACACATACCGCCGATACGTAGATGGCGCCGCTGAATGTGAGGCGCGTCAGGACGTCATCGATATAATCCGCCGTCTTTTTGCCCGGTCTGATTCCCGGTACATACCCCCCGTACTTCTTCATATTGTCCGCCACATCCACGGGGTTGAAAGTCACCGCGGTATAAAAATAGCAAAAGAAGACAATGAAAGCGATATAGAGTAACTCATAAACCATCCGCCCGGGGACCAGCATATCCGCCACCTGCTTCATCCACGGATGAGGGATGAAATTGGCTATGGTTGCCGGAAACATGATGATGGACGATGCGAAAATCGGCGGAATGACGCCTGCGGTATTGACCTTCAACGGCAAATGCGTGGACTGCCCACCATACACTTTCCTACCGACGACCCGTTTGGCGTACTGCACCGGGATCCGGCGCTGGGCGCTTTCCACATATACGATCGTACCCACCACGGCAACCATCATGATAATAAGGATTACGATGAAAAAGATCCCCATTTCCCCTGCCGAAAGCAGTTGGAAAGTGCTGATAATGGCCTCGGGACCTCGGCAGACGATCCCGGCGAAGATGATCAAAGAGATGCCGTTGCCGATCCCCTTCTCCGTTATCTGTTCACCCAGCCACATAATGAAGGCGGTACCGGCTGTCAGGGTGATCATGGTCATCAAACGGAAGCCCCAACCCGTTTCCAGGACGATGGAAGCCCCCGTGGGTCCCGCCATGTTTTCCAGCCCGATGGCGATGCCGAAGCCCTGGATAATGCTCAGGACTACCGTACCATAGCGGGTGTACTGGGTGATTTTCCTCCGCCCCGCTTCCCCTTCCTTGGAAAGTTTTTCCAGGTGCGGAATGGCGATCGTGAGCAATTGCAGGATGATCGACGCACTGATGTAGGGCATGATCCCCAGAGCGAATACGGACAGATTGCTCAAGGCGCCCCCGGCAAACATGTCAAAGAGCCCCAGCAGCGATCCCTTGGCTTGCTCGAAATAAGCTGCCAGGGCCGCCGCATCGATACCTGGCGTCGGCACATGGGCGCCGATGCGATACACGATCAATAAGCCGAAAGTGAAGAATATCCTTTTCTGCAGTTCCGGAATTTTGGATATGTTGCCAAGTCCACCGATCAATTCAGACAACCTCGACAACGGAACCGCCGGCGGCTTCTATCTTTGTTCTCGCCCCCTTGCTCAACGCATCAAGTTTCACGGACAGTGGGTATTGAATTTCCCCTTTGCCCAACAGTTTGACTCCATCGCCCCGCTTCTTGATCAATCCCCTGGCCATCAAGGCGTCGGCATCAACCACGCTGCGCTCCGGAAAAACATTTAGCTGTCCCAGGTTGATCGTAATTATTTCCCTTCGGAAGGGATTGCGGAAACCACGCTTGGGCAGCCGCCGGGCCATGGGCATCTGTCCGCCTTCAAAACCCGGCTTGGCACCGCCGCCGGAGCGGGCTTTCTGGCCTTTGTGACCCTTGCCGGCTGTTCCGCCGTGGGCGCCGCCGCGCCCGATCCGTTTGCATTTCTTCCTAGAACCAGCCGGCGCCTTCAGTGTCTTTAAATCCATATATCGCTATGCCTCCACTTCTTCCATGGAAACCAGATGACATACCTTGTTGACCATGCCGCGAACCTCCGGCGTATCGGCCAGGATGACCGTCTTGTTCATCTTCATGAGCCCCAGACCCCTAAGGACCTGGCGATGTTTTTCCGGTCTGCCGATATAACTCCGGATCAAAGTGATTTTCAATTTGCGTCCCACGAGACTTGACCTCATTAATAGTTTACTGTGCCAAAGACGTCTGGCCGCGGAGCCGGGCGATTTCCGCCGGTTCCTTCAGGCGGGACAGACCTTCGATGGTCGCCTTCACAAGGTTGTGGGGATTGTGGGATCCTAGACACTTCGTCAGAATGTTGTGCACCCCCGCCGCCTCCAATACAGCGCGCACGGCCCCGCCGGCAATCAGTCCCGTACCTTCCGAGGCGGGTTTCAGCAGGACCCGGCCCGCTCCGTAGCTACCGATCACCTCATAGGGAATGGTGTGGTTGGCAATGGCGACCTTCCTCATGTTTTTCTTTGCCTGCTCCATCCCCTTGCGGATAGCTTCGGGGACTTCATGGGCCTTGCCCAGCCCGGCGCCCACGGAACCCTGTCCGTCACCCACCACCACGATGGCACTGAAACGGAATCTCCGGCCCCCTTTGACGACCTTGGCGGTTCTGTTGATCGTAATGACCCTGTCTATCAGTTCAAGCTCTTCCATCATAATTTTATCTCATCGCCCCTCTTGTTTTGGTCATCAGAATTTCAAACCGCCTTCCCGGGCCGCGTCAGCAAGGGCCTTGATCCGGCCGTGATAAAGGAATCGACCTCGATCGAAAACGGCTTCCTCGATCCCGGCGGATATCAATCGCTTGGCCACCAGTTTACCCACCTCCTTGGCAGCGTCCGATTTTTTCTTGCCGCCGAGTTCTCCCCGCAGCTCCGGGCTCAGGGTCGAAGCCTCGGCAATGGTCCGGCCCAGGTCATCAGCGATGGCCTGAACATAGATATGCCGCGCCGTTCTGAACACCGCCAGGCGGGGCCGGATTTGGGTACCGGATACCTTTCCCCGCACCCGGGCTTTTCTCTTCTCTCTGATTTTTTCAACCTTCGCTGCCAATTCACCTACCCCTTAAAATTATGAATGTGCGGCAACCGCTGCCGTTTATTTCGTTCCTACGGACTTGCCCACTTTCCGACGCACCTGTTCGCCGGCGTATCTGATGCCTTTGCCCTTGTATGGTTCCGGTTTTCTCAGGTCCCGTATCTCCGAGGCCACCTTGCCCACCAGATACTTGTCGATACCGGAAACGAGTATATTGACCTGCTTTTCGATCTTGACGGACACCCCTTGCGGCACTACATATTCCCGCGGGGCGGAAAAGCCGACGACAAGCTTCAGGACATTGTTGTTCAATTCCGCTCGATAGCCTACCCCGGATATTTCCAGGCCCTTTTCAAAGCCCTTGCTTACCCCGATCACCATATTGTTCACCAGGGTCCTCGCCAGCCCATGGGCCGATCTTCCCAACCGGTTCTCTTCCAGACGCTGGACGGAAACGGCATTTTCCCCATGCATGAATTCGATCCCCAGGGGTAAAACCGCGGACAGTTCCCCTTTAGGACCGGTCACCTTAACCAGCCTGCCTTCCTGGGCCACCTTGACGCCGACAGGAATTTCGATGGTCTTTTTCCCGATTCTCGACATATTTCTATCTCCCGACCCTATTCAAACACGCCCTGGGAACGCTTACCACACCTGACAGATGATTTCCCCGCCCACATTGAGATCCCGTGCTTCGCGGTCCGTCATCAGGCCCTTGGAAGTGGACATGATGGCAATCCCGTAGCCGTTCAACACCTTGGGAATGTCCGCGCTGTGGACATAAACCCTCCGCCCGGGCCGACTGACCCGCTGAATGTCCGTAAGGACATAGTTTCTGGAATCTGGATAAACCAGCTCGATCCGCAAGACTTCACGTTTATCTTTTTCCTTTTTCAGTTCGTAGCCGGAGATGTATCCGGCCTTCTTCAGAACCTCGGCGACATTCCTGTTCATCCGGGAGGCCAGGACATCCACCGTCTTGAAGTGCATGCGGTTGGCGTTCCGGATTCTGGTCAACATATCGGCAATTGGATCGGTCATTCCCATGAATAAAACTCCTTATCTTGATCTACCAACTCGCTTTGATCACCCCGGGTATCTCCCCTTTGGCGGCAAGATTCCTCAGGCAGATCCTGCACATATCGAACTTGCGATAATAAGCCCGAGGACGGCCGCACAGCGGACAGCGGTTGTACTGCCGGACCGAAAATTTGATTTCTCTTTTTGCTTTTGCGATCAGGGATTTCTTTGCCACTTATATCTTCCTCCCGCCGTTGCCCGGCTTAATTCCTGAAAGGCATACCCATCAGCCTCAACAATTCCCTCGCCTCATCGTCCGTCTTCGCCGTAGTGACGATGACCAGGTTCATCCCTCTGATCTTGTCGATCTTGTCGTACTCGATCTCGGGAAAGATGATCTGCTCCTTTAGCCCCAGGGCGAAATTTCCCCGGCCGTCAAAGGATTTTGGGGCAATACCGCGGAAGTCCCTTACCCGGGGCAGGTTGATATTGACCAGGCGATCCAGGAATTCATACATCCGCTCCCTCCGGAGAGTGACCCGGCACCCGATGGACATTCCCTGGCGCAGCTTGAAGGTGGCGATGGATTTTCTCGCCTTGGTGATCACCGGTTTTTGCCCGGTAATCGCCGCTATCTCCGCGGCGGCCGTATCCAGGACCTTGGCATTCTGGATGGCCTCGCCCAGGCCCATGTTGAGCACGATCTTCTCCAGTTTCGGCACTTCCATGCGATTCTTGTAGCCGAACTTGCCTATCAATGCGGGGACTACTTCTTTTTGGTAATAATCTTTGAGTCTTGCCATATCGATCGCCTTATGCGTCTATTATCTCCTGACATTTCTTACAGATACGGACCTTTTTTCCTTCCTCGAGGATTTTGTTCCCGAGCCGGACCCCCTTTTCGCACTTGCTGCAGAAGTAGGCGACATTGGTGATGTGAATGGGGCCCTCCTTCTCCACGATGCCGCCCTTGCCCTTGGCATCGGGCCGCTGGTGCCGCTTCACAAAGTTGAGCTTTTCCACGATCACCCGGTCTTTGTCCCTCATGATTCTGATTATCTTGCCGGTTTTACCCTTTTCCCTGCCGGCGGTAACCTGTACCGTATCTCCTTTTTTTAACTGCTTTCCATGCATCGTCTTGATCCTTGTTTCGATGTCCCTCGTCCTGTTCAGAGGACTTCAGGAGCGAGTGAAATTATTTTCATAAACTGTTTCGCCCGCAGTTCTCTCGCCACCGGGCCGAAGATGCGCGTCCCGATGGGCTCCATCTGATTGGTGATCAGGACGGCGGAATTATCGTCAAACTTGAGATAGGAACCGTCCTGCCGGCGCACCTCTTTAACCGTGCGGACAATAACGGCCTTCATGACATCGCCCTTCTTCACCTTCGAATTGGGGATGGCTTCCTTCACAGATACAACAATAACGTCTCCTATGCTGGCATAGCGCCGCTTCGAACCCCCCAGCACCTTGATGCAGGCAACCTTCTTGGCTCCCGAGTTGTCCGCAACACTAAGTATGGTTTGCATCTGAATCATCTTACCGTACCGCCTTCACTAATTTCCCTGTGCTATTTTGCCCGTTCTAGGATGGACCGCATCCGCCAGCGCTTATCCTTGCTCAAAGGCCGGGATTCGACGATGACCACCCGGTCGCCCACCCGGCACTCGTTGGCTTCGTCGTGGGCCTTGTATTTAGCGAATTGTCGAATATATTTGTGAAACACCGAATGTTTGACCAGGCGCTCCACGCGAACCACGATGGTCTTGTCCATCTTGTTGCTCACCACGACGCCGCTGATCGTTCTTCGGTTTCCGCGGACCTCCATGATTATCGACCCTCCTTCTGCTTCAGGACCGTATTGATGCGGGCAATGTCTTTTCTCACCTTCCCCAGTGCCGCGGTGGAATCCAACTGCCGGGAAGAATGACGAATCTTCAAACGGAACAGCTCTTCATCCAGCTCCGCCTTTTTCTGTTTCAATTCGTCGCTCTGTAGCTCCCTTAACTCCTTAGTTTTCATCGGCCGCCTCCCTGGTCAGAAATTTCACGCTGATGGGGAGTTTATGAGACGCAAGGCGGAAGGCCTCTTTGGCAATATCCGGGGTTACGCCGAGCATTTCATACAGGACCATGCCTGGTTTGACGACGGCCACCCACTCTTCCGGGGCTCCTTTCCCCTTTCCCATCCTCGTTTCCGCCGGCTTTTTCGTTACGGACTTTTGGGGGAACACCCGGATCCAGATCTTTCCGCCCCGCTTTACATGTCTGGTCATCGCCACCCGGGCGGATTCAATCTGCCGGGCCGTCACCCATCCGCACTCCGTGGCCTGCAGGCCGAACTCGCCAAAGACGATGGCGTTGCCCCGCATGGCCGGCCCAGTCATGCGTCCCCGCTGCGGTTTTCTGTATTTTACCCTCTTCGGCATCAACATGGTTCAAAAACCCCTATATATCTTCTGTAAACTGCTGCTATCGTTCGCGCTCTCTTTTTGTTCCCAGGATTTCTCCCAGGAAGATCAACACCTTCACCCCGATTTTTCCGTACGCGGTCCGCGCCTCGGCAAAACCCCAGTCGATATCGGCCCGGAGCGTATGCAGGGGGACACGACCCTCCCGGTACCACTCGGCCCTGGCCATTTCGGCACCGCCGAGCCGGCCTGAACAGTTGACGCGAATCCCCTTCGCTCCGAACTTGATGGCGGAAGTAACGCCCTTCCTCATTGCCCGGCGGAAAGCGATCCGCCGTTCCAATTGCAGGGCAACGTTTTCGGCCACAAGCTGGGCGTCGATTTCCGGTTTCCGCACTTCGAGAATATTGATGATCAGCTCGCTACTGCTCACCTTTTCAAGATCCTTCTTCAGTTTCTCGATTTCGGAACCCTTCTTGCCGATGATGATTCCCGGACGGGCGGCATAGATGTTCACCTTCGCTTTATTGGCGGCCCTTTCGATCTCAATTCTCGAAATACCGGCATGATAGAGTTTCTGCTTGAGATACCGGCGGATGCGGAGATCCTCGTGGAGGAGCTCGCTGTAGTTTTTCTCAGAAAACCAAAGCGACTTCCATGTTTTAACGCCGCCAAGCCTCAAGCCGATCGGATTTACCTTCTGCCCCAACCTTTCACCTCCTTGCGATGTCGCTATGCCTCGTCCAACACAACGGTAATATGACTCATCCTTTTCTTGATCGCCGCCGCACGGCCCTGGGCCCTGGCCCGCCAGCGCTTCAGCGCCGGCCCTTGGTCAACGTAAACACCCTTCACGAAGAGGATGTTTTCATCGATATTGGGATTCTGCTTGGCGTTGGCCAGGGCGGAATGTAACACCTTGCCCAACAGAAACGCCCCGTACTTGGTGGTGTAGGACAGTATCTTTTCCGCTTCTCCAGCCTTCTTTCCGCGGATGAGATCCGCCACGAGACGCGCCTTCTGCGGTGATATGCGAATATACTTGGCAACAGCCCTTGCTTCCATAAACTTACCCCACGCCCGCCGCCCTTAAGGCGGCTGGTATTATCTTCTCACTTTCGATTTTCTATCCCCGGCATGGCTGAAAAATGTCCGGGTCGGAGCGAATTCACCGAGTTTGTGTCCCACCATGTTTTCGGTCACAAAAACGGGGATGAACTTCTTGCCGTTGTGAACGGCGAAGGTATGACCGATGAGATCCGGGGTTATTGTCGACCGCCGTGACCACGTTTTGATGACCGTCTTGCTCCCCGCCGCCTCTGCCTTACTCACCTTGTCCAGCAGTTTGGGCTCGATAAATGGACCCTTGCTAACCGACCTTGCCACCTTCTAACCTCTTCTCTTTACAATGTATTTGTCTGTGCTCTTATTCGTACGCGTCTTATGTCCCTTGGTGGGAATCCCCCAGGGGGTACACGGATGCCGGCCGCCCGACGATTTTCCTTCGCCTCCCCCCATGGGATGATCAATCGGATTCATAGCCACCCCGCGCACCTTGGGACGCCTGCCGAGCCAGCGGGTCCTCCCCGCCTTGCCGATATTGATATTTTCATGCTCGATATTGCCGAGCTGGCCGATGGTGGCCCGGCAGTCGAGAAAGATCTTTCTAACCTCTCCGGAGGGAAGACGAACCTGGGCGTAACCCCCTTCCTTGGCCATCAACTGACCGTAAGACCCGGCACTGCGGATGATCTGGCCGCCCCGGCCTACTTTCAACTCTACGTTGTGGATCAGGGTGCCCAAGGGGATGTTCTTCAGGGGAATGGAGTTTCCCGCTTTGATATCCGCCCGCTCGCCGCTGATGACGACATCGCCGACGGCGATCTTGTCCGGGGCGAGGATATAGCGTTTCTCCCCATCCACATAGTTCAATAGGGCGATCCTGGCCGAACGGTTGGGATCGTATTCGATGGATGCCACCCGTGCGGGGATGTCGAGCTTGTCCCGGCGAAAGTCGATGATGCGGTACCGCCGCTTGTGACCACCGCCGATATGCCGGCTGGTCATCCGGCCATTGGCGTTCCGCCCGCCGCTTTTGCGCAGGGGACGCAACAGACTCTTTTCCGGGATGGAAGCGGTGATCTCCTCAAAATCGGAACAGGTCTGAAACCTCCTCCCCGGCGATGTGGGTTTATATGTCTTGATTGCCATAATCCGTGTCCTTAAACCTTAATCACACACCAATTTAAACACCTTCGAATATTTCGATGCGGCTTCCCGGCGCCAGGGTCACCACCGCCTTCTTCCAGGACGGCTTCTCACCGACGATCCGGCCGATCCGCTTTTTCTTTCCCGGCACATTCATCACCGCCACATCCAAGACTTTCACCTTGAAGAGTTTCTCCACGGCGGCGCCGATTTCGATCTTGTTGGCCCGGCGATCAACGGCAAAAAAGTACTTGTTCGCCTCGTCCTTGGCGATGGTGGTTTTTTCCGTAATCAGGGTTTTTTTTATAATCTTGTATAATTCCATTATGATCGCAACGCCCCCTCGATGTTTTTGACGGACGGCGCCAGCAAAACCACATGCTCATGATTCAAGAGGTCGTAAACGTTGATGCCTTCCGAGCGAATCATTTTTATTTCCTGTAGGTTTCGCGAAGATTTTTCCAAAATGGGATTGGATTTGTCGATGACCACCAAGGCCTTTTTCCAACCGAAACGATCGACTACTTCCTTGAACTTCTTGGTCTTGACTTCGGCCAAGGGGAAGTCACTGAGGATGATCATCCGCTCTTCTTTGAATTTCTGGCTGAGCGCCGATACCAGCGCGAGCTTCCGAACCTTTCTTGGCACTTTGAAGGCATAGTCCCGGGGATGGGGTCCGAATACCGTTCCTCCCCCTCGCCAGATAGGCGACCGCGTGGTTCCCGCTCTGGCTCGCCCCGTTCCTTTCTGGCGCCAAGGCTTTTTCCCGCCGCCGCTTATGTCCCGCCGCGTCTTCGTTGCCGCCGTGCCTAGGCGCCGCGTCACGAGTTGCATCCTTACCACCTCGTACATCGCGGCCTCGTTCACGGTGGCGCCAAACACCTGATCGCTCAGTTCGATCTCCGCTACTTTATTGTTTTCAATATCGTATACAGCCGCTACTGGCATCTTGTCCACCCTGTATCGCTATTTCTCAACCGTTGTTTTCTTGACTGCCGACCTGATCAGAACGATCCCCTGCTTGCCTCCGGGGACGGCCCCCTTCACCAGCAGGGCGTTGTCTTCCGGCCGTACGAGGAGCACCTTGATGTTCTGGATGGTGTTCCGTTCACCCCCCATTCGCCCGGGAAGCTTCTTTCCTTTGAAGACCCGCGAAGGTTCGGCGCTCGCCCCGATGGAACCGGGGGCCCGGTGAAACATCGAGCCGTGGGTAGCCCGACCGCCGCCGAAACCATGCCTCTTCACTCCGCCAGCAAAACCCTTGCCCTTGGAGGTACCGGTAATATCCACATAATCTCCGGCTTTGAAGATGTCGGCACACAGTTCCTCTCCCGGCTTATAGCCGCCGGCCTCCAGGCGAAATTCCCGGAGCGTCCGGAAGAATCCTTTGTCCGCCTTGCGGAAATGACCCTGGAGAGGCTTAGTCACGTGTTTCTGTTTGATCCGGCCATATCCCAACTGTACTGCTTCGTAACCATCCTTTTCCGTGGTCTTCCTCTGAACGACCACTGAAGGTTCGACCTCAATGACCGTCGCCGGCACGGCACCGCCATCTTCGGTAAAGATCTGGGTCATTCCCAGTTTTCTGCCTATCAGTCCCTTTATCATGTCGGTTCTCTAATCGAAAAAAATCAGGAGATGGAAAGTCTGACTCTGTTCCATCCCCTGTCATATACAACCTATAGTTTGATCTCCACATCCACCCCGGCCGACAGGTCAAGCTTCATCAGGGCGTCGACCGTGGACTGGGTGGGTTCAATGATGTCTATCAAACGCTTGTGCGTCCTGATCTCAAGCTGTTCCCGGGATTTCTTGTCTACGTGGGGCGACCTGTTGACGCAAAATCTATTGATTTCCGTAGGCAGGGGAATGGGCCCGGCAACACGGGCCCCTGTGCGCTTGGCCGTTTCGACGATATCCTCCACCGATCGGTCCAGCAGCTTGTAGTCGTAGGCTTTGAGACGAATCCTTATTCTCTGGTCTTTCATGGTCGCGCCGGTTTCCTCTTTGTTATTCAATTACCTTGCTGACAACACCAGCCCCGACCGTCCGGCCACCCTCGCGGATGGCGAAACGGAGCTGCTCCTCCATGGCGATGGGGGTAATTAGCTGAATTTCCATTTCCACATTGTCTCCCGGCATGACCATCTCCACCCCCTCTGGCAGCAGGGCCACCCCGGTAACGTCGGTGGTCCGGAAATAGAACTGGGGCCGATAACCGGTAAAGAAGGGTGTATGACGGCCACCTTCCTCTTTGGTCAGTACATAGACCTGGGCCTTGAATTTGGTGTGGGGGGTAATGGAACCGGGTTTGGCAACCACCTGTCCCCTTTCCACTTCTTCCCGCTTTGTGCCCCGGAGCAGGACGCCGATGTCGTCGCCGGCCCGGCCTTCATCCAGGGTCTTGCGGAACATTTCGACGCCGGTGCAGACGGTCTTGAAGGTGGGACGAATCCCAACGATTTCTACTTCCTCGCCGGTTTTGATGATCCCCCTGTCCACCCGGCCCGTGACCACGGTGCCGCGGCCGGAGATGCTGAAGACGTCCCCGATGGGCATGAGGAAAGGTTTGTCCAGAACGCGTTGCGGTTCGGGGATATAGTTGTCCACCGCATTCATGAGTTCCCAGATGGATTTGGCTTCTTCGGAATTGGGATCATCGGTCTCCAAGGCCTTCAGGGCGGAGCCGCGGATGATGGGGATATCGTCGCCGGGGAACTGGTACTCCTTGAGAAGTTCCCGGAGCTCCAGTTCGACCAGGTCCAGAAGCTCCGGATCATCGACGAGATCGACCTTGTTCATATATACCACCACATAGGGCACCTGGACCTGGCGGGCCAGGAGGATGTGCTCGCGGGTCTGGGGCATGGGACCGTCGGAGGCCGCCACGACGAGGATTGTGCCGTCCATGTGGGCGGCGCCGGAGATCATGTTCTTGATGTAGTCGGCATGGCCGGGGCAATCGACGTGGGCGTAGTGCCGTTTGTCCGTCTCGTACTCCACATGGGTGATATTGATCGTAACACCTCGCTCCTTTTCCTCTGGGGCATTGTCGATGGAGTCAAAGGACCTGAACTCGGCGAAACCTTTCTTGGACAAGTGCTTGGTAATCGCTGCCGTCAAGGTCGTCTTCCCGTGATCCACGTGACCGATGGTACCGATGTTCAGATGCGGCTTTGTCCTTTCAAATTTTTTCTTGGCCATCTCTACTTACCTCCTTCGTCTGTTGAAAAAACTCTTATGTATTTGTGACCCTTTGCTCCTGCAATGACCTGTCTTGAATTTCTCTAAAACCGATAGTGGGCAAAGGCCTTGTTGGCCTCCGCCATTTTGTGCACAGCTTCCCGCTTTTTGATCGCCGCGCCTCTATTGTTGGCGGCGTCGATGAGCTCCGCCGCGAGTTTTTCCTTCATTGTCTTTTCTGCCCGTTCCTTGGCATTGGTGATCAGCCAGCGGATCGCCAGGGCCATTCGCCGCGACGGTTGGACCTCCGTGGGCACCTGGTAGGTGGAACCGCCCACCCGGCGCGATTTGACCTCTATCACCGGTTTCACATTGCTGAGGGCCTTTTCGAATACATCCACCGGCGGCTCCTTGACCCGTTTTTCTATGATGTCAAACGCCCCGTAGAGAATTGATTCCGCGGTGCTTTTCTTTCCCTGCTTCAAAAGATTGTTGACGAACTGGGCCACCATTTTATTATTGTACTTGGGATCAGGTATAATCTCCCTTTTTGTTACCTCTCGTCTTCTCGGCATGATGATCTATCCCCGCCTAATTCGGTTTCTTGGCCCCGTATTTCGATCGGCCCTGTTTTCTTCCCTGGACGCCCACGGCATCGAGGGTGCCCCGCACGATATGATAACGCACCCCCGGCAGATCCTTCACTCTCCCGCCCCGGACCAGGACTACGGAATGCTCCTGAAGATTGTGCCCCACCCCGGGTATATAGGACGTTACTTCGTACCCGCTGGTTAGTCGCACCCGGGCGACCTTGCGCAACGCCGAGTTGGGTTTCTTGGGGGTCGATGTATAGACACGGACACACACTCCGCGCCGCTGCGGCGACCCGACCAGCGCCGGGGACTTAGTCTTTCCTTCTATTTTAGTCCTGCCTTTGCGGACTAACTGGTTTATAGTCGGCATGTCTCCTCCCGAAAGCTCTTCCCGTCCGCACGGACAGGTACGGCAAAGCTTGGCTTACTACCAATAATGAGATTACATGTCAAGTATTTTCTCATCACTATTTCCCTCCAGCTCTTGTGTTTCCTGCTCTTCCGCACGGTCGGCCACCTCGTCGGCCAGGGTTTTGATCCCGAGTTTCCGGTACATGGGCAGACCGGTGCCGGCGGGAATCAGACGCCCCATGATAACGTTCTCTTTCAGGCCCCGGAGATAATCCGTTTTCCCCGCCAGACTCGCCTCGGTGAGGACGCGGGTGGTCTCCTGGAAAGAGGCTGCAGAAATGAAACTCTGGGTGGACAGGGAGGCCTTGGTAATGCCCAGGAGGATGGGTTTGCCTACCGCCGGTCTCCCGCCTTCCGAGGCCACGCGGTCATTCTCCTCCTGAAAACGGTGACGCTCCACCTGCTCGTCGGCGATAAACACCGTATCGCCGGGATCGACGATTTTGACCCGCCGCAGCATCTGACGGACGATGACTTCCATGTGCTTGTCGTTGATCTTCACCCCCTGGAGGCGATAGACCTCCTGCACCTCATCCACGAGATAACGGGCCAGTTCCTTCTCGCCCTTGATGGACAGAAGGTCATGGGGGTTATGAATCCCGTCCATGAGCGGTTCCCCTTCCTGAACCCGGTCCCCTTCCTGGACGCTCACATGTTTTCCCTTGGGGATCAGGTATTCCTTCTCCTCGCCGCTGTCGGGGGTAATGATGACCTTGCGCTTCCCCTTCGCGTCCTTGCCGTAGGAAACGACCCCTCTTATTTCACTGATGACGGCGTATTCCTTGGGTTTCCTTGCCTCGAAAAGTTCGGCAACCCGGGGCAGACCACCGGTGATATCCTTGGTCTTTGTGGTTTCCCGGGGGATTTTGGCAATGATGTCGCCGGCGCTGACCTGATCGCCTTCCGAGACCACAATGTTTGCTCCCACGGGCAGCAGATGCCGGGCCACCATATTCGTGCCGGGTACCTTCGCCGTCCGGCCCTTCTTGTCCTTGATGGAAACCCGGGGCCGCACGTCCGTCCCCTTGGATTCGATGACAACCTTGCGGGAAAGGCCGGTGACTTCGTCGACCTGCTCCTGCATGGTCTTGCCCTCGATGATGTCCCCGTACTTGATCGTGCCGTCCACCTCGGCCAGGATGGGAATCGAGAAGGGATCCCACTCCGCGATGAGCGTGGCCTGTCGTTCCTGTCCTGTTTTGGGGTCCTTTCCCGGACCGTACACGGTATCCCCTTCATTTACCTTTAGATGGGCGCCGTAAGGCACCGGGTATTTGCCCCGGTTGCGCCCCTGCTCATCCAGCACGTGGATCTCGCCGTTGCGGTTCATGACGACCAGATCGACCATGCCGCCGGCCTGGATCTTGACAGTGGAAAGATTTACAAACTTGACGACGCCGTCATGACGGGCCTGGAGGGTTGAATGCTCCTCGAACTTGGCGGTGCCGCCGATGTGGAAGGTTCTCATCGTTAATTG
This sequence comes from Deltaproteobacteria bacterium, assembly GCA_029561465.1. Taxonomy (GTDB): domain Bacteria; phylum Desulfobacterota; class Syntrophia; order Syntrophales; family UBA8958; genus UBA8958. The sequence goes on along the minus strand of JAKQIZ010000037.1, from coordinate 16,314 downwards.
GGTCCCCGGCTCCCCGATGGACTGCGCCGCAATGATACCCACCGCTTCTCCAATGTTGACCAAATGGCCGTGGGCCAGATCGCGTCCGTAACACATGGTGCAGACGCCGTGTTTGGACTTGCAGGTAAGAACCGAACGGATGCTCACCCGCTCGATGCCCGCCTTGTCGATCCGCTCCGCCAGGACCTCGTCTATCTCCTGATTGGCTTCCACTAAAGTCTCCCCGGTGAAGGGATCCACGATCTCCTCCAGGGCGACCCGGCCCAGGACGCGCTCCCCGGCCGTCTCGATAATTTCTCCACCTTCCATGAGCGCCGAGACGTAGATGCCGTCGATAGTCCCACAATCCTCTTCGGTAATGATGCAGTCCTGGGCCACGTCCACGAGCCGACGGGTGAGATAACCCGAATTGGCTGTTTTAAGCGCCGTATCGGCCAATCCCTTCCGGGCGCCATGGGTAGAAATGAAGTATTGCAAAACCGTGAGACCTTCACGGAAATTAGCTGTAATTGGCGTCTCGATGATCTCCCCCGAAGGCTTGGCCATGAGGCCCCGCATACCGGCCAACTGGCGAATCTGGGCCGCCGAGCCCCGGGCGCCGGAATCGGCCATCATAAAGATGGGATTGAAGCTGTCGGTGCGCTTCTTTTCTCCGGAAACCATGGTCACCTCCGTGGAGGCGATGCCGCCCATCATCTCCCCGGCGATCCTTTCCGTGGCCTGGGCCCATATGTCAATGACTTTGTTGTAGCGCTCGCCGTCGGTAATAAGGCCGTCCATATACTGTTTCTGAATCTTCAACACATCCCGGTCGGCCCGGCTTACGATTTCTTTTTTGTTGGCGGGCACGGCCATGTTGTTAATGGCGATGGAAGCCCCGGAGTTGGTGGCGTACTTGAAGCCCAAATCCTTCAGGCGGTCGGCCAGGAGAACCGTCGTCTTGGCGCCGCAGGTCCGATAAGTGAAATCGATAAGGCTAGCGAGTTCCTTCTTGTTCATCACCTTGTTAATGAGATCGAAGGCGATGCCCTCGGGGATGACTTCATAGAGCATGATTCGGCCTACGGTCGTTTCTTTCCGTTCACCGTCGATACGGACGGTGATCCGGGCATGAAGATCGACGCTGCCGGCGTCGTAGGCGCTTCGCACCTCCTCGGGTCCGGAAAACACCATGCCTTCGCCCAGTACGTCCGTCTTGGCACGCGTCAGGTAATAGATCCCAAGGACAATATCCTGGCTGGGGATGATGATCGGCTTGCCGTGGGCCGGGGAAAGGATGTTGTTGGTGGACATCATCAACACCCGGGCCTCGGTCTGGGCCTCGATGGACAACGGCACATGCACGGCCATCTGGTCGCCGTCGAAGTCGGCGTTGAAGGCGGTGCAGACCAGGGGATGGAGCTGGATCGCCTTGCCCTCGATGAGGACCGGTTCGAAAGCCTGAACTCCTAACCGGTGCAGGGTAGGGGCACGGTTGAGCATGATGGGGTATTCCCTCACCACCTCGTCCAGGGCGTCCCATACCTCGGAAGACTCCCTCTCCACCATCTTCTTCGCGCTTTTTACCGTGGCCACATACCCCTTGTCCATAAGGCGGTTATATACAAAAGGCTTGAATAGCTCCAAAGCCATCTGCTTGGGAAGCCCGCACTGGTGGAGTCGCAGATCCGGACCCACGGTGATGACCGACCGGCCCGAATAATCGACCCGCTTGCCGAGGAGATTCTGACGGAAACGTCCCTGTTTGCCCTTGAGCATGTCGGAAAGGGACCGGAGGGGACGCTTGTTGGTACCGGTAATGGCCCGGCCCCGGCGTCCGTTGTCGAACAGCACATCCACGGCTTCCTGGAGCATGCGCTTTTCGTTGCGGATGATTATCTCCGGGGCGTTGAGCTCCATAAGGCGTTTGAGCCGGTTGTTACGGTTGATTACCCGCCGGTAGAGGTCATTGAGGTCGGAGGTGGCGAAACGGCCCCCGTCCAGAGGCACCAGAGGACGAAGGTCCGGGGGAATGACGGGGAGCACGGTGAGGACCATCCACTCCGGTTTGTTGCCGGATTTCTTCAAGGCCTCCACCACCTTGAGGCGCTTGACCAATTTTTTCTTTTTTGTATCCGAAACGGCGGTTTTCAGTTCCTCCCGGAGTTCACCGTCCATCTGGTCCAGGTCCAGCTCTTCGAGGAGTTTGCGTACGGCTTCCGCGCCGATGCCCACCTCGAAGGCGTCCTCACCGTATTGCTCCCTTAGTTCATGCACCTCTTCCTCGGAAAGCAGTTCCTTTTTCCGCAGGGAAGTGGTCTTGGGATCCATGACGATCCAGGCCTCAAAATAGAGTACTTTTTCCAGTTCCTTGAGGGTGAGGTCAAGGACATTACCGATCCGGCTGGGCAGACTCTTAAGGAACCAGATATGGGCCACCGGTGTGGCCAGTTTTATATGGCCCATTCTTTCCCGGCGGACCTTGGATTGGATGACTTCCACCCCGCATTTCTCGCAGATGACCCCGCGGTGCTTCATCCGTTTGTAGCGGCCGCAAAGGCATTCGTAATCCTTCACCGGACCGAAGATCTTCGCACAAAACAGACCGTCCCTTTCGGGCTTGAAGGTACGATAGTTGATCGTTTCCGGCTTCTTGACCTCCCCGTTGGTGTTCGGCCGGGCCGACCAGGAAAGAATCTTTTCCGGGGAGGCGATGGAAATCTTTATGGCATTGAACCTGATGGGGTCCTTCGGCTTTTCAAAGTAGGTGAATACGTCTTCCACGCATCTGCTCCTTAACTTTCTTCCTCAATTAATTCAACATCCAGGCAGAGGCTCTGGAGTTCCTTGACCAGGACGTTGAACGACTCCGGCAGCCCCGGTTCCAGGGTGTGTTCCCCTTTCACGATGGTCTCGTACATCCTCGTTCTCCCCGCCACATCGTCGGATTTAACCGTGAGAAATTCCTGGAGGGAATAGGCGGCACCGTAAGCCTCCATGGCCCAGACCTCCATCTCGCCCAGTCGCTGGCCGCCGAACTGGGCCTTGCCTCCCAGGGGCTGCTGGGTGACCAAGGAATAGGGGCCGATGGAGCGGGCATGGATCTTGTTGTCCACCAGGTGATGGAGTTTGAGCATGTAGATCATGCCGACGGTGATCTCCTGGTCGAAGGGCTCACCCGTCCTCCCGTCGAAAAGGACCGTCTGGCCTTTCTCGGGAAGGTTGGCGAGTTTCAACATCTGCCGGATCTCGTTTTCATCGGCGCTGTCAAAGACCGGGGTGGAGAAGGAGATCCCACTTTGCAGACGAGAAACGAATCTCTTGACATCCCCCTCCGATGCCTTGTCGATAAAAACATTCGCCTCCGGAGAGGCATAAATTGCCTTGATTTCCTTTTTGACCTGCTCCAGATTCTGCCGTGTCTTCATCAGTTCGTTGATCTTGTCGCCCAGACCTTTGGCCGCCCAACCGAGATGGGTCTCCAAAATCTGGCCAACGTTCATCCGGGAGGGAACCCCCAGGGGATTGAGGACAATATCCACCGGGGTGCCGTCCACAAAATAGGGCATATCTTCTTCCGGCAGGATCCGGGAAAGGACTCCCTTGTTCCCATGGCGGCCTGCCATCTTGTCGCCCACGGATAATTTCCTCTTGATGGCTACATAGACCTTAACCATCTTGATGACTCCGGGGGGCAATTCATCGCCGGCCCGGAGCTTTTCGATCTTTTCCTTGAAGTAGGCGTCGATCCTCTCCTTCTTCCGGGTCAGATTGTCGCACAGCATCCGAACCTGCTCTTCCGTCTCTTCATCCCCGGCCAGGGTGATGTCCTTCCAGAGATCGAAGGGGATCTTCGCCAGGATTTCGCCATCGATCTCTTCGCCCTTTTTTAGGTAGATCTTTTTCTTTTTTCCGTCCGCGAGCTTGGCGCCGGCAGTCTTACCGACTAGCATTTCCGTGATTCTGGCCCGTACCGAATCGGTGATGATGCGCAACTCGTCATTACGATCCTTCTCTATGGAACTCAGGGCTTCATCCTCGATTTCCTGGGACCGGCTGTCCTTTTCCACCCCTTTGCGGGTAAATATCTTGGCGTCGATCACCGTACCTTCCACCCCCGGGGGAACCCGGAGGGAAGTGTCGCGCACGTCGCTGGCCTTCTCGCCGAAAATGGCCCGGAGCAGCTTCTCCTCCGAGGACAGTTGCGTCTCCCCCTTGGGGGTGATCTTGCCGACCAGAATGTCTCCGGGCTTCACGGATACGCCCATGCGGACGATACCGCTTTCGTCCAGGTTCTTCAGGGCCTCTTCCCCTACATTGGGGATGTCTCTGGTTATCTCCTCCTTGCCCAGTTTCGTGTCCCGGGACATGGTCTCGAACTCTTCGATATGGATGGAGGTATAGATGTCCTCCTTGACGACCCGCTCACTCACCAGAATCGAATCTTCGTAATTGTACCCCCCCCAGGACATGAAGGCCACCATGACGTTTCTTCCCAGGGCCAGTTCACCGTTGTCCGTGGCAGGACCGTCGGCGATGATGTCCCCGCGGCGCACTCGGTCGCCCTTGACGACGATTGGCTTCTGATTGAAGCAGGTGTCCTGGTTGGAACGTTGATATTTGACCAGGTTGTAGATATCCACCCCGATGTCCAGGTTGTCATCGCCGGTGCCGTCGCATTTGACGACGATGCGGGCCGCATCCACGCTTTCCACCACTCCGTCCCGCCGGGCGGCCACTACGGCCCCGGAATCCCGGGCCACGACCGCCTCCATGCCGGTGCCTACTACCGGGACGGCGGGTCTCATCAACGGCACGGCCTGGCGCTGCATGTTGGAGCCCATGAGGGCACGGTTGGCATCGTCATGTTCCAGGAAGGGAATGAGCGTGGCGGCGACGCTGACGAGCTGATTAGGAGAAACATCCATGTAGTTGATCTCTTCCGGTTCGACGGTAATGAAATCGCCGCCCTTGCGGGCGGAGATCATCTCCCCGATAAACCGGCCATCCTTGTCCAGAGGACGATCCGCCTGGGCGATGATAAAATTTTCCTCCTCGATGGCAGTCATATAGCGGACCTCGTCGAGGACCCGCCCGTCTTTTACCAGGCGATAGGGGGTTTCGATAAATCCGAACTCGTTGACCCGGGCATAGGTGGAAAGCGAGACGATGAGGCCGATATTGGGCCCCTCCGGTGTTTCCACCGGGCAGATCCGCCCGTAATGGGTGGGATGGACGTCCCGGACCTCGAACCCCGCCCTTTCCCGGGTAAGGCCGCCGGGTCCCAGAGCGGAAAGTCGCCGTTTATGGGTGATCTCCGAAAGGGGATTGGTCTGGTCCATAAACTGGGACAATTGGCTGCTCCCGAAGAACTCGTTGACCACCGCCGAAACGGGTTTGGCATTTACAAGATCATGGGGCATCATCGTCTCGATGTCCTGAAGGCTCATCTTCTCCTTGATGGCCCTCTCCATGCGCACAAGCCCGATTCGGTACTGGTTTTCGATCAATTCACCGACTGAGCGCACCCGCCGGTTTCCCAAATGATCGATATCGTCCACCGTACATTCCCCGATCCCGTTTTTCAGGTCGATGAGATATTTGACCGCCGCCAAGATATCTTCATTTCTTAGTACCGTAACATTCGTGGGGACGTCGAGGCGGAGCTTGTAGTTCATCTTGGCCCGCCCCACGTCGGAGAGATCGTAGGTTTCCGGTTCGAAGAAGAGACTCCGGAAGAAAGCCTGGGCCGTTTCCGGGGTGGGGGGATTGCTGGGGCGGAGCCGGCGGTATATCTCGATTATGGCATCATTCATGGTTTCGATACGATCAGCCAGCAAGGTCTCACGGATCGACACATTGCCCATTTCTTCATCGAGGTGGATGAACCGGACCTCCCGGATGTTCTTAGCCTGGAGGAGCTTCAATCCCTCCGGGGAGAGTTCTTCGTTGCAGCGCAACAGGACCTCTCCCGTTTCCGGATCCATGATGTCCGTTGAGAGGATCTTGCCGACCACGTCAGCTTCGCTTGCCGTAATGCGCGTAATCGAAGCTTCGGACATCTTTTTCAGCAGGATCTTGTTGATCTTCCTGCCCTTTTTGACAATCACCTCATCAGACGCGTCCCGGATGTCTTCCGGGGCCTTTTCGCCCAGGAGGGAATTATCCACGGCCATAAAAAACTGATCTCCATCCAGGAAGACCGTTTCGATATTGTAAAAGTAATTCAGGATAAATTCCGTGGAATTCCCCATGGCCTTGAGGAGAATCGTCACCGGCATCTTGCGACGGCGGTCGATCCGGACATAGAGGAGATCCTTGGAATCGAATTCCAGATCCAGCCAGGAACCGCGAATGGGGATCACCCGGGCCGAATAGATGAGCTTGCCGCTGGCCAGAGTCTTCCCCTTGTCATGATCGAAGAAGATTCCCGGAGAGCGGTGGAGCTGGCTGACGATCACCCGCTCCGTACCGTTGACGATGAACGTCCCGTTCTCCGTCATGAGAGGGATCTCGCCGAAATAGATTTCCTGCTCCTTGATGTTACTGATCTGCTTCTGGTTCGTGGACAGATCGACGTCGAAAATCAGCAGCCGGACGACGATCTTCAGCGGCGCGGCATAGCTCATTCCCTTTTGAATGCACTCCTTGACATCATAGCGCACCTCTCCAATTTTATAACTGACGAATTCTAGAGAGCATTTCTTACTATAGTCGGAAATGGGGAAGACGCTTTTAAAGGCCCCCTGGAGGCCGTAGTTGCCCCGCTGGTCGGGGGCCGTATCCTTCTGAAGAAACTTTTCGTAGGATTTTACCTGGATATCGATGAGATTGGGAATATCCACAATCTTCTTTATCCTTCCGAAATTTTTACGAAACTCGCCCATATGATCCTTTCGGTTTCAAGATCCGATAAGCCGTACCTCAATAACTATTTAATCTCTACGGTACCGCCGACCTCTTCGATCTTTTTCTTTATATCCGCCGCCTCATCTTTGGAAACGGCCTCCTTGATAGGTTTCGGCACTCCGTCCACCAGATCCTTGGCCTCTTTGAGCCCCAGTCCGGTAATCGCCCTGACCACTTTAATGACCTGAATCTTCTGATCGCCGAATCCGGTGAGGATGGTGTCGAATTCCGTCTTTTCCTCCGCCGGGGCAACCGCTTCTCCACCGGCCGGGACCGCGGCAACGGCTACCGGGGCGGCGGCGGAGACACCAAAGCGCTGTTCCAATTCCTTGACCAGCTCGGACAGTTCCAGAACGGTCATGCCTTCGATAAACTTTACGACATCTTCCTTGGTAATCTGACTTGCCATCTTTCCTTACTTCCTTCCTGTTTTATTTATTGTAGTGATTCTTTTTTCTCCCTATAAGCATCGAGGACCTGGACCATCCCTCTGGGGACGGCGCTCAGCACACTCACCAGTCCAGTGGGAACACCGATCAACACGGATAGCAACCTGCCAATGAGAATCTCACGACTCGGCAGCAGTGCCACGGCATTGACCTGCTCCCGGTTCAACAGCTTTCCCTCCAGCATGGCGGCTCTGATCTCCATTTCGGAGTTCTTTTTCGCGAATTCCACCAGCACCTTGACCGTCTCTACCACGTCCTTGTCAGTAAGGACGAGCGCCAGGGGACCCTTGATATGCTCGTTCATGGCGCTGAAATCAGTTCCCTGCGAGGCAATGCGCAGTAGGGTGTTCTTGACGATCCGCATATCGGTGCCGGATTTCCGCAGGGCTACCCGCAGGGCCGTAATCCGGGCGACATCCATGCCCGAATAGCCCGTGAGGACGGCGAGCTTAAATCCCTTCAACTTTTCGTGAAGTTCGGCGACAACCTGCTCTTTTTCCTTTCGATCCAATCTTCAACCTCCTTTCAATCTTATTGGTCCGGGGCGGCCTGGGGCGGCCGTCCGGACGCTACGCAATCGAAAGTTCCAAAATGGCAGGTAACAGGAAAAAAGACGATGACAACCAATTATGAACATTAAGCTTCGCTTTCGGAACAATAAGCTTCGCTTTCAGAATCATGGTTTTTCTCTCGTCTCGGCAGGCCTGCAATTACCGTTTAAACTCCCGTACCTGCTGTCTCAGACTCAATCAATCACGTGTTAGATATTACTGCCTTTAGCGGACGTTATATATTTCTCACATCAAGGGGGTCCACCTTGACCCCGGGTCCCATCGTGGAGGAAAGGGAGATGCTCTTGAGATAGGTACCCTTGCTGGCCGCCGGCTTCAACTTGACGATGGTTTCGATGACGGCAGCGATGTTTTCCATGAGTTTGTCGGCGCCAAATGAGACTTTCCCTACCGGGGTATGGACAATTCCGGCCCTTTCCACCCGGAATTCCACTTTGCCCGCCTTCAATTCGCCAATGGCCCTGGCCACATCGAAGGTCACGGTGCCCACCTTGGGATTGGGCATGAGCCCCCGGGGCCCCAGGATCTTGCCCAGTTTGCCCACGCTGCCCATCATGTCCGGAGTGGCCACCACCCGGTCGAACTCCAGCCAGCCGCCTTTGATCTTCTCGATCAGGTCATCGGCGCCGGCATAATCCGCACCGGCCTCCTGGGCTTCCCGTTCCTTGTCGCCCTTGACGAAGGCCAGGACCCGGACCGTCTTGCCCAGACCGTTGGGCAGCACGACGCTGCCCCGGACCATCTGATCGGCATGCTGGGGATTGACGCCCAACCGCATGGCGATCTCCACCGTCTCGTCGAACTTGGCCCGTTTGGTGGCAATGACGAGTTCCACCGCTTCCTTGAGGGCATAGCGTTTCCCCGGTTCCACCTTCTTCTTTGCCTCGATAAATGTTTTCCCTCTTGTTGTCATGATCAAACCTCAAAGATCGGGGATCAACCCTCGATTGTAATTCCCATGGAGCGCGCCGTACCCGTGATGACGCTGATGGCGCCTTCAATATCTACCGCGTTGAGATCGTTGAACTTCAGTTCCGCGATCTCCTTGATCTGCTTGGCGGTCACCGTCCCGACCTTTTCCTTGTTGGGGATCCCGGATCCCTTGGCGATCTTCGCCGCCTGTTTGAGGAGCACGGCGGCCGGGGGGGTCTTGGTGATAAAAGTAAAGGAGCGGTCGGCATAAACAGTAATCACGACGGGAATAACCGTACCCTCCTGGCTCTGGGTCATGGCATTATAAGCCTTACAGAATTCCATAATGTTCACCCCATGCTGACCGAGGGCCGGCCCGATCGGCGGGGAAGGCGTGGCCTTGCCTGCCTTGATCTGCAATTTTATGTTGGCAATTACCTTTTTAGCCATAGTGTTCCACCTTATCTTCGCTGATTTAGTTTTGGACTACCTGGATGAAATCCAGCTCCACCGGCGTGGATCTGCCGAAAATACTTACAATGACTCTCAACTTCCCCTTCTCCGGTTTGACCTCGTCGATGACCCCGTCAAAGTTGGTAAAGGGACCGTCGATGATGCGGACGTGGTCGCCGACCTCGAATTTGAATTTAGGTTTCGGCTTCAGGGTTCCTTCGTCGATCCGTGTGCGCAGCGACTCCACATCCTTGTCCGGAATGGGAAAGGGTTTTTCCTTGCCGCCAATGAAACCCGTCACCTTGGGGGTGTCTTTCACGATATGCCAGGTATCGTCATTCAGCTCCATCCGGACCAGGATGTAACCGGGAAAGAATTTGCGCTTTGAGGTCTTTTTCTCCCCGGAGACCAACTCGACGATATCCTCCTCGGGGATTAAGACGTCGGAAAAGAATTCCTGCTTCCCTGCCGCTTCAATACGCTCCTGGAGAGACAGCTTGACCCGGTTTTCATAACCCGAATAGGTGTGGACGACATACCATTTCTGAGCCATGTTCTTATCCCAGCAGTAATTTAATGAGTTTGGTCAAGCCGAAATCGACGATGCCTAGAAAGGCGGAGACAATGGCCGTAACGACGATTACTACCGCGGTCGAGGCAAGGGTCTGCTTCGGCGTCGGCCAGGTCACTTTCTTCAGTTCGACCTTAGCCTCGGAAAGGAACACCTTCACTTTGTCAATCCAAACCTTGATCTTATCCATCAAGTAAACCGTTCAAAAATAAATGGCAGGCCAGGAGGGACTCGAACCCCCAGCATCCGGATTTGGAGTCCGGCGCTCTATCCATTAGAGCTACTGGCCTGAATGATACCTCAACATGACGAAGGGACGAAACGACGCTACTTCGTTTCCCGGTGAAGCTTATGAGACCGGCAGAACTTGCAGTACTTCTTCAGTTCCAGACGTCCCTGCATGGTCCGCTTGTTTTTCGTGGTCGTGTAATTTTTCTGCTTGCACTCCGTGCAGGACAATGTGATGATATTCCTCATAAAATAAATCGCCTTTTCATAATGGAGCCCACGACCAGGATTGAACTGGTGACCTCATCCTTACCAAGGATGTGCTCTACCTACTGAGCTACGTGGGCTGATCTTCACTGATGGAGCGGGAAACGGGATTCGAACCCGCGACCCTCAGCTTGGAAGGCTGACGCTCTAGCCACTGAGCTACTCCCGCTTATCCTCCTCTTCAGAAATCAGTCCTTCAGGGCTGATTAATGTTCATAACATTTGTCCATTTTTAACGGCGCCGTCCAATTAATGATTTGGTGGAGGGGGGAGGATTCGAACCTCCGAAGGCTGAGCCGGCAGATTTACAGTCTGCTCCCTTTGGCCACTCGGGAACCCCTCCAATGGGACCTGCCATCATTATGGAGCTGGCGATGGGACTCGAACCCGCAACCTGCTGATTACAAATCAGCTGCTCTACCTGTTGAGCTACGCCAGCAAATAACACTTTAACACGTAATTCAAAGAACTTATCGCGATATTGCCGGCGTCGCTAATCCGAGCCGAAAATGCGAATTGGGAAACTTAGATTTATTGCCTTATTTTGTCAAGAACTTTTTATGAACATTAAGCCACTCATTATAATTATCCGACCATTGCCGATGCGAGCATGTCCGGCTTGTCAACGGAGCCGCCAGAAACTGCCCTGAGGGGTGTCATAGACTTCGATCCCCAAAGCGGCAAGCTCGGCACGGACGGCGTCGGCCTCCGCCCACCGCATCTCCTTGCGCAGTGCCGCCCGTTTTTCCACCAACGTCAGAACCTCCCCGTCGATCCGTTCCTCCGCAAAGGTCATGACCCCCAGCACCCCGTCCAGTCCCTGGAGCGCATCGAGGAGGCGGTCCCTTTCCTCGAGGGTGAAGCATCCCTGTTCGAGGGGCGGGCTGACTTTGTTGATAAAGTCGAAGAGGGAGGCCAGGGCACCCGAAATATTCAGGTCGTCATCCATGGCATCGATAAAGCTGTGCCGGACGTCATAGATCCACTGGTCCGTATCGGGACAACCCATACCGGGGCGGAAACGGAGTAAGCGCTGGACGAAACGGTTCAGCTTCCGGACGGTGTTTTTGGCGGTCTCCAGAGCACCCCAGGAAAAATTCAGGGGCTTGCGATAGTGGGCACCCAGAAGAAAGAAGCGTATCTCCCGACCTTCATAACCCTTTCTTTCCAGATCCTCCATGGTCAGAACATTGCCCAGCGACCGGGACATCTTCTTGCCGTCGATCATCACCAGTTCCGTGCTCAGCCAGTAGTTGGCCATGCCCCGGCCGGTGGACGCCTTGCCGATGGCCAGGACATTTTCGCAGTGGGGGAAGGTGATATCGGCGCCACTGGCATGGATATCAAATGCCTCACCAAGAAATTTCATGGCAATGGCGGCACATTCGAGGTGCCAGCTGGGCCGGACGCTTCCCCAGCGGGTCTTATAGTAAATACCCTTCTTTAGTTCACTCAGGGTGGACCTTTTCAGGAGGGTGAAATCCACCGGGCTGTCCTTCTCATAGTCGTCCAGATCACTAGTCCGGCCGTGCTGAACCTTCCTCAGGTCGATATTGGACAGACTCCCGTATTCGTTGAACTTGGAGATGTCGAAATAAACGGACCGGAGTTTTTCATAGGCATAGCCCTTCCCCACCAGCTTTTCCACCATGCGGATCATGTCGTCCACATGTTCGCTCGCCCGGGGGTACATCTCGTCTTCTTTGATGTTCAACTTGCCGATATCCCTAAGGAAAGCCTCTGTGCACCGGGCCGTGTACGTAACGAGATCCGCGCCGGTCCGCTCGGCGCCCCGGATCGATCGGTCGGCGAGATCGACGATATTGGTTACATGGCGGACTCGGCAGCCCTTGTACTCCAAATATCTCCTGAGCAGATCGGAGACGACGAAACGGCGGTAGCTGCCGATATGGGGCACGTCATGGACGGTGGGACCACAGGAATAGATCCGTACCTCTTCGGAGCGCAGGGGCTTGAAGAACTGCTTCTGCCTGGTCAGGGTGTTGTACAGCCGCAACGTCATTTCACCCTTTTCGGTGAACAGATCCGTACTCAGATAGCGCTCGCCGCTGTCGGGAAAGATTACCACCAGGACCCCGCTCGTCATTTCCCGGGCCTTCCGGAGGCCTACATGCATGGCGGCGCCGGAACTCATCCCCACCAGGAGCCCCTCTTCTCTGGCCAGTCGCCGGGCTGTTTCGAAGGCATCCTCATCGAGAATGTTGACCTTCTCGTCCAGGAGATTCCGGTCGAATATCCCGGGACGATAGGATTCCTTCATGTTCTTTAGACCTTGCAGTTTGTGTTGCAAATAAGGTTCCACGCCGATGATCCGGACCTCCGGGTTGTATTCCTTGAGGCGCCGCGACAGCCCCATGGCCGTTCCTGTGGTCCCCAGGGCAACGACGACGGCCGTAACCTGACCGTCGGTTTGGCGCCAGATCTCCTCCGCCGTTCCCTCATAGTGAGCCCGGACATTATCGGGATTGTTGAACTGGTCCGTGCCGAAATATCGGTCGGGATTTTCCCTCATCATTAGATAGGCCGCCTCGATGGCGCCGTCGGTGCCAAGATTGGCGGGGGTGAAGTGAAGTTCGGCCCCCATGGCCCGGAGGATCTTCTTCCGCTCCTCGCTGGCCGCCTCCGACATGGTAAGGCAGAGGCGATAGCCCTTGGCGGCGGCCACCAGGGCTAGGCCAATACCCGTATTGCCGCTTGTCGCCTCGAGAATCACCTTGTCTTTCGTTAATTCTCCCCGCCGTTCGGCACCCTCGATCATGGCCAGGGCTGTCCGATCCTTGATGGAGCCTCCGGGATTGAAACATTCCATTTTGGCGAAGATACGCACCTGCGGATTGTCGCTGAGGTGGCGAATCTCCACCAGCGGCGTATTTCCTATCGTGGCTAAAATATGGGAAGAGGGTGGTTTCACGGCTGGAGTTGACCTTAGCTTAACTGTCGAATTTCGGCAGGGGAATCTTCACGAAAGGGATCCCTTCCTCGCGGAGGGCCTCCTCTTCCTGTTTGGTTGTGGTCCCGCGGATATTGCGCCGCTCCTCCTCGCCGTAATGGATCCTGAAGGCAATCTCTGCAAACCGGTCGCCGACATTGTCGAAGCACCTTTCTAGTTGCCGATTCAACTGCTCAAAATATCTCATCGGGGAAATTTCCCCTTTATTATCGTTGGTCACCGGACGGGAATCCCGGCCCACAACGTTCACCGCCGCCGGAACGATCTCCGCCTCCACACTGCCACAGATTGGACAGGAAATCAGCCGTCCCTGTTTCTGGGCATCAAAAGCCTGCCGGTCTTGAAACCAGCCCTCGAATTTATGACCGCGATCACAGCGCAGATCATAGACAATCACGGATCTTCCCTCGCACATTAAATATCGTTGCAAATAAAATCAAACAGTTGCAATAGTCACTACATCGCCGAAAATATTGTTGGACATTCCGGCGGTAATTTTATATTTATCCGCCGTGTCGGGATGTGGCCCAGCCTGGTAGGGCACTGCGTTCGGGACGCAGGAGTCGCGCGTTCAAATCGCGCCATCCCGACCATTTTTTATCTTATCCACCTCTCAGCCGCCGACCACGGACGCCATCTTGAAGATGGGCAGATACATGGCGATGATCATGCCGCCGACCACCCCACCCAGAAAGACCATCATGAACGGTTCCAGCAGCGCCGTCATAGCGTCCACCGCCGTATCCACCTCGTCGTCGTAAAAATCGGCGATCTTGGCCAACATGGTATCAAGGGCGCCAGTGGCTTCACCGACAGCGATCATCTGCACCACCATGGCGGGAAAGATGTCGGTCTCCGCCAGGGGCTCGGCAATGGTTTTCCCTTCGGCGATGCTTTTCCTCGTTTCCAGGAGGGCCTTCTCGATGATGACGTTGCCCGCCGTCTTGCTGACGATCGTCAATCCCTCCAGAATGGGCACGCCGCTGGACATCATGGTGGACATGGTACGGGTGAATTTTGCCACGGCCACTTTCTTCAGCAGGTCGCCGAAAACGGGTGATTTCAGCACCGTCCGGTCAAAAAGATAGCGCCCCCGTTCGGTTGCGACGAAGCGTTTGAACAGAAAGACCGCCACTACCACCGCCGCCGCCATGAGGAGGAAATATTTCTGCGTGAAAGCGCTGGCATTGACGAGAAACTGAGTGGGACCGGGCAGTTCTCCCCCCATTCCCTCGAACATTTTCTGGAAAACCGGAATGACCTTGAGGAGCAAGAGGGCCACTACGCCTATGGAAATGACCAAGACACTGGCCGGATAAGTCATGGCCCCCTTGACTTTGGATTTGAGCTTCATCGCCTTCTCCATATAGCTGGACAGGCGTTGCAGGATCACGTCGAGGATACCGCCGCTCTCACCCGCGGCCACGAGATTGACAAACAATTCATCGAATATCTTCGGATATTTTTTCAGGGAATCGGAAAGGGTGGCCCCGCTTTCGATATCCGTCTTCACATCGGCGATGATTTTGGCAAAGGTCTTATTCTGTTCCTGCTGGGAGAGGAGATCGAGGCACTGGATCAGAGGAAGACCGGCGTTGATCATCGTGGCGAAGATGCGGGCAAAAACCACGACGTTCTTTTCACTGACCTTCTGTTTCAAAAACGGAAGATATTCGCTTAGGTCCTTAGGTTTGGCCTTGATTTTGATGGATCGGAAACCCTGGCGCCGCAACTGTCCTCGGATGGCGGCCTCATCGGCGCCTTCGAGCTCGCCTTTCTTGACATCACCTCTTCTGGTCGTCGCTTCCCAAACAAATACCGGCATGTGATCTCCTGTTTGATCTTGTTGGATCGCCAAGCAAATGTCAACGACTGTTCAGCTTTCCGTCTCCCGACTCTCCCTACGTACCCGAAAGATCTCCGCCAGAATAATGCCCGCTGCCACCGATACATTAAGGGAGCCTATTTTTCCTATCATGGGAATGGCCAAAAAGAAATCACATTTTTTTCTGATCAGTTCCCGGAGTCCCCTCCCCTCGCTGCCCATAACCAGCACTACATTGTCAGCGAAGGCCACCGTGCGGACATCCTGCCCCACCGCTGCGTCGGCGCCATAAACCCAGAAGTCCCGCTCCTTGAGAAAATCCAGGGCCCGGGGTAGATTAGTCACCATGACTACCGGCAAATACCGCACCGCCCCGGCCGAGGTTTTAGCGACTGTTGCCGTCACGGCAGCGGAACGGTCCTGGGGAATGATCACCCCCGCCGCGCCAAAACAATGGGCGGAACGGATGATCGCGCCGAGATTCTGGGGATCGGTAATCCCGTCCAAGGCTACGACCAGTTTTCCTGGCGGCGGCCCCGGCACGTCCGACAGCAATTCCGTGAGATCCGAATAGGCAAAGGGCCGGACCACCCCGACGATTCCCTGATGGTTTTCCGTGCCGGCCAGTCCGTTCAGCCGGAAGCGATCCGCCGCCACAACGGGAATGGAAAAACGCTCCGCCGCCTTCAGGATCTTCTGGATCTGAGGCCTCGCCTTCCCCGACATTACGTGAATGCTCAGTACATCGCCGGGGTTGTCCTGGACCGTCTCCCAGAGGGGATTCACCCCATAGACGACCAATGAGCCCTTTTTCCCCGGCGCGCCCGGACCTTTCATCGACGGCTCCCGCCTTTCCCGCCGACCATCCAGGGACCGTGGACGGCGCTGTAATTTAAAGAACTTACACGCTTTTCCATGGTTTGCCTGTAATCATTATGAAGGGATGGATAGCGAACCATTTACCGCCGGCGCGGCTTATACCAAACTTACCGACCTCGTAAAAAATCAAAATTCGCCTTTTTACGGACTCATCAACCTTGATGAATTCGTAAAAAGTCATGATGGAGACGACGAAGTAAAAAGCTCCAGAGGCAAGGCGCGCGAATCCTGAGGAATGAGGCGTACTTGTGCGTACGTCGCAGTGACGAAGGATGAAGCGCAACGCCGCATATGGACTT